>JBJOKQ010000080.1:0-14301 GCA_046046005.1 Bacteroidota bacterium | reverse complement strand
GCCTTCAATGTTAAAATAAAATTAAGTTAATCTGTTGCAAACCTCGAATTCCCGCAATTCTCTTAACATCTAATTCATATGCCCTTAATTCATGCGTGATGTAGCGTGGGTTTCTTTGCATTTGAAATTCTAATACAAAAATGAGGTTTTTAGCAACACTTACGGCAATACTGATTACATCAATCCTGTTTGCGCAGAAAGGATTCATTTCAGGTACGGTAACCGAGAAAGATAATGCAGACGCTCCTGCATTGGGTGCGATTATTCGTGTAGACAGTACAAGTTACGGTGCACCGGCAGATTTTGATGGTAAGTATAAGATCAGTGTTCCGCCCGGAACCTATAACGTTTCGTGTAAGTACACAGGATACGCGCCTGTTGTTGTGAAAGGTGTAGTAGTAACATCAGGTAAGACAACGGTGCTTGATTTTCCTTTGGAGCGCGCTTCACAGCTTGTAGGAGATTCATCCGGTTTTGTAACGATTATCGGAGTTAAACCAACTTCTTCTCAAGCTACAATCAATGAAGACATTCATAAAGGAAATCAGGCCGCAGACGGTCAAGGTCAATCGGAGATTAAAAAGACGGTTGCAACGGACGCAGGGCAAGTGGCGCGCAGAATTCCGGGTGTGACGCTGGTTGACAATCGCTTCATAATAGTGCGCGGATTGTCGGAGCGTTATAATTCCGTTTTGCTGAACAATGTTCTTGCTCCTTCAGTGGAATCCGATGTGAAAGCGTTTTCATTTAATATGGTTCCCGCATCCATGATAGATCGATTCATGGTTTATAAATCACCTTCACCGGATATGCCAGGTGAATTCGCCGGTGGAGTAGTTCGCATCACTACAACTGATATTCCAAATCAGAACAGTCTTGTGATAGGTTATGCAACAGGCTTTCGTAACGGTACCACGTTTGATCCGTTCAGTCTGAATAAAGGAGAAAGTTCTGATCTGATCGGTCTTGGAGCACCATCTCGCGCTTTGCCTTCTACATTTCCGGCAGATGTTCGTGATCTGACAGCAGCACAGGAGATTCAGGATGCCGGGCGCAGTTTGAAAAACAATTGGGGTTATCAAACATTCAATGCGCCTGTGGATCATCGTTTCAATGCTACTTATTCACTTCGCGTTAGTAAACCGAAGTTCCAGTTCGGTAATATCACTTCAGTGAATTACTCCAATTCTTTTCAGCATTTGGTGTCTCAGCGTTCAGATTACAATATGTACGATTCGGTACTTGGGATGAGTGATACGGTATTTAATTACTTCGATAACGTAAACACACAGAGTGTTCGTGTGGCATTGGTCCAAAACAATGCTTTGCGTTTTGGTAAAGCAGGTCAGCATCGCATCAATATTAAGAACCTGATGAATCAAATGGGTGACAATGAGACTTCACTTCGTGATGGCGTTAACATTGAAGAAGGAAATTATCGCCGTGAATATTCTTACCGTTACACACAACGTTTCGTTTATACGGGTCAGTTGATGGGCGAACATAGTTTTAATAAAGAAAGAACACGTGTTGATTGGACAATCGGATATTCTGCTGCAAGAAGAAGTGATCCGGATTGGAGACGCGCGCGATATACGTTGTCATTTGGTTCAGCTCCCGACGATCCCTACATGTTATACATTCCTAACAGCGCGCAGCCGTTTTATATCGGTCGATTGTATATGGAAATGCAGGAAGATATTATTGCCGCAGCATTTAATGCAGAGCAGGATATTACTCTGGGCGCTGACTCAACGAATAAAAAAGCGGGCTACACTTTCACTCTCAAAGCGGGAGGATATTATGAAAATAAAGAAAGAAGCTTCGGTGTACGAAACATTGGTTATCGTGCCGCTTCTATTGCGACATACGGAAATACAGCTCTGATGGCTTTACCGATCGAGCAGGTATTTGTAGAAGAGAATATCAATACTACAAACGGACTTGCAATTGATGAGGACACCAAGAAGGCCGATCAGTATTACGCAGCAACAATTATTCAAGCCGGATATTTTATGGGAGTTTTCCCATTGGGAAGTTTCAAAGGGCAATTTGACGGAGAAACCCACGAACGTGTGCGATTGAGCACAGGGGTACGATACGAAAGCAGTGTGCAACGCTTAAATGGAAATCGTCAGAATGGAGATACTGTAATAATTGATAATCCTGTTGCGCGATTTCTGCCATCCGTTAATGTGGCATACAATTTCACAGATCGTATGTTGGTGCGCGCAGCCTACGGAAAGACGTTGAATCGTCCGGAGTTCCGCGAGATTTCACCGAACTATTTCTATGACTTTCTTTTCAACTCAATCAATGTCGGTAACAGTGATTTGAGAACGGCAAGTGTTGACAACTTTGATTTGCGTTGGGAGTTCTATCCGCGTCCGGGCGAGAATATTACAGTCGGCGGATTTTATAAGAAGTTTGTTGATCCGATTGAGATGTATTTCATCCCGGGAGTGGGATCCGGAGGAACACGAAGCTTTACCTGGGGTAATGCTGCTCAGGCAACTAATACGGGCATTGAAATTGAAGTGCGTAAGAAGCTGGACAGTATTAATGTACCTGTGATTCGTGATCTCGCAATTGTTGCCAATGCTGCTTGGATTAAAAGTGTGATTGATCTCGATTCGGCGAACGTAGGTAATGCCGCACAGCAACGACCGATGATGGGACAATCGCCATGGATCGTGAACGGAGGATTGTATTATCAGAATGATTCAATAGGATTGCAGATCAATGCAATGTACAATGTTGTAGGGCCACGCGTTGTAATTGTTGGAGTACCGGGAGTTCCTGAAGTATGGGAGATGCCGCGCCATCAGATTGATCTATCAATAACGAAAACCTTCGGGAAGAACAGAAATGTTGACGTGCGATTAAATGTTACCGATTTACTGAATCAACCTGTACAGTTACTGCA
The DNA here is from genome assembly GCA_046046005.1 of Bacteroidota bacterium. Classification (GTDB taxonomy): domain Bacteria; phylum Bacteroidota; class Bacteroidia; order Palsa-965; family Palsa-965. The sequence goes on along the minus strand of JBJOKQ010000080.1, from coordinate 11,375 downwards.
GGATGCTAATGGTGACGGAGTTTTGAATAAAGATACCGATCAGCAAATGCAGTCTTTCAAACGAGGAACATACGTGACCCTTGGGTTTACATTACGATTACTCGAACCTAGAACTAAGTAACACACGCATAATATTGGAAGGGAGGTTCGCCTCCCTTTTTTTATTGAGTTAACATTCGAAGGTGTCTTAGTAACATATCCGTAAACCTTCATTCATTATCCCGTGATGTGGCAACAGTAGTTTTGTCTCGTTAATAAAACGACACACAAAAAAATCAAAACATGAAAAATTTACTACTTACCGTAGCGTGTATATTCGGTATGATGGCAGGAGTCAACGCTCAGATCATCAAATCGGGGAACATCACAGCAAGCGAAACGTGGACGAATAACAACATTTACATCCTCAACGGATGGGTTTATGTAAAAGCGGGTGCAACACTAACAATTCAGCCCGGAACTATAATTAAGGGTGATTTCGCAACACAAGGTGCGTTGATCATTGAACGTGATGCAAAAATCATTGCAAACGGTACAGTGGATCAACCAATCGTATTTACTTCCCAGAAATCTGTTGGTCAGCGTAACTATGGTGACTGGGGCGGATTGATCATCTGCGGTCGCGGTGCTTGCAACGCACCCGCTAACGTAAGCTTGGGCACATCACAAGGAGAAGCTGTAATTGAAGGTGGCGTTGGTTCATTCTACGGTGGAGGAACAACACCGAATGATCAGGACAGTTCCGGTGTATTGCGTCACGTTCGTATTGAGTTCCCGGGAATTGCATTCCAGCCCAACTCAGAGATCAACGGTTTGACCTGCGGAGCTGTAGGAAGCAAAACAGTGATCGAGCACGTTCAGGTTTCTTACAGCGGTGACGATTCCTTCGAGTTTTTCGGTGGAGCAGTAAACTGCAAATGGCTCATCGCTTACCGCGGTTGGGACGATGATTTCGATACAGATTTCGGTTATCGCGGGAAAATCCAGTTTGCTGTTTCTGTTCGTGACCCGAACATTGCAGATGCTTCCGGTTCAAATGGTTTCGAATCAGATAACGATGCTACAGGAACAGGCAACACACCTATTACTCAGCCTATTTTCTCTAACGTATCTATTTTCGGTGCGTATTGCTTCAACAGTACAATCAACTCAAATTACAAGAGAGCACTGCATTTGCGTCGTAACACGCGTACTTCAACTTTCAACTCCGTATTCGCAGGTTATCCTACAGGATTGCTGATCGAAAGTTCTTCTACACAAGGGAACGCGACTAACGGAGATCTTCGTTTCAAGAACAACGCGCTTGTACAAATGAGCGATACTTTGGCTGCAACAACAGCTGCTAACCCGAATCAGGTTAATGGAGCATTCAATATCGGTAACCCGTCAACGTCTACAGGTTGGTTCTACACTAACGGATTCGGAAACCAGACTATCAACAGCGCATCTGCTCTGATGATTACGAATCTGAATAACACCATGCCTGAACTTAATTTGATGGCCGGCTCTCCGCTTCTTTCAGGCGCTTCTTTCTCTGATTCATATTTGAATGATCCATTCTTCACACCGGTGACTTATATCGGTGCATTCGGAACAACAGACTGGACAGATTGCTGGGCAGAATGGGATCCTCAAAACCAGGCTTACAATGCAGCAATTAACAACGCGTTTTCTGCAACTGCAGCAGCACAAGGTTCAACAACTTTCTGCGCAGGCGGATCTGTAGTTCTTGATGCTACAACTGCAGGAGCTGCAACTTACGCTTGGAGCAATGGCGGAACAACTGCACAGATCACAGTAACAACAAGCGGTACTTATTCTTGTGTAGTTACAAAAACAAGCGGATGTACAGCTACTACAAACGCGATTACAGTAACTGTGAATCCGACTCCGACAGCACCAACAATCAACGCAAACGGACCTACAACTTTCTGTAATGGAGATACTGTGATTCTTACTTCTTCACAGACTTCAGGAATTGTTTGGAGCAACAATGCAACTTCAGCTTCAATCACTGTTGTGTCTTCAGGTTCTTATGACGTGACTTACACAGACGGAAACGGTTGTTCAGCAACTTCAGCTGCAACAACAGTAACTGTTAATGCAAATCCTTCTGCACCGGTAGTTACTGCAAGCGGTTCAACTTCATTCTGCACAGGAGACAGCGTAATGCTTTCTTCAAACCAGACTTCAGGTAACATGTGGAGCACAGGAGCAACAACTCAGGATATCTACGTAAGTCAGTCAGGTTCTTACACTGTAACTTACACTGATGGAAACGGATGTTCTGCAACTTCAGCATCAACTAACGTTTCTGTAAGCAGCTCACCTGCACCTACAGTATCAATCACAGGAAGCACACAGCTTTGCCCTGGTGAATCTGTTACACTTTCATCTTCTGCAGGCGATACTTATCAGTGGTACCTGAACGGAAACCCGATCAACGGTGCAACCTCACAGACATATTCTGCTAGCGCAGCAGGAACATACGCTGTTGATGTTACTAACTCAAACCCTTGTAACGGTGCCGGAATGTCTGCTAACACAACTGTAACTGTACTTACTGCTCCGACTGCAGGATTTACATGGAGTGTACCGGTTGTAAACCAGTATCAGTTCACTAACTCTTCTGCAAACGCAACTATCTATTCATGGGATTTCGGTGATCTGAGCGGATCTTCTGCACAGAACCCTATCCACATCTATACTGCAAACGGAACGTACACTGTTACTTTAATTGTTACAGGTTCTAACGGATGTACTGACACAACTACACAAGTGATCAACTTTGTAAGCGGTGTTGAAGAAGAAGCTGCATTGGCGGGAATGACATTGTATCCGAACCCTGCAAATGACATGGTGAACATCACGTTCAACATGAACTCAGGTTCTGATGTAAACATCTTCGCATACGATATGACCGGCAAAGTTCTGGTGAATGAAAACCAGGATCTTGCTTCAGGAACTACGAATGTTCAATACAACACTACTGAATGGTCTAACGGAGTTTACTTCTTCCGTGTGACAGAGAACGGTGTATCGAACACAGTACGCGTGATCATCGCACGATAAGCAATCAATAAATAATAGAAAACCGCTCTGTGAAAACAGAGCGGTTTTTTTTTTGCGGGTTCGGTTGAAGAACTATAAATAAAAAACCCGTCGGGCGATCGACGGGTTTTCTTTATTCATGAAGTGCAGTTTAGTTGGCCGATTCAAAACTATAGCCAACGCCTTTGATGGTTTTGATGAACTGATCTCCGATTTTCTCACGGAGTTTGCGAACGTGAACATCTATTGTCCGGTTCTTGTCACCGAATTCAGCACCCCAGATTTCGCGGTAAATATCCTGACGCGTAAATACTTTTCTTGGAGCAGTAAGCAGCAAGGCCAATAGCTCGAATTCTTTGCGAGGCAAAATAATTTCTTCGTTGCCTTTGAATACGATATAACGCTCGCGGTCAATGCGAATGTTTCCTGATTGAATTACCGTTGACAGCTGTCGTGCTTTATTACGCTTGAGTAAAGCCTTGATGCGCAAAAGCAGAACATTAGGCTTAACAGGTTTTATCATGTAATCGTCTGCACCGGCCGAAAATCCGGCTATTTGTGAATAGTCTTCATTTCTCGCAGTATAAAACGCTATCAACGATTTTTGCAAGGTTGGCAGTTGGCGCAATTCCTGACAGGTCTCCACGCCATCCATTCCCGGCATAATTACGTCCAGTAAGATCAGATGAGGCTGGAATCTTCGCGCAATTTCAATGCCTTCGCGTCCGGAAGTAGCGCAAACAACGTTAAATCCTTCTGACTCAAACATGCTTTGAAGTGACGACAGAAGTTTTTCGTCATCATCTATAAGTAAAATACGGTGTTCTTCTTTCTGGCTCACGGGGTAAATTCAGATTCCGAAATTATCCCTCACATATTGCCGGTATGTTAATCACCTGTTAAGAATAAGTGTATTTCACGTGTTAAGAGTTAAATCGGGTCAACCGATTAAATGTTAAACACTATTAAAAAAGATATAAAGACAATAATAAATAATAGTAAAGCTATTAAATTTGCAAAAAATACTACGATTCGCAATGGCAAAGAAGAAATCCAACCCTGTCCCTTCAGGTTCTATCGCTGAAGCGCCAATGATTCGGCTGAATCTGAATGAGCAATTATATCTGCGTGATCCTCAGGATACGGAATTAGGGCGGCGCATTCTGCAATCGGGCGTCAACATGATTGATAAACTAGGATTTGAAGATTTTACGTTTATGAAACTGGCGCAGAATATAGGTTCGCCGGAAGCATCAGTGTACAGATATTTTGAGAATAAGCAGAAGCTGCTTCTTTATCTGGTATCATGGCATTGGCAGTGGATGAATCATGTTTCTTCAATGCGTATTGCTAATGTGACGGATCCGATTCAGCGAGTGAACATTCTTCTTGGAGTAATTACGGGAAAGGAAACTGTGAGTTCGATTATCAATCCTTTACTTGATGAAGGCGCTTTGCGCAGAATTGTTGTGAATGAAGCGGGGAAATTTTATCTGACCAAGCAAGTTGATAAGCAGAACAAAGAAGGATATTATGTTCACTACAAAAGTTTTGTTTTAAGATTCGCAGAGGAGATTTCAGGTGCGGCTCCGAAGTATCCTTATGCACATTCGTTAGCAGGAATTTTGATTGAAGAAGCAGGTCGCCAACATTTTTTCGCGCGCCATCTGCCTTCGTTGACTGATCTGGAGAACAACGAAAGTTTGAATACTGAAGTCGGCCGCTTATTGAATCATATTCTTCACGCTTGCCTGGACAAATACATCAAGAAGTAATGAGGACGGAAAGTTTAAATAAACTATTTGAGTTGGTTCTTACTTCTTATGGTAAGGATCCTGACGCGTTTCTTCTGAAGAAGTCCGGCGAATACAAGCAATTTAAATCGGATGGAACAGAAGAGTCTGTTCTGAATATCGTTTCCTCATTCGGGGCGGACCGCAACGTGATTGTAATTCGTGATATTTTGAAATCGGATGATGCTGCAGAATTTATCAAAGAAGCGGATTATCCTTTAGCATTCGTACTTCGTCGTGATTCTGAAGTCCTGCTTTTCGCAATTATTCCAACAAAGAGTGGAACAAAAGCGGCTTTCAGATTCAATGATTTGGTTACCGAAGAGGATGCTGAAGCGCTGATACAGGAAATCGCATCCTTGAAATCCGATAAAGGCAGTTTGCTGAATATCGCTTCGTTCCTTCCCAATGACTCACTTCTCAATCCCGAAACGCTCGATGAGGAAGAAGATACGCGTTGGCCACTAATGAAGCGCCTTGCAAAACTTGCAACACATGAACGCAGAGAAATCGGATTCATTCTGGTTTATGCAGTAATCGCCGGATTGATCAGTCTTTCACTTCCACTTGGAGTTCAAAGTATTGTGAGCTTCGTTTCAGGCGGACAGATTTCAACTTCCGTAATTGTACTCATCATCTTCATCATTCTCGGTTTGCTGATCAGTGGCGGAATGCAGATAATGCAGTTGTACTTATCTGAGAGAATTCAACAGCGACTGTTCAGCAAGACAGCTTTTGAATTCGCATTCAAAGTGCCGCGTATTCGTTTGGAATCAGTTCTTAAGGAATATCCCCCCGAACTGGTCAATCGATTCTTCGATATTGTAACACTGCAAAAGGGAACAGCAACACTGTTGTTGGAATTTTCCGCTGCGATATTGCAAATCGTTTTCGGGTTGCTCTTACTTTCACTTTACCACCCGATGTTCATCGTGTTAAGTTTGTTTCTTGTCCTTGCGCTGATTGTTTTCCTCAGAATAACCGGGCCGCGCGGACTCACAACAAGTCTTGCGGAATCAAAGTACAAGTACAAAGTTGCGAACTGGCTCGAAGAGATTGCGCGATCACTTACAACTTTCAAACTTGCCGGTGATGATCGACTCGCTTTGAATAAGACAGATTATTTCGTGAGCAATTATCTGTATGCCCGAGGGAATCACTTCAAAGTTCTCGCAGGTCAGTATGTGGGATTTGTACTATTTAAAACTATTGTGACCGGCGGATTACTTGTTGCAGGTTGCATACTTGTTGTTGAGCAGGAAATCAACTTGGGGCAGTTCATAGCATCTGAGATTGTGATCATTCTGATTATGGGTGCAGTTGAGAAAATAATTTTGAAGCTGGATACAGTTTACGATGTACTGACGAGCATCGATAAAATATCACATGTTACAGGTTTGCCTGTTGATCACAAAGGCGGGGTTGTTTTACCGGCATCTGAAAAGGGAATCAGCATTCAGATTGATAATCTCTCTTACAGATTTACAGATCGGGCAGCTGCTACGCTGGACGGCTTTAATTTAAAAGTAGCTCCCGGGGAGAAAATATGTATTGCCGGATCAAACGGTTCAGGTAAAACATCATTACTGAACATAATGCTCGGTTTGCTGAATTCGTGGCAAGGTTCAATTACCTACGATGGAATCCCGCTGCGGAATCTGGATAAAGACGTGTTGCTTTCGAAAATCGGTGATTACGTTTCTCAGGAAAATATGTTCGAAGGAACACTTATCGAGAATCTGACATTAGGAAGAACCGAAGTGAATATTGCAGATGTAATCAATGCAATCAACTGTGTCGGTTTAACTGATTACGTTAACTCATTGCCTGATGGCTATGAAACCAAAATCGTAAGTGGAGGAACCCGCATTCCCGGAAGTGTAGCGCGAAAAGTTCTGCTTGCACGAGCATTGACCGGTCAACCACGTTTGCTGTTGCTTGATGATCTGCTGCTGGGTGTTGAAAGAAAGGAAAAGCAGAGAATAATGGAGCATCTCGCCGCATCGAATCGCAAGTGGACGATGATTGTAGTTTCAAATGATCCTGTAGTAATGAAACAGTGCGAGCGTGTAGTATTGATTGATTCAGGTAAAGCAATTGCGTCAGGCAATTTTGAATCCTTGAGTGCAAATCCGGTGATGAAAAAATTAATGAACGAACGATGAAAGCGCAAAGAAAACAACGCAGGTCTGTCAGCGGATTGAATCCGGAGTTCCGTGCATCGGCTTTAGTATATGATGTACGAATGGCCAGAGTTGCTGCACGTTGGGCAATAGCAATATTGATGATTATAATTTGTACGATGTTTCTGCCATGGACGCAGAACATTCGGACGAAAGGAATGCTCACCACTTTCAAACCTGCTGATCGTCCGCAGGATGTGCAATCTATTATTGCCGGAAGAATTGAAGAATGGTTCGTGCAGGAAGGGCAATCCGTTAAGAAAGGAGATACGCTTGTCCGACTTTCTGAAGTGAAAGAAAAATTCCTTGACTCGAACATGGTTGAGCGAATGTCGGAACAAGTAGATGCAAAGAAGGGATCAAGAGGTTCTGTAAGCGATAAAGTGAAGGCTTTGTCTGTTCAGATTAATGCGCTTCAGGCAGCGCAGGTTCTTAGTATGCAGAAAGCGAAGAACAAACTTTTACAGGCTTCTTATAAAGTTACAAGCGACAGTACCGATGTGATTGCAACGATGTCAGATTATGAAGTTGCTGTTGTGCAGCAGAAACGCGCAGATTCACTTTACACAAAAGGATTGATTTCGCTTACTGATCTTGAAAGAAGAAGATTGAAAGTTCAGGAAGCAAATGCGAAGCGAATTTCCGCAGAGAATAAATTATTGGCATCACGTAATGAAGTAATCAATGCCAATATTGAAATCAGTTCCATTGAAGCGGAGTACATCGATAAAATCTCCAAAGCAGAATCAGATATGAATTCGGCTCTTTCTTATCTGTACGAAACGGAAGGAGAAATCGCCAAGATGAATAACGAACTCGTGAATATCATGGTTCGTCAGGGATTCTATTACGTCACCGCTCCACAGGATGGATATATTGTGAAAGCGCAGAAGCAAGGAGTTGGTGAAAATGTAAAAGAGGGCGATGTGATTCTTACAATTATGCCGATATCTCCTGATCTCGCTGCTGAGTTGTATGTGGATCCCGTAGATGTTCCGTTGTTGGAGCGCGGAAGAAAAGTGCGTCTGCAGTTTGACGGTTGGCCTGCTTTGGTATTTTCGGGATGGCCGGATTACAGCTTCGGAACTTTCGGCGGAGTTGTTGCGGTGATAGATCCTGTTGCAACCAATGGCAAATACAGAATTCTTGTTGTGCCTGATAAGCAGGATGCGAAGTGGCCCGCACAATTGCGTGTAGGTTCGGGCGTGTACGGTTGGGCAATGCTGAATGATGTTCCTGTTTGGTATGAAGTATGGCGACAGATGAACGGTTTTCCTCCGGATTATATGGGAAACGCAAAAGCGGAATCTTTGAAGAAGTACGAAGAGACAATGAATGATTATGGCGACAAGTAATTCTGTAATTCGGTATCTGTTTGTCGTGCTTGCGGCAATGGTTCTGTACACGAACAAATTGCATGCTGATACGTTGCAGGTAATGACGCTGCATGATTATTATCGTATCATTCTTGCAAGGCATCCTGTTGTCAAGCAGTCGGCTTTGTTTTCAGCAGATGCAAAAGCTCAGATACGCATGGCGAAAGGAATGTTGGATCCGTCGGCCAATGTTTCTTATCAGAATAAAGTGTTGACAGGAACGGAATATTATCAATTGTGGGATAACACGCTGAAGATTCCGGTTTGGTTCGGTACAGATTTTAAAATCGGTTTTGAACAGAATACCGGACAATCTGTAAATGCGCAGGAAGCAACACCATCGGCCGGATTAATTTATGCCGGTGTAAGTGTTCCGTTAGGACAAGGATTGATAATTGACGAAAGAAGGAACACGATTCGTCAGGCACAATTACTCCCGCAGCTTGCAGAAGCGGAACGTATTTCAGTTGTGAATAATGTTCTGCTCAAAGCAACAAGTGATTATTGGGATTGGTATATGGCGCGGCAACGTTATTTGTTGCTGGATAGTGCGTACAAACTCGCATCACAACGGTACATTGCTGTTAAGGAACGCGCGCTGTTGGGTGATTTGCCTGCGATTGATACTGTTGAAGCGTGGATTGCAGTTCAGGATCGTGAAGTACTTCGACTTCAGGCTTTGCTCGATTATAAGAATGCAATGCTCAATGCGTCATTGCATTTATGGGGAGAGAATGATGTTCCGTTGGAACTCACATTGAATATTATTCCGGCGGAAGAAGGATTGTTGCAAACGCGACTTACCAAATTGGAACTTGACAGTTTGCAGGCGCAAGCGAGAATGAATCATCCGGATCTATTGAAAATAGGAGCGAAGCAACGGCAATTAATGTTCGAAGAACGTTATCAGCGCGACAAACTGAAACCGAAATTGAATCTGCAATACAATCTGATTACAAAGGAACCCGGTAATATTGTCAATCCGGGAAGCACATCATTCTACTCTAATAATTATAAGTTCGGAGTGTATTTCAGTTACCCGTTGTTGCTGCGTAAAGAACGCGGGAAAATTCAGCAGGTTGAGATCAAGCAGTCGCAACTCGAATTTGAGCGACAGCAGAAGGAGCGTGAAATCGTTAATTCCATCAACATTCAACATAACAATTCGGTGATGTTGAATCAACAAATTGCCACGCAACAACAACAAGTTTCGTATTCACGTGTACTGCGCGATGCTGAGCAGACACGATTTTTCGCAGGAGAAAGTTCGTTTTTCCTCGTAAATACGCGTGAAATGGCATTGATCAACAGTGAAATCCGCCTTTACGAACTTAAGGTGCGGTATGCTAAAGCAACTGCGCAACTCTTCTGGGCATCCGGAACGCTGCTTGCACAGTAAGTTGTTAGTAAAGTAAATCATACGTAAGTTGATTTCGGGAATTACAGTGGTAATTTAGGTTCACTGCAATTCGTATGAAAGCCAAACCCGAAACCGATTTCTTTTACATGGTGTACGAAGTTGTACGTTTGGTTCCGTACGGGCGCGTTACAACTTACGGTGCAATTGCAAAATACCTGGGTGTAAAAGGATCTTCGCGAATGGTGGGCTGGGCGATGAATGCTTCACATACACATCATTCTCCTGTTCCTGCGCATCGCGTTGTAAACAGAGAAGGTGTTCTTACCGGTAAGAATCATTTCAGTTCTCCTACCATGATGCAGGAGCTACTCGAAAGCGAAGGCTTGCGTGTAAAGAGCGATAAGGTTCAGGACTTCAAAAAATTCTTCTGGGATCCGACAGAAGAAATTCACTTATGATTTTTTCGGTTTTTCTCCCAGCAACTTCGCACTGATGGAAGAATTGTTTTCTCGAATGTAACTGAACAGCTTTTCGGTTACGGGAGAAAGTTCCTTTCCCTGAGGCCAGACAATCTGCCACCTTGTTTTCACCGGCAATCCTTTTACAGGAATGATTTTCATGGTACCTGATTTCAATTCATTTCGTATTCCGATAAAAGGCACAATAGAAATACCGATACCTGCAATGATGGCCTGCTTCACAGCTTCGTTGGATGTGAGTTCAATCTTTTTTGAAACCTGAAGTTTGTGCTTGCGGATGAACTGTTCCATCATCTGTCGTGTACCTGATCCGGATTCGCGGAAGATCACTGGGTAGTTGCTGAACATTTCCCGTAGCGTTTCGTCTTTCCGCGGAAGCAATGTCTTGCTTCCTACCAAATAAAGCGCATTGTCCAATAAGTCTATTCGATTCAGCTTGACGTTCGGCGGCGCAATGGAAACCAGTGAAAAGTCTACTGAGTTTTCTTCCAGACTTCGAATTACCTGTTGTTTGTTGGTTACATCAACCTGAAGCTCAACACCCGGATGTTTCCGAATGAAATCGGAGAGATAATATGGAATGATATACTTTCCGGTTGATACCACTGAAATCCTGAGACGTCCTGTTAGCTGCCCTTTATATGCCAAAGACTTGTAGTTGATGGCATGAACCTGCTCCATTATTTTCAGAGCGGACTTTTCAATTTCTCTTCCGAAATCCGTGATGAAAAGCTTTCGGCCCACGACTTCTGTCAGCGGCGTTTCGAACTGATCTTGGAAATTCCGCAATTGTATGGACACTGCCGGTTGAGTAAGATGCAACAGCTCCGCAGCTTTCGTGATACTTCCGGTTTCACAGATCTTCTGAAAGATGACGAGTTGGTTCAGGGTGTAATGCATAAATAAACGTTATGTAAGATATATTAAAGATAAATAAAAATATATGAAGCGTTCACTTCACTTTTGCATCAAACAAAAAGCCACATGAGAAAAATCACAATTGCCAAAGGAGACGGAATCGGTCCTGAGATTATGGACGCCACGCTCCGAATCATTACAGCAGCAGGGGCTGAAATTGAGATCGAGGAAATCGAAGTAGGAGAGAAAGTTTATCTGTCCGGAAATACCGCCGG
>JBJOKQ010000079.1:0-14338 GCA_046046005.1 Bacteroidota bacterium | reverse complement strand
CGTAAAGTTCACATCGCTGCTCACAACGAATCCTTTTCCAAGCAAGAGATTCAATCGCGCATTCGGAGTGTGGTAATAGTAATTGTTGTTCGAAGTCTCGTTAACTGAATTAGTAACTACAACATAATTTGCATTCCATCCGGCAGAGAAATCAATACGTTGACTGATGTTCGAACTCAATACAAATCCGCCGCCCATTGTATTACTTAGCGCAATGTTTTTTACTCCGTTAATCAAACCCGGTGAAGACAATAAGCTGTACATCCAATTAAAACTGAAATTGGATTTAAACTTCAAAAGCGGGAAGCTGTATGCGCCGAAAGTACTCGCCGAATAATATCCAGAAAGATTCTCAGGTTGAGAATACTGCGCGCCTTTCCCTAAAACAACTCCGTTCCCAAGAACAGTGTCTGCTCCTGCCAGCAACAATGAAGTACCGATATAATTGTTCGTTAAAGTTGCAGTAATGAAAACGAAAAGATTTCGCGCTTTATCGGTATTGTTATACGAATACCTTGAGAAAATCGTGTGCGAATAACTTTGTTTGAGATATGGATTTCCTGCAGAAAGTGAAAGCGGGTTTGAGTTATCAATCACATTCTGCAATTGCGATAGTGAAGGCGCATTCGCCGATGTACGATAATTGATACGTGCAGAAACCTTCTTGCCTTTTTTAATATGTGCAGTAAAACTCGGAAGGAGATTGTAGAATTGCTGTTCAGTATTTACTTCGGAAGGGAAATAACGATAACCGATCAAGTCTGTGCGTTGTGCATCAAGTCCGAATGAAAACATGTTTCCTTTCCCACCCATTCTGTAGTTAACGCCGGCTTTGTTCACAACAACATAGTTGTCATAATCATTGCTTACGGTTGTGTCAACAAGAATATAATCGCTGTAACTTGAATCGAAACCCAGCGCCATTTTAGTTGATGCGTTCAACGAATAAGACGGATTGTATATGAAAGAAATGATTCCTGCTTTACCGGCTTTCTCTGTCCATGTAAATGTTGGTGATACACTCCAACTTACTGAATTCAACTCCGAATTCTGATCCACGATCACGCTCGAATCACCACCTGAAAACCATTTATTGAGTGAGAATAAATCTCCTGTGCCGGCACGACTTAAAAAGCTTCCGGAAATATCCGCAGAAAACGTACGACCCGCTTTTTTGAAACGATGTCGGTAACTCATGTTCCCGCTGATGCTGTTTGATGCATTCAGAGATCCGCTGTTTGTTGCAGTTGAATTCAAAGTATCTTCCGTTGTAAAGTTGGCACCGGAAATCAGATTGCGGTAATCCGTGTATTGATAACTGTATCGAGGAGCAAAAGTGAAACTGTTTACTGAATCCGGATTGTATTCAAATCGGAGATTGGCACGATGCCCGAGATTGTATGAAGCGGTTGAATTGTCCTGAAAGTAGAATGTTCCCGATGCAGGCGCATAAAATGTTCTCGCAGTAACAGATTGATTGGTGTTGTCGTTTGCATTGAAGAAATAACTACCCGACAACTGCGCCTTTGTTCCCCACTTGTTGGCGTAGTTCAGTCCGAATGAATTCACTTGCGTAATTCCTTTTTGCTGACCTACCATAAAACTATTATCGCCACCACGACCCATTCCGCCTTTACTCATACTTCCGCCACCTCTCGAACCACCGGAATTATTGCCGGAAATTCCACTCATATCCTGCATTGAAAAATTGACCTGATTGATGTTATTGAAATTTCCCAGCAATGTGATCTTCTGATCTTTTCTGAAATCATTAAGGACAAAACCTGCCTGATATCGATTATCAGTTCCATACCCGGCGTATACTCTTCCGAATGTGGCATTGGAATACTGATTCTTTGTTATGATGTTCAGTGTTTTTTTTGTGTTGCCGTCATCCACGCCGGTGAATATCGCCATGTCGCTGCGTTGATCAAATATCTGCACCTTGTCCACCATATCCGCCGGCATATTTCGTAACACGGAAGATGCATCATCACCGAAATACTCTTTGCCATCTACGAGTACTTTCTGAACTGTTTCACCTTGTGCTTTCACTTCGCCGTTCTGCACCTGAATACCCGGCATTTTACCAACAAGATCTTCAGCAGTTGCATCCGGATTTGTTTTGAAAGCTGCAGCGTTCATTTCGGTCGTATCGTTTTTCTGTACAACGCGAATCATTGTACTTCCGATGACAACTGTTTTCAAATAAGAAGAATCAGGATAAACAGGAATTACACCAAGATCGATTGATTTTCCTTCAACTCGTATCATTTTCACAACAGGAAGAAAACTTGAATATCGGATCGTCATTCGATAACGGCCATCCTTCACATTCTCAATCACAAACTTTCCCGAAGTATCGGCCGTCGTACCAACCAAAGCTGAATCCGGAAAACTGCGCATTACAATCACCGCACCATAAAGAGCCGTAGTATCACGGGTATTAACGAGTTGTCCGCTCACACTTACCTGCGCTTTCGACTGAAAAGCAAACACAAGTAATGCAAGAAACAATATAGATTCTTTGAGCACAAATTTCATTGCCTCAAAGATAGCGCCAATGTGGAAGAATATGTGTTAAAAACACTTCTGATACGCCCTGATCTCCTACAGACTTCTGCGTTATACCGCAATCATTCAAAAAAATATTTTATCGATGCTGTTTGGCAAAAAAGATTTGTATTCTAACTTCACGGTATAAATATTCACAAACCCAAAATCCCAAACAACTATGAATCTTCAGGAAATTTCTCCTCTCATTGAGAACAGTCTCGCAGGTTTGAAAGTGGATCCTGCTCTGTGCAGAGGTCAGAAACCCGGACAATGGTCGTACAAATTGAAAGATGCGTCGGTATGGATTGACGTATTCAGTTCAGACGCCAATCAAGGCAAATGGTATTTTCAGGTAATGAGTCCGCTTTGCGCTTTACCTGCACGTAAAACAGCTGAATTTTATCAGGATCTTCTGGAAATCAATTATCAGATGTATGGTTCATGGATGTGCAAGAAAGACGGATGGATTTATGTTTTGACATTGCGCGAAACTGCAAACATTGATCAAAGCGAAATTGATGCGTCATTGGATCGCGTTGCCTTTTACAGCACAGATTACTATTCCAAACTTTCTTTCAAATATCAAGGTTGCTGGGATCCGGCACCACCGGTTAATGCTGAAGGCGGCAGAGGATAATTCACTCTGAGTCGATTAAAGCAAATCGCGGTTGTAATTTACCATCAACCACAATATTTTCGGTGAACATTGCTATTGGGCGAATCCAATATTGATGTTCACCTTTTTCTTTAAGATCATATAGTGGCCGATATAGCGCAAACACTTCTTCCGTTTCGCTGTGACGCGCAACGCCGATTACTTCGTAAAGATTACCCTTGTAATGACGGTAAGTGCCTTTCTTCAATTCTTTCATCGCTCAATTACAAAGCGCATCACGCGCTGTTCATTTTCTGTTTCCACACAAAGGAAGTATATGCCCGCCCGAAGCATTTCACAATTCCATGTGTACGTTAAAACACCATTCAATTGTTGAGATGTAATTTGTTTCCCGTTTACATCGATCACTGAAAACGCTTTCATTGTCTGTGTGCCGCAGGAAAAATTCAATACGTTTTCTGCAGGAGAAGGAAACAAGGATATTCCGGCACTCAAAGAAGTCATTTGATTCAATGAAGTGCTCATCAAAGCTGCATACGCATTCAATCTGCCATGTCCGTAATACTGATCCCAACCGGCCACATCTTCATTGGAGAGTCCCACTTGATCTTCTGCAAAGCCTTCGATTATTGATTTGATTTGCGCAGGACTAAGCGAAGGTTGAAGACCGATAAGCAGCGAAGCTACTCCTGCAACCAATGGTGTAGCCTGTGATGTGCCGCCCCAATAAGAACTGTAATTGGTATTGGATGTATAGCTGAGACCGTAGATGTAATTCCCGGGTGCTACAACGGAAATATGCGCACCGTAATTGCTGCCGCTGGTTGAACTCCAGAAAAACGGAGAACTGCGTGTGTCATCCGCATTGGTTGCACCTACAGCAATAACACCTGGAAATCCTGCAGGGTAATATGTCACGTTGTTGTTCGTATTCATCATGCATGCGCACACTGTTACATTGTTATTCAATGCGTAGTTGATCGCATTTTGCAGAAGTGTTGAATTGGAACTACCTCCAACCGACATATTAATTACATCAACGCCATTATCCACTGCGTAATAGAGCGCATCTGCCCACCAGGTGTACCATCCTGAATTATTAGCGTCAATTCCTTTCAGCGTCATCAACTTGCAATTCCAATTGACACCGGCATAACCAATGCTGTTATTGCCTGTAGCTGCTATTATACCTGTAACGTTTGTACCGTGACCGTGATCATCAGTAGGATCATTATCGTTGTTCGCATAATCCCATCCGTTAACGTCATCAACATATCCATTCGCATCGTCATCAATTGCGTTACCCGGAATCTCAGCTGCATTCACCCACAAACGATTACTCACTTCAGGATGATCAAGCTTCAAGCCGCTATCTATTGTTCCTACGATGGTTGTGTTGTTGCCTGTTGTTACAGACCATGCGTTCTCCATGTCAATATCAGCACCTGACACTGCAGGTCCCGGGGTGAATGTGCCGTTATTTTTTAATCCCCATTGATTACCGTAGTGCTGATCATTCGGAACAGTCTGAACGCCGCCCGTATGTCCGTTGACATCCGCTTCTGCGAATTCAACAGCGGAAAGCGAAACGCATTCTGTCAAAGTATTATTCATGGAAGCTGCGTCCGCAAATTCAACAGTGTAGAAAAAGTGTCCGGAATTTCTTCCCGCTGCGTGTTTGATAATCTGCGTTCCTCCGAATTGTGCAATAGCTAAATCGCAGGTAATGTTACCGGTTTTTTGAACGCGTCCTTGCGCTACTTTCGGTGAAGGATCACTGTAAAACTTAATAACAAGACGGTGAATGGTATTCTGCTGCGCATTCACGATGAATGAAAGCAGAAGCAATGCAGAAGTAAACAGTGATTTCATGGCAGCAGTTTTCACGAAGTTAATCTGCATGCCATTAATAACCAATTGTTATCTCACGATAAGTTGCTTGTGCAAAGTGCCGTGCTCCAGTGTCTGAATAAGTACGCTGTACAATCCGTTAGCGAATGAAGCGGTGTTGATGCGGAGTACTCCCGGGCCGTTCAATTGCTCTGAATATACCTCACGTCCGGAAATGTCCACAATGCGTATCGCAGCTTGTTCGTTGAACGATACCACTTCACTTGGAATATCCAACGTAACATATTCTGCGGCAGGATTCGGATACATCTGAATATATGACTCAAAACGCTCTTGCTCGTTTACTCCGTCGATAAGCGGATCGAATTCCCACCAATCATCACGAAGCAGAGAATCATATCCCAAGCCGATATAACATTTGTTATTCGAAGTTGCAACAGCTGTTGCATTGGCACGCTTCGATCCAGGAAAGTTGTCTTTAAAAATCCAGTTGTTACTAACCGGATTATATTCCCAGATATCATCTGTATTCTGCAACGTGTTATCGTAACCGAGACCGATATAGCCTTTGCCGAACAATGTAAAACTTACTGTGGAGTAACGAGGTGTTCCGGTAAATGAAGCTTTCGCCGTCCATGAATTAGTTGCAGGGTCGAATGCGAACATATCGGCTTTGAAAGCACCGTCATCTCCTGTTCCGATGTAAGCTACATTCGCAATTACAAAACATGCAGGAAATCTTCTTGCCGTTCCGGGAAAATTCGCTTTCGCGGTCCATTGATTTGTAGTTGGATTGTATTCCCACATATCATTGCGCAATCCGGTTGAAGATTGTCCCAAACCCACATATCCTTTTCCGTTTATGGAAAAACCAACACCTGCACGGCGTCCGCCACCTGTGAATGCTTGCTTCTGCGACCACGTATCTGTAACAGCGTCCCATTCCCACGTATCGCTGAAGTATGGATTCGCTCCTTGTCCGCCAACAACGTAAGCTTTGTTACCGATTGCGAAACTCATTGCAACATTTCGCTCCATTCCCTGGCCTGTTGAATTTCCAAGGCTTGTCATCTGTGTCCATAAATCAGTAGCAGGATTATACATCCACATACTGCGCTTGAAAGAATTACTATCAAGTCCCGTCGCCACGTACGCAGCACTTCCAACGGTAAAACTGCATGCAGAAGATCTTGCGCCTCCACCGATAGTATCACGTTGTATCCATGCTTTTGCAGAGAATGCGGTGAACAAGAATAATGCTGATGTGAGAATTATATATTTTTTCATAATGATTGATCAGTGTTTTACGAATGATGTGTTGGATGCAACTCCATTTGATGTCGTTCTGATGATGTAGTAACCCGCGGAGAGATCTTCTATATCAATCGTGGTGCTCTGTGTTGCACTGTAAATTTCTGTACGTACAATTTCTCCGAAAGCCGAAATGATTTCCACTGATACTTCACTTGTGAAATTCGCTCCGTTAATTGTAATGCGATCTGAAGCCGGATTAGGAAACACCGTGAAAGTATTCACACCCTGTGTTTCAATATCTGTGAGAAATTGTTCGTACTGCCATACATCGCGACGCTTTCCTGAGAATCCGCTGCCGCAACAACCGTATGCTGCATTTGCAATAACAAATACTCCCAATGAACGACGTTCACCGCCACCGTACGGAGCTTTCGGATACCATGAATCAGATGTTACATCGTATTGCCACAGTTCATCCTTGTAGCCGCCGTCTGAACCGCCAAGCAAATAACCAAACTGTCCGATTGCAAAACCGGCTGCAGCGAAACGGCCCGTTCCCGGGAAATTATTTTTCTGAATCCATTGGTCGGTCGCAGGATTGTATTCCCACCAATCATTCTGCAGAATATTTTCATCAGTACCGCAACCCGCATAAACTTTTCCGTTAATCGTAAATGCACTCATTGCATAGCGTGTTCCTCCGGGGAAAGTTGCTTTCTGCAACCAGGAATTCGTTGTCGGATTATATTGCCACAATCCTGCAACGTATTGTGAATTTCCCTGCTTGCCGCCAACGATGTATCCCATTCCATTCGCTGTAAATCCGCATCCGAAATAAATTCCACCCCAAGAAGAACTGCCCGGATATGTTGCTTTCTGCGTCCAAGTATTTGTAGCAGGATTATACTCCCACCAATCATTCAGATTATTCCCGAATAATGATTCTGCAGCATCAATTCCTGTACCCACATATCCCTTGTTGCCAATTGCAATTCCAACGGCATCTCTTCTTCCCGGAGCAGGAAGTGTAGCTCTTTGCATCCAAGAGTCCGTTCCCGGATCATATTCCCACAAATCGTTACGTACCATGTCCGCGGTATCTTCTCCCATCCCATAGTAACCGCGATTACCAATAGCGAATGCAATTCCGCGCGAACGTTTGTCGCTTCCGAAAGCTTCTTTCTTTTCCCATGAATTCTGCGCAGTGATGTTCGTAACAATCAATGTCGCGATTGAAAACAGCAGCGCCCTCATTGGAAAATGAATTTACCTGTTGAAACAAACTGAGAATTCGCAGTGCAAACAATTGTGTATACACCAGCCGGCAAACCATTGCGTTGAATTACGGGCAAAGTTTCATTGGAGAAATTCTCAACGCGAACTGTTTTTCCATTCACATCATAAACAATGCAAGTAAGATTCTGCAATGGAAAAGCATCTGAACGTAATGTAACAGATTCCACAGCCGGAGAAGGAAATGCAACAACTTCAACTTTAGTCTGCCTTTCCTCAATTGCGGAAACTGTTCCGTACTCCCACCAATCATTGTAATTCATTCCGCTCGTTCCTGTTCCTGCAAACACACGCTGCCCAATTGTCAAAGCAACAAGATAACGGCGCGCAGCCCCACCGAAGTCTGTTACCTGAGTCCATGCATTGGTTGCAGGATTCCAGCACCAGAAATCCTGGTAGTTCGTTCCGCTGGAATAATCATCGCCGGTACCTACGAAACATTTACCATCAAAGGCAAAACCGCAAGCTTCCATTCGGGGAAGTCCTGTTAATGTTGCTTTCTGCGTCCATTGATTTGTTGCGGGATTGTATTCCCACCAATCACCTGTATTACCGCCAACATCTCCCGTGCCGCAATATCCTTTTCCGTTCAATGCCATTCCCACTGCAGAAATTCGTGCCGCCGGACCGGAAGCTATTGCGGTCCAATTATTCGCTACAGGATTGTATTTGTACCAATCTCCATAATAAGATCCTGTTCCAACATACCCTGAACCGTTAATTTCAAATGACACTGCACCGCGACGTGCTGCTCCCGGAAAATTCGCAACAGGTGTCCACGTGTTTGTAGCAGGACTGTATTTGTAAAAATCATTCATCAACACCGAACTCGGTGCACGACCCGTTCCAACGAACATTTCATTTCCAATCGTAAATCCTGCGGCATGATAACGCAATCCACCTGCGAAGTTTGCTTTCTGCGACCAGGTGTCAGACCCCGGATCATACTCCCACCAATCATTGAACAATACATCTACGATGGAATTGATATGACCCAAACCTACATACCCGCGATTACCACATGATAATGCAGTTGAACGGTGTCGACCCGTTGCAGGAATGGATGCTTTCTGCACCCAACCATATTGTGTTTGCGCATCTGCCAGCGAAACAATAAATAACAGGGAAAGTGAAATGAATTTTCTCATTGGAAATTTATTGCAAAGTGATTTTCAAACTATCCAGTTCTGATCTGTTGATCGTTGGGAATCCGGAGTTGTTTTCAAGTTTGTGAACGACCAGTTTCCCTACCCGCTCCGCTTCTTCCGCACTTACAAAACCGTTCACTCCGGGCTCTCCGGGAATTGTTGATTGATGTATCATTTTCTTGGTACCGTTGTAAATGTCATAACCGTATCCTAGAAATTTTCCGACACTGTCCGTTACAACAAAAGATGCTACTGAATAATTCATGGGCTGTGAAGTCGCAACCACGGGTTCGGTAGACGTTACAGGAACTTTCTCAGCTTCTTCACATGAAGTGATAATCAGGGATGCCGCACCGATAAGAATTGTTGGTAGAAGTGATCTCATATTGCCTGAACAACTTTACAAATATTTAATGGGAAAGCAAAATGAAATTAACTCGTCGTAGTGTGTGCCCTGTCCGTCGAACAAGACCTGATTCAGTAAAATAATCTGATTAGCCGATGTAACTTCTAAGGGTTTCATGCGTCAGTACGTGAGTATGAAAGTTACTAAACGCCCCATTTTTTGTCAAAATGTCCTAATTATCCTGATGAAAGAGTTCACAATACGGCAAGACACAAAGCAATATGCCTAATTTTGATGCCCGCAGCTTACTACGACAGATGTTAAAGCAATACTACCTCCGCAGTCTTATTCTCGTGATGATGCTGTTTCACATAGCAGCTGAAGCGCAAAACTCCAAATTCACCATCAGCGGATATGTGCGAGATGATTCGAACGGTGAAGCATTGATGGGTGCCTCAGTAATGATCAAGAATCCGATCAAAGGAACAGCAACAAATGTTTACGGTTTTTTCTCTCTCACCGCAGATGCCGGAGAATACGATCTTACTATTTCCTTCATCGGGCTGGAACCGTTCAACTCTCACATCAAACTCGAGAAAGATACTTTCATTGAAGTCCGTTTGAAAACCAAACAAATGCAGACCGTGCTCATTACTTCAGAAAAAGCTGATGGAAATGTGCAGGATCCGCAAATGGGGAAAATGAAATTGGACATGAAACAGGTTAAAGTTATTCCTGCTTTCATGGGTGAAGTTGACGTGCTCAAAACCATTCAATTGCTTCCGGGAGTGAAAGGCGGTGCAGAAGGAAATTCAGGATTTTATGTACGTGGCGGAGGACCCGATCAGAATCTGATTTTGCTTGATGAAGCTACGGTTTACAATGCCGGGCACTTGTTCGGTTTCTTCTCCGTGTTCAATGGTGATGCGGTGAAAGACATCAATCTCATCAAGGGCGGTATGCCTGCGCAATATGGAGGCCGACTTTCTTCCGTTCTGGACATCACCATGAAAGAAGGAAATGATCAACGTGTTCAGGCAGATGGCGGAATCGGTGTGATTGCATCTCGACTTACTATTCAAGGTCCGATAAAAAAAGATACTGCATCTTTCATCGTTTCAGCGCGCAGAACCTACATTGACATTCTGATGAAACCGTTCATCAAAGAAACTTCCCGATTCAAAGGATCGGGATATTATTTCTACGATATGAACGCCAAAGTAAATTGGAGAATCAACGATAAGAATCGTGTTTTTGCCAGCGGATATTTCGGCAGAGATGTTTTCACTTACAAAAATTCAGAAGCGGACTTCAACGTAAGTATTCCTTGGGGAAATGCCACAACTTCGATTCGATGGAATCATCTTTTCGGACCGAAATTATTCATGAATACAACTGCAGTATTCAGTGATTATCAATTTGAATTTGCTGCTGAACAGGATGGATTTGAATTCAAACTCTTTTCCGGCATTCGTGATTTCAACCTGAAGACAGATTTTTATTATCAGCCGAACAGCAAGCACAACGTCAGGTTCGGAAGCGCATACACATGGCACATTTTCACACCGAATAATGTATCCGCCAAATCAGGTGAAACGGAATTTGATCTCGGCGGACTCGTTAAACAATATGCGCATGAAGCGGGAGTTTACATTAACGACGATTGGGACATCAGCGAAAGATGGCGCGTTTCCGGAGGTATGAGATTTTCTTATTTCATGCAAGTCGGTCCGTTCGATCGATATGTAAAAGATGTAACCGGAAGAACGGTTGACACTGTTTCCTATGGAAAGTTTGACAAAGTGCAGGATTACTACGGTATTGAACCACGTGTAACAGTACGTTTTCAGATTGATAAAACTTCATCTATCAAAGCTGCGTACACGCACAATTATCAATATGTTCATTTGGCAACGTTGTCGCCGATTTCACTTCCAACCGATATCTGGGTGCCATGTTCTGATGTAGTGAAACCGCAAATCGGAACGCAATATGCCTTGGGCTATTTTAAAAATCTGTTCGACAATCAGTACGAAACTTCGGTTGAGATTTATTACAAGAAAATGCTCAATCAGGTTGAGTTTACCCCGGGCGCATTGCCTGAAGACAACGTGAACAATAACACCGATAACAATTTTGTATTCGGAACAGGTGAATCATACGGAGCGGAATTCTTCTTCAAGAAAAGAAAAGGTCAGTATACAGGATGGATCGGTTATACTTTGTCGTGGACAACACGTTCATTCCCCGATATAGAAGACGGAAGAGTTTTCTACGCACGATACGATCGTCGTCACGACGTGAGTTTCGTTAATGTGTACGAACTTAATGATCGCTGGACTTTCAGTTTTGTATTTGTCTACGGAACAGGAAATGCAATCACGTTGCCCGAATCACGTTACATCATCGAAGGACAAATTGTTCCGGAGTATGGAGACAGAAACAGTTTCCGTATGCCTGCGTATCATCGTGCCGACATATCTGTAACGTACACATGCAAGCCGAAAAAATTATTCCGTCGTGTTCCATACAACAGCAGTTGGAATTTCTCGGTGTATAATATATACAACCGTATGAATCCGTATTTCATTTACTTCGATAACGAAGGAAGTATTCAGGAAGGAAATCTTCGTGTAACCGCGAAACAAGTTTCCCTCTTCCCTATTCTGCCTTCAGTAACGTGGAACTTTTCATTTTAAGAATCATGAAAAAAACAATCGCATTTTTCCTTCTGAGCTTTGCTTTCTTTTCATGTGAAAAAGAAATTTCCGTTGATCTTCCGCAGCCGGAACAACTTGTTGTTGTTGACGGGGGAATAACAACAGGTCAGCCCGCTGAAGTAACGCTAACATGGAGTGCAGGATATTTTGATCCGCTGGATTCTGCATCATTAGCCAACTATGTAATCACAAACGCAACCGTAACTGTTACAGATGGATTCACCACGGATACGTTGAATCTCACTGTAGATTTTTCGAGGCCGATTCCGTTTGTTTATCGCGGCAGTACTATCTCAGGGCAAGTCGGAAGAACTTACACACTCACAGTTGTAACGGGCGATCACAATGCAAGTGCCACTACAACTATTCCGCAACCGGTTCCGCTCGACAGTGTTTGGTTCAAACCTGAAATTCCCGGAGACAGTTTGGGATTCGTTTGGGCACACATGACCGACCCTGCCGGACTGGGAAACGGATATCGCTGGTACACCAAACGAATCGGAGAAGATCCAACTTTTCTGGCTCCATTCGGATCAACCTTCGACGACAACTTCATTGAAGGAAAGAGTTTTGATTTCGCTTACAATCGTCCTGCAGCAACAGGATCCAATTTACCCGAAGACAACGATTTCAGAAGAGGATATTTTATTTCCGGAGATGTTGTTGTTGTGAAGTTCTGCGCAATCGGTCAGGCGGAAGCTGATTTTTTCCGCACCTATGAAATCGAAGTTAGCAACAACGGAAACCCATTTGCAGCTCCTGGAGTCATCGAACACAATGTTACCGGCGGGCTTGGTATTTTCTGTGGTTACTCTCCAACATACGACACATTGATTTGTCAATAGAAATGACGTGTGTCAGCCCTGATAGACAAAAACAATGGGGTTATCAGCGGAATTGAATGTGCAGGGTTGCAGATAGTTGTTATTTTTGTCCGCACTCAACACAATTTACAACACACATTATGAGCCAATCACCTGAAAAAGTTAGTTGCCTGATCGTTGGATCAGGTCCTGCCGGATACACTGCTGCTATTTATGCTGCTCGCGCAGATCTGAAACCGATGATGTACATGGGTCCCGAGCCAGGCGGTCAGTTGACAACGACCACTGAAGTTGAAAATTATCCTGGCTTTCCTCATGGAGTTCAGGGTCCTGAAATGATGGAACTTTTCAAAGCTCAGGCTGAGCGTTTCAAAACCGATATCCGTTTCGGATGGGCAACAAAGGTTGATTTTTCCGGCCCGGTTCACAAAGTTTGGATCGATGATAAAATCGAAATTCATGCTGATACGGTAATTGTTGCTACAGGAGCTTCAGCGAAATGGCTTGGTCTTCCATCTGAACAGAAATACCGTTCGATTGGTGGTGTTTCTGCATGTGCAGTATGCGATGGATTCTTCTATCGTGGTAAAGATGTTGCAATTGTTGGTGCCGGAGATACTGCAGCTGAAGAAGCTACTTACCTCGCGAAACTTTGCAATAAAGTTTACATGATTGTTCGCAAAGGAGAAATGCGTGCGTCAAAAGCGATGCAAAACCGAGTTCTGGCAACTGCGAACATCGAAGTACTTTTCGATTCAGAGACCAAAGAAGTTCTAGGTAACGATACAGGTGTTACAGGAGCAATCATCCATAATTCAAAAACAGGAGCTGACAGAACAATTGACATTTACGGCTTCTTCGTTGCGATCGGACACAAACCGAATACTGACATCTTTAAAGGATGGCTGGATATGGATGAATCAGGTTACATCAAAACAACTCCGGGCACAAGTAAAACCAACATCGAAGGTGTATTTGCGGTTGGTGATGCGCAGGATAAAATCTATCGGCAGGCAGTTACAGCGGCAGGCAGTGGATGTATGGGCGCTCTCGATGCTGAACGTTATTTAGCATCAAAAGGCCACTAAACCGTTCATCGCGATTTTGTATCTTCGCAGAACACCATGACACTGCGGATTACTTTTTTCTTTCTTGCGTTGTTTATTTCAGTGCCTTCTTTTGCCCAATTCGGTAAACAGAAGGACACACGGAAGTATTATGAATTCGCCGCAATTTATGATTCCGCTACAGGCATCGATATCTACGAAAAACTGAACCGCTTAATGGGTGGTGATTCCGTTCGGTATAATCCGAAAGGCTACGCGTCTCAAGGTTGGTGGGAAGATTATTACAAAGGCGGCACAGTTATGCATTCCGGATATTATCAGGATGGAATGCTGACGACTTACAAGAATTTTTATGAGAACGGACAAATGGAACGTGAATTCAAGTCCATTGATTATTTCCGTTACCAAATGATTCTCTATTACGACAACGGGCAAGTACGTTCGAACATAACGTATTACCAAGGTGCGGAGATGATTACAATGGAATACTATTCCAATGGAAAACCCGAATTCATGGAGGAGTATGCCGACAAATGTGACTTTCTGAAATTCCGCCAATTCTATTACGACAACGGCAACATCCAATCCGATATGCAGTTGGTGGATAAGAAGAAAAAGAAATACTCACACAAAGAATATTTCGAAAACGGCAAGATGCAGACG
>JBJOKQ010000078.1:0-14360 GCA_046046005.1 Bacteroidota bacterium | reverse complement strand
AATGAAAACAACGGTACTGATCACCAGCGAGTAAATCATTCCGCGCGGAAGATCGCGTTGCGGATTTTTACATTCTTCTGCCAGCGTGGAAACTGCATCAAAGCCAATGAACGCGAAGAACACTGCTGCAATAGCGGCCATTACACCGACCGTTTCACCATTGACTTCATTCGGAGCAAATCCGTTAGGCATGAATGGTGTCCAGTTGTCGATATCAACGTAGAAAACTCCTACGACAATTACCAAAGCAATGATCGCAAGTTTCACGATCACCATGAAGTTGCTTGCATTGCGCGATTCTTTTACACCAACAAGTACAAGCCACGTGATGATGACGTTAATTGCAACTGCAGGTAAATCGAAGATGATACGCAATCCGCCTAAGCTAGGTGCATTAACCCATGCATTGTATTCTTCTCCTGCAGTGTTGCTGAGAAATGCGGCGTGAGCTTCGGTGTAGTTGGATGTGAGCCATTCCGGAATGTGCAAAAGCGGATTGACGAGGTTTGTGAAATAACCACTCCAGGAAAACGCAACGTAAATGTTACCGATTGAATATTCCATAAGGAGTGCCCAACCGATGATCCATGCAAATATTTCACCGAAAGAAACGTAAGCATAGGTGTATGCGCTACCGGACATCGGAACACGCGAGGCAAACTCCGCATAACACATAGCCGTGAAGCCACAGGCAACTGCGCAAATAATGAACAACAGGATTACAGCAGGTCCGCCGGCATAACATGCACTGCCGATACTGGAGAATATTCCGGCACCTATAATTGCGGCAATACCGAAAAATGTCAGGTCGCGCACGGACAGAACTTTGTGAAGTCCATGTCCATGAATATCTTCTTCATCGGTGGTAACAACCGCCGTTGATTTTTTTCTTAAAAGTGATTTAAACATCGTTGAATCGGATGGTAGGGCGCCCACATGGGCATCAGACAAAAATAACTAAAAACACTATAGAAAACGGGCTAAAACCGGCCACTTGCGAAGTAGTTTTTCCCGGTCAATGATCAGCAGAAAAGCCAGTATCAATAACGGGAGTGCCGTAATTCTGTAACGAACAATAGCACCCAGAACAGGAGTCGTTAACCCGATTACTGCGATGTTAATTGTTGCCAGTGTGATACAGAACCAGAAAACCCGAATATCAGCTACGTTTTTGCTGAAGAAAGCTGATGCGAGAAGTAAGAGAACGATGAAAATATTTTCCAGCAAAGCAGGAAATACCAGTACGCTTTTTGCTTCCCAAGGATAAGGACGGAAAACCACATTTATGATGGATTTCGGAACCGCCATCAGAATACTGCTGAACTCGGGTTTCAGAAAGCGATTGTCGATAATACTGCCGGCCTTCGGTATGTCGGTAAGCACTTTGTAATTCACCCGCGTTGAATTGCCATTGCTCTTCAGAGTGTCGGCGAAATTGTCTTCTATTCTCCAATAACTGAAAGGAGTATTTTTCTCCAATGTGCATGAATCTCCGTTGGCGCAAACAAGGAGTGAACGTCGTTCTGCTTCCAGATACACAACAACACTGTCGTTGTACATATATGTACCCCCATGAGCGAGTCTGACGAAGTCGTTGTGTTTCATCGCGAGAATACGCGCGGGAGAAAGTTGCGGTTGAAAATGTTCAATTAATTTTCCGATTCCGAACAGCATTGAAATAACTGCAACAAATTTTATCAGCGCGAATCCAGGTTTGAACTGCAGCCACACCGCCAGAAGTATTGCAGGCGCCAGAAATGCAAGCATGTAAAGTTTTGTTATGGCAAGTAGTGCAGCAGACAACATGATCCATAGTACGCGAAACATCTTTCTATCCTGCAGAAATTTCCAGAATTGTTCCAGGAAAACGCCCAGAGCAAACAACATTAATCCTTCTTTAAGAACACCGGAACTCCAAAAGACCAATGATGGAAGCAGGAATAGAGTGAAAAGAATCACGCGTTTCCAATTCGGAATAATCCGGTATGCCCAACGATAGATTGCTGCAAGTCCAATGAATGACAACAGACACATGATCAAAGTATGTGTGTGATAGTTACCGAATGAGAAAATGCGTATCAACGCATTGAATCGTATAATAGTATGCGAATCATTGAACAGGTTGCTTTCAAATGGCTGATGCCAATGATTCATTCGCATGAGATACGTCTCTTCAATTCGATTGTCGATTCCGATACCTGTCAACATCGAGAAGTAATCGCCGGGACTTTCATGCATAGCTTGATGCATAACCGCGCTGTCGTCATAAAATTTCCAGATATCAGCATACGATCGGTCCGGATAGTAAACGGTGTAAACGTACCAGAGGGAAAATCCGGCGGCAACTTTAACAAGGAACAGCACTGTTGCCGTATTACGACTGAATCCCGGCAGAAAAAACGCGGGGCGTGTCCTGACCAGAATAATGCTGATCAACGCGATTATTATAAAACCTGCCCACGTCATTTAAGCAAATGTAGGCGATTGCTGAATAAATCACTTATTCACCAGTTAACTGCAACTGTTAACTGGTTCGCTTGCGGTGTTAAATAAGCTGCTGTTGGCTCGTCTTGAACTTTACATTCGTATTGTTATTTAAAAAATGAGAAGTAAAAGTGACCGAAAGTAGAGGTTCGCGTCACTGACATGCAGTATGCACCCTGACTGTATAAGGTTTCATGTGATTTGGGTTAAATCTAAAAACTACATACAGGCATACTGTTGAAGGCCGCTTCGTAAGGAGCGGTCTTTGTTATTTTGCCACAATCACATTCGAAGGATTTCCCTTCTCATACCGCAACGGAACTTCATCTCCTTCACTAACTTTTGTGTATGTTGATCCGTCAACTTGAATTTCTGCAGTTTGATAGTCGCCGAATTTCACATCCAGTGTCAAGCCTTCAATGATTTCGTCAACGGTTTTTGGAGAATCGGATTTAGGTTTTGTTTTCGGATTTTCGGCATCCGGCTGCGTGAAGAAATTTACTGTGATATAGTAATCGGTTCCATTCCTTTTTCTGTAAACATCACGTTTGCCGATTACCGTTCCTGATGTAGGAATACCGTCTTTTGCCAAATCAACGCCGTTGCACGAAGTGTTGATTATAGCCAGAACGAAGATCATTGCCGCCATCATAACAGGCTGGCTGTATTTTACAGCTTTCATTTTCATGTGCTAAATGTAGTTTTTTGCACAATTTTTCCTGCCGGAGAATGTGTTTTGTTGATAATTCACTTTACAGTCGCACGGGTTCTGAGTAAATTTGCAGTCTAATTTCCAATCCATGTCAGTTACCTCTTCTGAAACACAAATCGCCACTCTTGAGCAGGCAAAACAACTCGGACTTCTTCCGGAAGAATTTGATAAGATCACTTCGATTCTGGGGCGCACTCCGAATTTCACGGAGCTGAGTATTTATTCAGTGATGTGGTCCGAGCACTGTTCGTATAAGAACTCAATTGTTTGGCTTAAAACTCTGCCGAAAGACGGTCCGCACATGCTGGCGAAAGCCGGTGAGGAAAACGCCGGGTTGGTAGACATTGGTGATGGATTGGCTTGTGCTTTTAAAATTGAATCACACAATCACCCTTCTGCTCTGGAGCCGTATCAAGGTGCCGCAACAGGCGTAGGCGGTATCAATCGCGATATCTTCACGATGGGCGCGCGCCCGATTGCGGGATTGAATTCATTGCGTTTCGGTGATCTGAAACTGGAGAAAACGAAGTGGCTCGTTCGTGGAGTCGTAAAAGGAATCGGTGATTACGGTAACGCATTCGGTATTCCTACAGTAGGCGGTGAAGTTTTCTTTGATGAGTGCTACAATGTGAATCCGCTTGTAAATGCTATGAGCGCAGGAATTGTGAAAGTAGGAGAGACCGTTTCTGCAATTTCATATGGTGCAGGAAATCCTGTTTTCATTGTAGGTTCTTCAACAGGTAAAGATGGAATTCACGGAGCGGCATTCGCTTCAAAAGATATTACAGAAGATTCAGCGAAAGATCTTCCGGCGGTTCAGGTTGGTGATCCGTTCCAGGAGAAATTATTACTCGAAGCAACTCTTGAAGTTATTAAAACAGGTGCAGTTGTAGGAATGCAGGATATGGGAGCCGCGGGAATTACATGTTCTACTTCAGAAATGTCTGCAAAAGGTGAAAGCGGCATGAATGTGTGGCTCGATAAAGTTCCTACACGTCAGGAAAACATGAAGGCATGGGAAATTCTCCTTTCAGAATCACAGGAACGTATGCTTATCGTTGTGAAGAAAGGCATGGAGAAGCCTGTGTTTGACGTTTTCGAGAAATGGGATTTGAATTGTGTTCAGATTGGAGAAGTGACAGATGGTGACCGCTTGAAATATTATATGCACGGAGAATTGGTTGCGGATGTTCCGGGTGAATCCCTCGTTCTTGGCGGCGGAGCTCCTGTGTACAAACGCGAATGGAAAGAACCTGCGTACTATGCGGAATCAAAGAAGTTTTCTATTGATTCAGTAAAGCTTCCGACCGATTACACTTCAGTAGCGAAACATCTTGCTTCACATCCGAACATTGCTTCCAAACGTTGGGTCTTCAATCAATATGATTCAATGGTTGGCACTGTGAATATGAGTACCAATGCCCCTTCGGATGCTGCAATCGTAAACATCAAGGGAAGTGATAAGGCGCTTGCACTGAAAGTGGATTGTAATTCTCGCTATGTAAACGCAGATCCTGAACAAGGTTGTGCAATTGCTGTAAGTGAAGCTGCCCGTAACATTGTTTGCTCAGGTGGAGAACCTTCTGCAATTACCAATTGTCTCAACTTCGGAAATCCATACAATCCGGAAGTTTACTGGCAGTTTGTCGGTTCTATTAAAGGAATGAGCAAAGCTTGTGAGAAATTTAAAACGCCGGTTACAGGCGGAAATGTAAGTTTCTACAATCAGTCTTCTTACGAAGGGCCTGTGTTCCCGACGCCGACTATCGGTATGCTCGGAATCGTGCCTTCTAAAAAGAATGTGATGACATTAAACTTCAAGAATGAAGGTGATTCAATCATTCTCGTTGGTAACTGTCGTAATGATATTGCTTCTTCCGAGTATTTGTACTCATTCGTCGGAGTGAAAAATTCCCCTGCTCCGTATTTCGATCTGGATGAAGAATTCACAATGCAAAATGCTCTGAAGTCAGCAATCAAATCCGGAATGCTGAAGTCGGCACACGATTGTTCTGACGGAGGTTTGTTCGTGACGCTGATGGAAAGTGCAGTTTCCGGTAACGTCGGATTTGAAATCACCTCGTACGACAAAGTTCGCAAGGATGCATTCCTGTTCGGTGAATCACAATCACGTGTTGTAATTACTTGTAATAAGGGTGATGAGCAGAAAGTGATTGAGCTTCTCGAGAAGAACGGTTCCAAAGGAAATGTAATCGGAACTGTAAAAGGGAACGCGTTGATTGTAGACGGAGAAAACTTCGGATCAGTAAATGACTTCAGCGAACTTTATAACAAGTCGTTAGGCGCAATGCTGAATTAATTCAGACAAGTTCAGAATCCTTCATTACACCGAAAGTGTAATAAGTTGCACGTGCGGTATTCGTCAATAACATGATGAGTGCAAAATCAGTTTTGTCAGTTTCCCAATTGTGCATCATCAAAGGAAGATAAAGACTGAATTCCACAGCAAACGCAAGAATCACTTTTCTGATCGTTAAATCGGATTTCACGATCATTACCATTTTAACCAGCATCTGCATCATGAGATACAAAGCAATGCAGATGAAAAAGTAGTGTTCGTTCTTGAAATTTTCTTCTCCAGTCAGTACGTGAATGCCTACTAGCATAAGTATGCAGGAAAGCACCAACGAAATTATGTTCATGATCCGTGAAGGCGGATAAGCACTCGGCGCGGGCAATTCCTGCTCCTGAGGCGGTTCTATTGAAAAGTTTTCTCCGATCGTTTCACTCATGACTCAATGTCAAAATCTGAGGCTGTTTGATTTCGCAATTATGTAAAGTTACAACACAGAAGCATTCATTTACACAATTTCTCCTCACTTATATTGTGTTGACTATTCCGATAAGGTCAGACAAAATCGGGTTTGTCAAGGCAAACGCTATTGCAGTAAACACCTTATGCTTCAACGAATTAATAAAGGAATGTATCGAAATACTTTTTATCTTTATTTTTCTAATTCAAACGCAATTTTCTATTCAGGTATGAAGCACTTTTTCTCAGTTGTAGTTTTGGTACTGATAGGTACTGTCGGATATGGTCAAACGTACAATCCTGTACAGTGGGATTCGCTGAAGCAGGCAGGACAGTTGAACAGAGTTCGTGCTGCAGTTACTGATAGTGGCGCGGTAGTTATTGGACCGATGGATTATCAAATTGCACCTAACACTCCTGTACAACCTGCTTCCAATATTTGTCAGTGCTGGCAAACGCGTGATGCAAACTGGAATCCGATTCCTTGCACCAACGGTACTGCTCCGGAATACAGAAACGATGACGGTTCAACTGCAATAATCAATTTGCCTTTCAATTTCTGTTTGTACGGGCAGACGTGGAACCAGGTTTATATCAACAACAATGGAAATATTTCATTCGGTGCACCGTACGGTACATTTACTGCAACCGGTTTTCCGAACGCAGCATTTACAATGGTAGCTCCTTTTTGGTCGGACGTAGATACCCGCAACACACTTTCCGGTTTGCCTTGGTACATTATCACTCCAACGCATTTGATTGTACAATGGGACAGCGTTGGATATTATGCAAACCATGTTGATAAACTGAACAGCTTTCAGGTGATTATCACAGACGGTACTGATCCGATTGTTCCCGGAGGAAACGTTTCATTTTGTTATCAGGACATGCAATGGACAACCGGAGACGCATCCAGCGGTGTTAACGGTTTTAATGGATCTGACGCAATTGTTGGAGCGAATCTTGGAGATGGTGTAAACTACATTCAGTTTGGTGCGTTCAATCAACCGGGTGGAACATATAACGGTCCGCTTGCAGCAAATAGCGGTATCGATTGGTTGGATTACCAAACATTTATTTTCGATGCGTGTACGAATTCGAATAATATTCCTCCGACTGTCGCAGGTATTTCCGTTTGCGATACACTCACATTGTGCGAAGGAGATACATTGCCATTGAACATCACGTTCTTTTCACCTGAAGGTGGACAGATCACAACCGTTACTATTGATACAACAGGAACAACAGGATATTTTCAAGTAGCCAACACACCTGGCAATACAGTTTCATTAGGCGCATACTTCGTTGGATCGCCGGCGAATAGCGGATATAATAACATTACAATTATTGCAACTGATAACGGCTCTCCAGCCGGTGTAACCACAATTCCGATTGTAGTTCAGGTTTTAGCTGCACCGATTGTTACTGCCAGCAACGACACAACGATTTGCTCCGGTTCTCCTGTGAATTTAACATCTTCCGGTGCTGTAACTTACACATGGTCACCTGCAGCCGGCTTGTCCAACACAACAATTTCAAATCCTGTTGCAACTCCTACTATTACCACTACATATGTTGTTACCGGTTCGAATGGTACTTGCGATGCATCGGAAACTGTTGTTATCACTGTTCAGATTCCAACAGCCAATGCCGGCAACGATATTACTATTTGTGAAGGAGATGCAACGATACTGAACGCTTCAGGCGGTACAGCATATTCATGGGCTCCGGCAACAGGACTTTCAAATACGAACATTGCTACTCCGGTTGCTTCGCCAACTGTTACGACTACCTACACAGTAACTGTTACTGATGGCTTAGGGTGTGTGGCAACTGATGTGATTACTGTGACGGTTAATCCGACGCCGTCTGCTGCTTTCTCAGTTACTCCAACAAGTAATTTTGTTGATAGTGTATTCGTATTCCTTGATGCATCAACCGGCGGTACACAATGGATTTGGTTGTTCGGTGATGGAGACACGTCATTCACACAAAATACAACGCATATCTACTCTACAGCGGGTATGTATAATGTTTGCCTGATAGTAGTCGGAGGAAACGGTTGTACTGATACAGTTTGTTCTGCCGTGGAAGTTCTGCCGCAGGAAATTGAGGTGCCGAACGTATTTACTCCGAACGGTGACGGAACTAATGATCTGTTAGTGTTTAAAAATCTGGAGTTTTTCCCGAATACATCACTTCATGTATATGACCGTTGGGGCGCTTTAGTTTATGAAAGCGCAAACTACATGAACGATTGGAACGGTAAAATGAAAGGTACCGGAGGTGATTGTTCTGATGGTACTTACTACTTTGTGCTTAATGGCCCGGGATTGAAAGCGCCGGTTACCGGCTTCGTATCGTTAATACGCGGGAAGTAACTTATCCAATGAAATTGTCCGGGAACACGAGTACTGCTCGTGTTCCTTTTTTTTCGCCCTTGCTGATTGAAAACGTTCCGTCGAGTTGATCACTGAGCGAATGTATAATTGTCATGCCCAAAGTTTCTGATGAGTGATTCGCGACAGCAGGATCGATTCCACGTCCATTGTCTTCAACTATAATCTGAATCTTATTCGTTGAAGTTTGAACTTTCGAAATCGTGATCGCAATTCTCGGATCGGTATGTTCCCTGAATGCATGCTTATACACATTGGTAAGCAGTTCGTTCAGAATTAGTCCGCACGGTATGGCTTTATTAAGATTTACGGTA
This sequence comes from Bacteroidota bacterium, assembly GCA_046046005.1. Classification (GTDB taxonomy): domain Bacteria; phylum Bacteroidota; class Bacteroidia; order Palsa-965; family Palsa-965. The sequence continues at coordinate 5,678 of JBJOKQ010000078.1, read as the reverse complement.
ACATCCTGAATATTGAAACTTACCGCAGGCTCAACATTAACAGAGTTCCTGAATGTTGAACCGACATCGCGAACCAATTCCGTTACATATGAATTAAGATCGATATTCTCCGGATTCATATTCGCGTAAAGCTTCTGATGAATCAGCGCCATCGCGGAAACACGACTTACAGATTCTCTTAATGTTTCTTTTGCGATATCATTCGATGTTGAATTCATCTGCAAATTCAGCAAGCTGCGAATTACCGCGAGATTATTTTTTACACGATGATGAATTTCCGCAACCAAAACATCTTTAGCTTTCAATGTTTGTGAAAGTTCTTCTGCTACCTTTTCTTTTTCTGAAATTTTGTTTTCCAGTAATTTATGACGGGAATAGTTTAACCAAACAATAACGATTGTATTTACGGCAACCAGAAAAACAGATGTGATTAAGTTGAATAGAAATGAAAAGTGTGCAGTTAGTCCGCCAAGTGGCGGTCCGAACAGATGATCCGGCAAAATAATCAGCAATAACACGCTGAGAAAAGTAAACGATGCGAGTATTACATTATACCACGGACGCTTGAATTCCATCAGCCATGCTACAGCGAAGAATTGCGGGAAGTAGAACAGATATGTAGCTGTTTCCATTCCCTGACTGTTCGTGAAAAAGAGAATGACCGCATTGGCAAGGAAAATCAAATAGCCGGCTGCGAAGTACGACGACCAACGAATAAACAGCGGCGTTATTCCAAATACAAAAATCATCACCGCGTTGATGATCTGATAAATGATCGGCTCATTGAAAAAAACGGAATCGAGATACGACAATGCAAAAGTCAGTACCGCGAGCGCCGAAAAAACATTAAGCAACACAATTCGCTTACGTTCACCTTCATCAGATTTGGGGTGAAGTCCGTATTGAACAAACTTCTGTAGATAAGAGTTGATCTTATACATGCGATACTTCCGGTTGTTTAATACATTTGATCCGGAATTCTTATGAAAGACAAGTTTCGGAATTTATTATGGACATTACTACGATTCACGGGCTTTTCCGTTGTTTTCAGTATTGTTCTTGTCGTTGTGTTAAGCATCATTCCCGTGGCGTGGACGCCGCTCATGTTTTTTCGTGAAATGGGTGATAAAATTCCTGATGAAACGCCGATTCGTCATTCATGGATTTCTGCAAATGAGATTCCGCCGGCAATGGATCTGGCTGTTGTGTGTACAGAAGATCAACGTTTTCTTTCGCATTATGGATTCGATTTTGAGCAGATTCAGGATGCATTGGAAGAATCGGAAGAAGGAGGCAGATCTCGCGGAGCAAGTACTATTTCTCAGCAAACGGCAAAGAACGTTTTTCTCTGGCCAACCAGTTCGTGGGTACGTAAAGGCTTCGAAGTCTGGTTCACTGTGCTGATCGAAACATTCTGGTCGAAAGAACGAATTCTTGAAGTTTATTTGAATTCGGTTGAATTCGGTCCGGGAGTATACGGTTGCGAAGCTGCAGCGCATTATTTTTTCAATAAACCTGCAGTCGGAATGTCGTATGTTGAATGCGCAAAACTCGCTGTGGTTTTACCCAATCCTTTGAAATACGACGCAGGTCATCCTGGAAAGTATGTAAATCGCAGAATGAATTGGGCATTGACACAAATGAAAAATTACGGTTACGATATTCAAGCAACACGCCCTGCGGCTGAAAAGGAAAAATCGACACCTAAGAAGAAAAAGAAAAAATGAAGTGTTTCATTCTTTCATTATTCTTGCTTGCATTTGCTTCCTGTTCCAGGTTTAATACACCGCATTACCGTAAACTCAAACTTGTTCCGGCAACGGAAAGCATTCTCAGTGCGAAGAATGTTTCCGATGAAAAGATCAACCCCAGCGTTGTTATAAATGAGAATTCCGGGGTAAACTGCTCTCGTCCCAAAGACTCGGTAACCATCTTTGATAACAGAACATCTCAAATATTTCTGATGATCAACCGGGTGTCTGCGTTTGCTGATTTTGATTCATCAGTGCCGGCAAAATCAATTTTAAAAACTAAGGAAATGAGCATCGATCAACCTTTACCGGTACGCAGAGATTGGTCAGTGCTGATTGCGATTTTACTATTGTTCGGTGGAATAAGTTTGCTGCTTTGGTCAATTGCTATCTCCATCGCTTTGCCTGCACCATTCTGGGTTCGCTTGTTGATCGGAATCGGAATGATTCCACTTTCTGTTCGAATGATTTTGCTCGGAGCGCGAATTCTGATCAACCGCCGGAGAAATCCTGTTAACTATAAAGAGTCACAACACTAGTTCACACGAAGAATCAACAAACCATCTCGCACAGGCAACAGCAAAGGTGTTACACGAGGATGTTTTGAAGCTTCAGCTGTAAATTTCATCAACGCTTTTGTTTCGTGATCATTGTCCTTCACGGGTTGTGCAACTTTTCCGCTCCACAAAACATTATCTGCTATAATCAATCCGCCCGGTTTCATTTTATCAATGACAAGATTGAAATACTGCAAGTAGTTTCCTTTGTCCGCATCAATAAACACAATGTCCGGAACTTCATTGATGGTCGGAATTATTTCCAATGCATTGCCGGTAATGGCATTGATCTTCGACGCGAATGAACTCATCGCGAAATATTTTTTAGCGAGAATCATCGTTTCATCATTGGTGTCGATGGTTATGAGTTTCCCTTTAGGACTCAATCCTTCCGCCAGGCATAACGCAGAGTATCCCGTAAACGTTCCGATTTCCAGAATACAATCAGGCTGCTTCAGCTTGCTTAACAAACTTAACAATCGACCTTGCAGATGCCCTGAGAGCATTCTCGGCATTGTGGTCTTCAGATTTGTTTCGCGCACCAAAGCAGTCAAAAGTGCATTTTCATTTTCACTGAACTGAGCTGCGTACGCTTCGATTTCTTTCGGAAGGAATTCCATGTTGTGTGCTTTTACCGGCTTCAGCCGTAAAGAAAAACAATTCGCTTCGTATTTGAAGTGTGGAACATTTCTTTTCCGAATAATTTTTGGCTATCATTCCGCGTCAGCAATTATGGCTTTTACACAATAAAAAACGTGATTTAGATCGCGACGGAAACCTCGTGAAACATTCCTTATTGTCACACTTATTAACGAATTGTTGTTTGTAATTACAATTTCGTCGAATGGCTGCGTGCTCTGCGATTTAGGATTTTAGCGTTTATGATAGGTATCAGACATACTGCGATTTTTCTGTTCCTGCTGTTTTCCCCCGCAGTAGTATTGGCTGGTAGTCGCGATAAGGACAAGCAAAAGAAGGAAGATAAGCTTCTGGAAAGTGCTGAATATTATTACGGCGAGAAGAATTATATCCGTGCCGTTCCTTTTTATTCTGAATTGGTGAAATTGGATTCTTTAAATCCGTTTTATCATTACCGCTTAGGGACTTGTTATCTCTATAAGAATGATGAGCGTGCTAAATCAGTAACGGAATTGGAGAAAGCAAAAGCCATGGATCCTCAATTGGAAATGGTGGATTTTTATCTTGGCCGTGCTTACCATTTGAATTATCGTTTCGATGAGGCAATAAAATCTTTTGAGATTGCATTATCCGATCCTGATATTAAACCGAAAGAAGCTCAGGACATTCGTCGTTATATTTCATATTGCGAGAACGGAAAAAAACTGGTTAGAGATACCGTTGAGGTTGACATTCGTAATGTCGGCTCTGATGTAAATACAGATGCAGGTGAATATGTTCCCGTAATCACGATCGATGAAAGTATGTTGATCTATACGTATCGTGGAGCGCGCAGTACCGGTGGTTTGCAGGATCCTAAGTTTCGTCCGGACACAACAGGAGAATATTATGAAGATATCATGATGACTCAGAAAGTGGGTGATCATTGGCTCGGACCTGAACCGATTGGCAGTCTGAATACGAATCAACATGACGCAAGTATTGCGCTCTCCAACGATGGACAGATTCTCTTCATCTTCAAGAGTACAACTAAAGACGGTGGTGATATATTTCAGAGCTCATTAAAAGGGATGGAGTGGAGTACACCTGAACGTCTTGGCCCGAATATCAATACCAAGTATTGGGAAGGAAGTTGTTCGTTGTCCAGCGATGGTCAATTACTGTATTTTGCCAGTGACAGACCCGGTGGTTTAGGCGGACGTGATATTTATGTTTCCCGCAAACAATCAGACGGAACTTGGGGACCTGCACAGAATCTCGGCCCTGCTGTGAACACGCCGTACAACGACGACGCACCGCACATTCACCCTGACGGAATACACCTTTTCTTCAGTTCAGAAGGACATTCCTCAATGGGTGGTTACGATCTTTTTTACACTACAATGAAAGCAGGAGTTTGGGGAGAACCGATCAATCTCGGATTCCCGATCAATACACCTGCAGATGAACGTTACTATGTACTCTCTGCAGATGGAGGGACCGCTTATTATTCTTCAGATGATAAAGGCGGATTCGGACAACAGGATTTGTATACAGTTACTCCGGGATTTCAGGGCGAGCCACCGATTCTTGCACTCGTTGTAGGTTTCATCACACTTAACGGAAATCCGGTTGATGCAAACATTAATGTTACGGATTCATTAACCGGTAACAGTTACGGTCAGTTTCACTCGAATGCAATGAGCGGTAAATATCTCGTTGCATTGAAGCCCGGAAACACTTATAAAGTTGCAATTGAAGTTGAAGGTGCGCAAACCATGTTTGAATATGTGAACGTGAAAGGCATTGACACGTACGTTCAAGTTAACAAGGATTACAATTTCGTAAGTGATACAACGGCGCAAGGAACACAGACGAATGTGCGACCGATGGTTGCTGATTCAAATGATGTACTTCAGAAGAAACTCGACGAACAGATCAAACGCATTAAAGAAGAACAGAATGATCAGGTGTACGAACAGCGTATGTATCAGCAAGTGTTGAAGAAACACGGATCTGAATATGATACAACTGTTACTTATATGGTCGAGCTTGGTACATTTGAGAATCCTGCTGATTTTGATTCTACAAAGTTCGCTTCTCTCGGTACGTTGCAGAGAACAGTCACTCCTGAAGGATACGTTCGTTATTCTTACGGTCCGTTCAAAACGTTGCTCGATGCAGAATTGTACAGAAGCCGTGCGAATACAAAAGATTCTTTAATTGCAACTACATCTGAAGTCGTGGCAATCCGTAACGGAAAACGCACAACTATTCCTTCAATGTACAGAACGGAATACCGTCGCAAAGGTTATGTGCCGCGTGAAGAAACCGCTGTCATAAAAGGAAGATCCGGTACTTTGAAAACCACAACACCGGAATCTCAAGGTGTGGGTTACGATAAAATCGTTCAGGATAACGGAACTTTCCAGGCTGATGGTCTTACTTACAAACTTGAATTGGCAGCAGTAAAAGACTCTACGCAGTTCAATCGTAAGTATTGGGAACAATACGGTCCGGTAGAGAAAAAGATCTATCCTGACGGAACCATTCGTTATACAATGGGTCCATGGAATACTCTGAAAGAAGCCGAAGATTTCAAAAAGTATCTGATGGCGAAAGACAGTGCAGCTGCAAGTTCCATTGTTACGATTTTCTACTTCGGTCAACGTAAAACAGTTCCTGAATTTTTCGCAGATCCTCCTTGTAACGATTCTCCTGTTGATCTGTCGTGGTTCAAAGGGAAGACATT
>JBJOKQ010000077.1:0-14845 GCA_046046005.1 Bacteroidota bacterium | reverse complement strand
CGGGTATAAGCCCGAAGGCGGAGTAGGAGTCTTTTCCGATTCGTCCCAACTCAACTGAAATATCATTTACCCAAATGCATTTTGAATCCAGGCATGCTATCATTATTTCGCCATCGGATGTTACATTAACAATTGTTCCCGGTGGCGCATCAATGTTCAATTCATTGGATTTGATCAAAACAGAAGCGATTCTGATTTGTTCTTGCCCGAGCATTGTAATCGCACCTTGACTCCATGGATACGCAGCTCGAATGAGCGCTGATATTTGATTCGCACTCATATTCAACCAATCAATTGTAATTTCATTTTCGTCCGGGAACGGGTAGAAGTGAGCCTGAGCAACATTTTGAATCACCGTTGGCACGTCAGACCCAAACTCAAGCATTTGAGCCATGTTCACAGACGCCAAGGAGGTTCTTTCGGAAAGTTTCAGGGTCAGCGTGGTAAATGTGTCAGTATTCGCAATCATCATGATTTCTTCAAAAATCAATGGCCCGGTATCGAGATCTGTTTCCATGAAGTGCACGCTTACCCCCGTTGTTTTTTCCTGTCTTCTTATGACTTCAAAAATCGGCATGGGTCCTCGAAATTGCGGTAATAGTCCGGTGTGAAAATTGATATACTTGCGGGGGCTTTTAATCAGTAGATCAGCCGGAATGCGGTATGGAAAGCAAATTGAGAAAAAGTAATCGGGTTGAATTTTCTGAATCCATTCGTCAAGAAGGGACATTTCTTTTTTCGAACCGATACTCAGAAAAGGCATGTTAATTCTTTCGCATTCTGCTGACATCATGCCAACAGTTTTGAAATCAGGCGAAGCCAAAGCAATGCCGCACAAATATCCTTCCAGGTGAAGTCTGAAAATGCTGTTGAATGCGAACTGACCTCCGCACAGAACCGCTATTCTTGGTTTGGTCATCAGTTGCATGTATAACTGTTATACCATCCGGATATAACATTTTCCAAAGGAGGTGCGGTCATTGCGGTATAAGCCGCAGAAGTTTCTTTAGCGTCGCCGGTGATTTTCAAACGGCAATTTCCGGAACTGTCATCTTCCAATTGTGCTTCATACATCGGAGCCAACGATGTATTGGTTGCAGCATCGAAATAAATCTCGCCGCGCGGTGATTGAAAGCGGAATGTTTTTATCTGTTCGCCTGTGAGCCAGGCATCGTTTTTATTCTCCGTCATTCTTGCGAGCGCTTCCACAGCAATGCGAGCGCCTTCCCATCCAAGTAACGAAAAAAGATTGGCGTTACGTCCACTTTCTGCCATGGCTTCAGTGAATATACGGTTTTCCGTATTGTCGAGATGTTTCGACCATGCTGCAATTCCGTAAGCAGATGGACCAGGGAATACAGATTTAGACAACATCGTTTCTTCTAATGCAAACGGAGGCAGATATAACGGTGGTAATTTTTCAGGAAACAGTTTTTTCAAATCGCGATAAAGCCACTCTGCAAAGTCGCCACTGAAAACGGGCAACAGGCATGAGTCAGGGAATTTATCAACGTGTTCAACGATTGGGTTGAGTTTAAATTCTTCAGGTGTGTAACCGGTTGCATGGTTGAAACAGATGGTACCACCTTTGTTTATAAATCCGTTTGTAATGGCGAGAGTGTGAAGGTATCCGCCGTCATAATAGTTGCTGACCATTCCGCCTTGTGAGAATCCATCGTGGACGGCACGTTGAGCTGCAAGGTAAGCGCCTAAGGAATTGTGGAGCGAGTGGTAAATAATATTGGCTGAAACCGGCCATTCCTGCGGCAGATTTGCTCCGGCATCCAGCACTACTAATAATTTATTCGCTGCCATGAAAAGCGGACGGAGCAATTGCGCTGTGCGGTGTCCGACATACGCAAACACTATTCCCGCATTCTCTTCCATCAGCAATTTTTCAGCTGAGCGATAGACTTGCTGACGGTCAGCTCCAAAGCCTATGTTTTCAGTCACGACTTTAACTTCGTCATGACCATATTGTTTCAGACCGGATCTGAATCCATCAAACAATTCAAAACCTATTGACTGGTAATATGACGAGCGTGGTAGCAACAATCCGATCTTATCCATGTTTTTGAAAAAAATAAAGGAAACACAACGAAGGTCGTGTTTCCTTTACAAAAGATATAAAGTTTAGTTACGACTCGGGAAGATACCGTAGATAGCAATTGAATAATTCATTACCAAGTAAGGATTCATGATACCGATCGGGGCGTTGGACCCGGTAACGTCAGTTGTACCTGAAACCACGGCTTCGTCGGAAGCCATGAAAGCGTTCGCGGTTGCAGATTCTGCCCACACATTTGTGCCTGAAGTTCCAGGGTAAGCGCCTGCTGCAGTGCCACTATCTGCAATCGCAGAATTGACTTTCAGTTGCACACGCACGTTGTTCACTGTGTGAACGTGAGCCGGCAAGTTAGAAGTTAGAAGTGTCACGGACGTTGTACCTGCAACTTCACCCATTGAATGAGATGGAAGTCCCGGTCCAGTTCCTTGTCCGATTGGCATACGACCACGCAGATCAGGCAAAGCGAAAGTTGTCTGTCCGTTTCCGCCATACGTTGTTCCGAGCAGGGAGAAAAGTGCTGTGTTTGATGCAATGGAAAGAATTTGTCCGTTGCATTGCATGTAGCTTTTAGGTGCAAACTGGAATGCAAGAAGTTTTACTTCGCCGATAAATGGTTCTGTTGACATATTGTATTTTTTTTATTGTGTTAACGAATGAATAGGTTGGTTTAGTTACGGCTTGGAAATATTCCTTCAATTGCGATGGAATAGTTCAATACCAAGTATGGGTTCATGATTCCCACGGGCATATTTGTACCTGCATTGTCGGTAGAACCGGATGCTACAGCAGCGTCTGGTGCCATGAAAGCACCAATCGTTGATGATTCGGACCAAACATTGGTTCCGGATGTACCAGGATAAGCATCGGTTGCGGTACCGCTGTCAGAGATAGTATTGTTCACTTTGCGCATCACATGAACATTATTTACCGTGTGAATGTGGGCAGGTAAATTTGAACTCAACAGCGTAGCTGTTGGTGATCCTGATGCTTCGCCTAATGAATAATCCGGAAGCCCTGGTCCTGCACCCTGACCGATTGGAACACGGCCTTGAAGGTCCGGCAGGTTGAAAGTTGTTGTGCCATTGCCGCCATATGTGGTTCCGATTAATGAAAACAGCGCGGTGTACTGCGCAATTGACATCGTCTGACCCTGGCACAACGAATAACTCATTGGTGGGAAATTAAATGCGAGCCATTTAACTTCACCAATAAATGGTTCTGTTGACATAAATTGTGTGTTAAGGTTAGTACTGTTTTAATGTTCGAATCGAAAGATATTAATTAATGTAAGATATTAGATGTCGAAGCAATAAAATAAAAATTTATTACACTTTTAATAATGAGAAATAAATTAAACAATCGGTTTAATTATCAATCAAATGTTTAATAATATAAATAATTGTTCGGGCAATGGCCGGAATGAAGAGATAGGGTCTAACGGATGTGACTTCTTACTACTTGATCTGTGTTTCGATGCAAAGTTGCTTCATACAGATTACGCCAAGGTGAAGGACAAAAAATGGATTCCACATTTTCAGAAGAATGACTACGACGGAGATTGGGATGTATTGGCTTTGTACAGTGATAAAGGAAACGAAAACGCAGTATTTACGGAGCAGCGCGATCCCGAGCCAACAGCGATACTGCAACATTGTGATTACTTTAAACTTGTATGCAGATCGTTCGAAGCTCCTATTTTAAGTGCTAGAATCTTAAAGCTGAAAGCTGGAAGTGAAATAAAAGAGCATACAGATTACAAAGCTTCATATGCTGATGGAATAATGCGAATACATGTACCTGTGATTACGGATCCGGACGTAAGTTTTTTCATTAACGGGAAGCAAGTAGCAATGATACCCGGCGACTGCTGGTACGGTAACTTCAGTTTGCCTCACAGTGTAGTTCACCACGGTTTGGAGGATCGGGTGCACATTGTTATTGATTTGGAAAGAAACGACTGGACGGACGAATTAATGAAACGATCGGGGTATGACTTTTCTTGTGAAAAAGATAAATTACCTATTGACGTGGTGAAACGTATGATTGGTGAGTTGGAGTTATCAGAAATGCCGGCGGCTGCTGTAATAGTAAATCAGTTAAAGGAGCAGTATGGAATATGAACACCCGTTAAGGCATTGCATTCCCACCCGATTAATAAAATTACCTGACGGTACTGTGGGGGTACGTTGGATTTACATTAAGGATATACAGTTTACTGATCCCTTTTTCGAAGGAACAATTCAGCGTGCGATGATGCTTCCCCTGAATTCTGCAGGCGTGAAATCTGTTTCGACCCTTGCTGAATTGATGAGGGTAGGTAATTTGATGCCGGAGGTTATTCCATCTGCAATTATTTTTCATCTTTCCAGATGCGGATCCACGTTGCTTTCGCAAATGCTGGGTGAAGATGAAAGCAATACTATGCTTGCGGAAGTTCCGATTCTTGATCAGGTTCTAAACGCCGAGCAGTATGGATTTCAAATTTCACATTCTGATAAACGCATTTATTTTGGAAGCATCATTCGTATACATGCCGGGGTGTTTGACGAAACAAAGAAGCGATTGATTGTGAAAGCGGACAGTTGGCACATTCTTCAGTATGCACTGTTGCGGGATTGGTACCCTCAGCTTCCGATGTTTTTTTTATTTCGAAATCCGGGTGCAATTATTAACTCTCATTCGAAGTTAGTCGGAATGCACGCCGTGCGCGGAAGCGGAATCGTGGACATACCGAATACACAAAACGCAGATTACTTCAGTTATTTGTCGTCGGTGCTTACTGAATATTACAACCGATACAAGGTCGTTGCGGAACAGGACTCCGGTGCATTTTTTCTTGAATATGAAGCAGGTGCGGATAACATGCTGAAGGGTTTTACAGATGTGGTTTACGGTAATTGCGACGAAGCGATTTTTCATCGCATGTTGAATAGAGCAAGGTTTCATTCAAAACAGGTTGCTGAAGAATATGTAACGGATTCTGAAAGCAAGTTGAAGTTGATGCTACTTCCTGAAACCATTACTGCTTATGAAGGAATGAAAATTACTATAGACGGTAAAATCTGAATATATGAATGACATTACAGATAAAGCAATTACATTCTGCAGAAGTATTGGGCTTACGGTTTCGGAGCATAAAGTCCGCGAGAATACTTTTTTGCCCGGTATTGATATCATTGACGGATGTTTGATAGTGGATCGCAAACAACTGCGTTATCCCGGTGATATTCTGCATGAAGCAGGACATATTGCAGTAAGTCATCCTGATTGCCGACATAAACTGAACGGCAATGTAGTTGATTCAGATTCAGATAAGCATGGTGAAGAAATGGCCGTGTTGCTGTGGTCGTATTTTGCTGCGCAATCGGCTGATATTCCCGTTGAAATGGTTTTTCATCAGGATGGGTACAAAGGCGAATCGGAATGGCTCTTAAGCAATTTCAGAGAGGGAAGTTACATTGGCATGCCGCTGCTCATGTGGATGGGCATTGCTGAAATTGATGAGAACCGTAATCCCAAAATTCTGAAGTGGCTACGTACTAACTAACGTACATCACTTCTTTCACGGCCTTCACTGTCTTTGCAACATTCGGAAGTGCTTCTGCAAGAAGTGTTACTGCATACGGTACAGGAACATCAGCAGAAACAACACGCTTGATCGGAGCATCAAGATAGTCGAACGCGTTTTTCTGAACGTGGAATGCGATGTCAGTTGAAATACTCGCCAACGGCCAAGCTTCTTCAACGATTACAAGGCGATTTGTTTTCTTAACGGAATTGATAACTGTTGCATAGTCAATCGGCCTTACAGTGCGCAAGTCGATTACTTCAGCCTGGATTCCTTCTTTTGCAAGTTCTTCAGCAGCTGTCAACGCAACTTTCAGAATTTTTCCGAATGAAACAATAGTAACATCCGTTCCTTCACGCTTGATATCGGCAACGCCCAAAGGCAATAGGTATTCTCCTTCCGGAACTTCTCCTTTGTCACCATACATCAATTCCGATTCCATGAAAATTACTGGATCGTTATCTCGGATTGCTGATTTAAGAAGTCCTTTCGCATCATATGGATTTGCAGGAACAACAACTTTCAATCCCGGAGTATTTGCATACCAGTTTTCAAAGTTCTGTGAGTGCTGCGCCGCAAGCTGTCCTGCATTTCCGGTTGGTCCGCGGAATACGATCGGCATCTGAAACTGTCCGCCTGACATGCTAAGCATTTTTGCAGCGGAGTTAATCACCTGATCAATTGCAACCAATGAGAAGTTGAACGTCATGAATTCGACAACAGGACGCAAGCCGTTCATTGCAGCACCGGTTGCGATACCTGCGAAACCAAGTTCCGCAATCGGAGTGTCGATAACGCGCTTCGGTCCGAATTCTTCAAGCATGCCCTGACTCACTTTGTAAGCGCCGTTATACTCGGCAACTTCTTCTCCCATAAGGAAAACGCGTTCATCTCTGCGCATTTCTTCATTAAGAGCTTCTCTCAGGGCTTCGCGGAATGCTATTGTTCTCATCGTGTTCAATAAATCAGTTTCAAGGACGCCAAATGTACATAATTTAGTCTGTAGAAATGCTGCAAAAATGAGGTTGTTCAATGATTCAGCTGGTTGGATCGTAACAATTCAACTCTTCGGTTAAACCATCTTAAAAATCATTTTGCCGAACCCCTCAAAATCTTAATTTTGCACCTCTTTCAAACTAAAATTCTCAGGATATGAAAATCCTCGTATGTATCAGCAGTGTTCCCGACACAACTACAAAGATTGTGTTTACTCCGGATGGCACGCAACTCAATAAACAAGGTGTTCAGTTTGTTATCAACCCGTATGACGAGTGGTATGCACTTGTTCGTGCTCTTGAACTGAAAGAAGCGAAAGGAAGCGGAACTGTTACTTTGATTCATGCCGGTCCAGCTGAAAACGATGCAATTATCCGCAAAGGACTTGCTATCGGAGCGGATGATGCTGTGCGAATCGATTTCGATCCCGCGGATTCATACGCAGTAGCAGAGCAGATCGCTGCTTATGCAAATGGTAAGGGTTACGATTTGATCCTGGTTGGTAAAGAGACCATTGATACAAACAGTTCACTCGTTGGAGGAATGATTGCTGAGTTCATGCAACTTCCTTTTGTTTCCCTCGCATCAAAGCTTGATGTGAACGGATCAACAGCAACATTGGAAACTGATATCGACGGTGGAACTGCAGTTGTTGAAACGTCGCTTCCCGCGGTTGTAAGTTGTCAGAAAGGAATGGCGGAAGCACGTATACCGAATATGCGAGGTATTATGGCAGCTCGTACAAAGCCACTTACAGTTGTTCCTGTTGCTAATGTTTCTTCTCTGACTTCTGCTGTGAAATTCACACCTTCAGAAGGACGTAAAGCGGTTAAGATGATCGACGCATCCAATATGGATGAACTCGTGAGTCTGTTGCACAACGAAGCGAAGGTTATTTAATTCCATTGATCATTTAGAAATTCATATCATGTCAGTACTCGTATTTACAGAAGCAGGCAACGGAAAAATCCGTAAGAATTCACTCGAAGCAGTGAATTATGCTGCGAACATTGCTAAAACGATTTCAGGTTCTGTTGTTGCTGTTATCGATGGAAAAACCGATGCAGCGTTACTTGCTGAACTCGGTAAAGCCGGTGCAAACAAAGTTTTAACTGTTGCGGGTGATGCAATATCAAACGGCGACGCCGCTGCATGGGCAAGTGCAATTGAGCAGATCGCGAAAGCAGAGAATTCTTCTGTTGTTGTTTTCTCTCACGACTTGATGGGCAAAGCAATTGCACCACGAGTTGCTGTTAAACTTAAAGCAGGTTGTGTTTCAGGCGCTACAGGAATTCCGGTTGCTGATGGCGGAAAACTGCTCGTTGAAAAAGCTGCTTATTCAGGAAAAGCGAGTGCAGTATTCGCAATCTCCTCTGAAAAGAAAGTAATTACGTTGCTTCCGAACTCATTCCAGGTTCAATTAGGAAGCGGTACAGCTGAAATTGCCGCATTCAATGCAGATTTCTCTTCAGTGAAGGGTTCTGTGGTAGTGAAAGAACGCAAGACCAGAACGGCTGCAACAGCGCCACTTCCGGAAGCGGAACTTGTAGTTTCTGCAGGACGCGGATTGAAAGCGCCTGAGAACTGGGGAATTGTTGAAGAACTTGCAACTTCACTTGGTGCAACAACAGCGTGTTCGCGCCCCGTTGCTGATATGCATTGGCGTCCGCACCACGAGCACGTAGGACAAACCGGCGTTGCAATCCGTCCGAATCTTTACATCGCTATTGGAATTTCAGGTGCGATACAGCACCTCGCAGGTGTAAACGGATCGAAGACAATTGTGGTGATCAATACCGATAAAGAAGCTCCATTCTTCAAGTCTGCTGATTACGGAGTTGTGGGTGATGCATTCGACGTCGTTCCGCGTTTAACCGAAGCAATTAAAAAATTCAAAGCTGCTCAACATTAATCCGGAATAGTCGTTATCTTTAAGATTAAGTAAGTCTCCCGTGAGTAAGGACATGAAGAAAATCAAGCTGGAAATTGTAGGACTGTCGTACAGTCAGACGCAATCCGGTGCATACGCTCTTGTTCTCGGAGAGGCAAAAGGGAAACGACGTTTACCGATTATTATTGGCGGATTCGAAGCGCAGGCTATTGCAATCGAACTGGAGAAAATGACTCCGAGTCGCCCGCTCACTCACGATTTATTCAGAAGCTTTGCAGATACTTTCAGTATCAACGTGAAGGAAGTTCTTATTTACGATCTGATCGAAGGAATTTTCTTCGCGAAGATTGTGTGTGAGAACGGAACAACAGAAGGAGAAATTGACGCGCGTACCTCTGATGCAATTGCTTTGGCAGTTCGATTTAATTGTCCGGTTTACACTTACGAGTTTATACTTTCTCAAGCGGGAATTGTTCTGGATGATGACAAGGACGCGCCTGTAACCGAAGAAGGAGATCTTACTGAGCAAGAAGAGGAAGAGTTGCTTGCAGAAGTGACCAGCGGGAATGATTTCGGGAGAAAATCGGATAAAGAATTGGAAGAGATGCTGAATAAAGCTCTCGAAGAAGAAAATTACGAACGCGCTTCCCGCATTCGTGATGAATTGAATCGCAGAAAATCCGCATAAGCGAACTGATGTAAAGACAGATATTCTTTCTAGCTTTACGAGTACTCAATTTTTCTGAATGAATATCAAGTCGCGACTTACGATCATGAGCTTTCTCCAGTTTTTTGTCTGGGGAGCCTGGCTCATTACTATCGGAACATATTGTATCAACGGAAAAGGATGGTCGTTCCCAGAGTTCGGCGCGATTTTCTCCACGCTTGCGTTGTCCTCATTGATTATGCCTGCGATAACCGGAATTATTGCCGATCGTTGGATGAACGCAGAACGTTTGTACGGATTGCTTCAGATTCTCTACGGTGCTGTGTTGTTCATGGTTCCGGGAGTGAACGATCCGGGTGTATTGTATTATTACATTCTTGCGGCGATGTTGTGTTACATGCCGACAATTTCACTTTCCAATTCGATCGCTTACAATATTCTTAAGAGCAACAATTACGATGTAGTGAAAGTGTTTCCACCAATTCGCGTGTGGGGAACCATCGGTTTCATTGCGGCAATGTGGGTGACTAATCTTTCCGGAAGTAAGGACAATGGCAATCAGTTTTATATAGCGGCTGTAATGGCAATTGCATTGGGAGTATATTCTTTCACTCTTCCGAAATGCCCGCCGCAGAAAAATATTTCGTCTGATGCAAGTTTCATTGAGCAACTTGGATTGAATGCATTCAAGTTGTTCGCGAATTACAAGATGGCGCTGTTTTTTGTTTTCTCTATGTTCCTGGGTGCGGCCTTGCAGTTGACGAACATGTATGGCGATGCTTATCTCGACAGTTTCCGGGAGATTACGCAATATGCAGATTCAATCGTGGTTAAATATTCCACGATCATCATGTCGATATCGCAGATTTCAGAAACCGTTTTCATTCTCACAATACCGTTTTTCCTGAAGCGATTCGGAATCAAGAATGTAATGTTGTTTTCGCTGATCGCTTGGGTTTTGCGCTTCGGTTTGTTTGCGTACGGTGATCCGGCAGGCGGATTATGGATGATCATTCTTTCGTGTATTGTTTACGGAATGGCATTCGACTTCTTCAATATTTCAGGATCGTTGTTCGTGGAAACCACTACGGATCCTTCCATTCGTTCAAGCGCGCAGGGATTGTTTATGATGATGACGAACGGAATCGGCGCATATCTGGGGACAATTGTGAGCAGTTGGGCAATTGGTAAGTATTTTATACTTGCAGACGGTAAAACCGATTGGCATGGAGCGTGGCTGGCATTCGCCGTTTATGCTCTGATTGTTGCTGTGCTTTTTGCAGCGTTGTTCAGGCACAAGCACGAACCGGAGAAAATCGGGGAAGTGAAGCATTAATTTCCTTTTCATCTTACAAATGTTGCATTTCTGTGGTTGAAAAATCATTTATAACCTGATTTTCCGTTAACGAAAACGAACGGTTTTCATTGGTAATTTTATACAGTTCAAAGAAATTTCCCAATGAAGCAATATCACGATCTCATGCGCCATGTGCTCGAGCATGGAGCAACAAAAACCGACAGAACCGGAACAGGAACCGTTTCTGTTTTCGGATATCAAATGCGATTTAATCTGGAAGAAGGATTTCCTGCGCTTACCACCAAGAAGCTTCATTTACGTTCCATCATTCACGAGTTATTGTGGTTTCTGAAAGGCGAAACCAACATCGCATATCTCAAGGAAAACGGCGTAACAATTTGGGATGAATGGGCCGATGAAAACGGAAATCTCGGACCGGTATACGGTTCTCAGTGGAGATCATGGCCAACTGCAGATGGTCGACACATTGATCAGATCACGCAAGTGATCAATCAAATTAAAAACAATCCGGACTCACGACGAATGATTGTGAGTGCCTGGAACGTAGGTGAAATCGAAAAGATGAAACTGCCTCCGTGTCACGCATTCTTTCAGTTTTATGTTGCTGATGGAAAACTTAGTTGTCAATTGTATCAGCGCAGTGCGGATATATTTCTCGGTGTTCCGTTTAACATTGCGTCTTATGCGTTGCTGACGATGATGGTAGCGCAGGTCTGCGGTTTGAAAGCCGGCGACTTTGTACATACACTTGGTGATGCACATTTGTATTCTAATCACATCGAACAAACCAAGCTGCAATTGTCGCGTGATTTTCGTCCTTTACCAACAATGAAAATTAATCCTGAAGTGAAAGATATTTTCGGGTTCAGGTACGAAGATTTCACACTTGAAGGTTACGACCCACATCCGCATATTAAAGCTGCTGTTGCAGTATAGATTTTCTATGAGAAATATTTTCGTCCTGATATTGATACTTGCAGGAACAATAAGTTGTTTCGCGCAAACGCCTGCAGAGAAACTGGAGTCGGGTGTGAAAAATTACAATGCCATGTGTGACTTTCTGGATAGTCTGAATCCCCGGGCGTTGTCGCAGCAGCAGATTGATAAAGTAAAGTCAATGTCGGATCAAGCTGTTGCAATATTCGAGGATGTCATTCTGAACGGTGATGCACAACAGAAGGAAACCGCGCGTTATTTCAAAATGAATTCACGTTATGAACTCGGATTTGTTTATGGCATGAAGGGCGAAAATCAAAAGGCATACGATGTGTTAAAGCCGCTGGAATCCGAGATGGAATATTTCGGTAATTCTTCGCGCTATCCTTTGCGATACGTGTTCGACGGCAAGAACTATTCCATCAAGTTTGAGAACTTCAGTTCTACTTTGGTTGAGTATTACACCGGAATGGCGGAAATCTGCACCAATCTGAGCAAGTATGATGATGGAATACGATTTGCCCGTAAGGTAGAGACGTTTCCGGCTGCCGATATTTGGTACAGATACATTGCATTAAACAAGATCATGGAGATCAAGAAGAAGAAGGATGAGTTCGATCGGGAGATGATGGATGCTGCCTTGAAGCAGATACAAGTCTATTCTGAATTAGACACTTCTTATCTCCGGACAATTAAGGAATACAATTACCCGACAACAAAAACTTCTGCAGCGCACATTCAGAAATGCATAGAGCGCGATCCTTCATTGTCAAAAGGAGAGTATCATCGCGGAACTGCGGCGCCGATTATTGCAAGAGTCGGCAGTTCCAAAACCGCTGTTGAATTTTATATTGCTGCAATTGAAGGCGGCTTTGGTGCGAATGACAAAGCATATCTTTTCGGTGCTGCTGAACTCGGCAAGAAAGAATACAGTAATAAGCTTACGAGAATCGCTTGTGATGCTCTGATGAAAGTATATCTGAGTTGTGATGAATTGAATCGCGTTTCGGAATTGTACAAAGCTGCAGACGAAGATGCGAAATCAGCAGATGCAGCGGCGAAAGCAAATGAGTGCGAAAAGAAAGCAGAAGATGCTAAAGCGAAAGCAGAGAAAAACAGAAAAAAAGCGGAGCGTGCCGGTACATTCAAACTTTATGCAGGTGTTTATCCGTTGGGATTGATTACGCGATACAACAGTTATCGCGATTACGGCGGAGTTGCGGGCATCGCTATTAAGAATCACGTGTTCGAATTTTCGTACAAGAAGATCAATCGTAATCTGGAATGGACAGGAGATTTATTTTTCCAGGACAAGGAATATGATGCTGATTACGGCGGTCGGTTGTTATGGGACGGTTCGCGCATGCATTTTGCGTGGTATGTGATGCCAAGGAACTCCAGTAATGAAGGATTTTTCTTTGGACCAAGTTTTGAAATGGTGAATAAAACGTTTGAGCCTATATGGTCTGATTTAACGCGTACTGACAATGGTGTTTTTACTGCGAGTTCACAGCGATTCAATATTTATGATAAAGGATATTCGCTGTACTTCAACTATGGCTTGATGATATTGGAAAACAATTTTATGTTTCAATGGTTCACAGGTTTCGGTGTCGGACGATACAGTTTCACTGTTGATGAGCCGTTCGATAATGATATGTACGTTTATTCCAATCAACTGCTGGAGTACCGCAAGCCGCAGCGATTCAACTTTGTGGCGCGTATGGGAATTACCATGGGATTTTATTTAGGCAAACGATAATGAAAATCATCATCATAGTTGCGGTAGCAGAGAACAACGCAATCGGCAAGGATAATCGTTTGTTGTGGCGTCTGCCTGACGACATGAAGTTTTTCAAAGAGAAAACGGAAGGACATTGTGTTGTAACTGGAAGACGTAATTACGAATCTATTCCTGAGAAGTTCCGTCCGTTACCGGGAAGAACCAATATTGTTGTAACACGACAAAGTGATTATTCCGCACCCGGCGCAATAGTGGTTGAGTCCATTGATGTTGCAATTGAACTTGCGAAGGGCAGAGGAGAAGATCAGCTGTACATTATCGGTGGCGGCGAGATTTACGCACAATGTATGGGCATTGCAGATGAAATTCTGTACACGCGTGTGCATCATTCATTCGACGCAGACACTTTTTTCCCTGAGATAGGATCGGAATGGAAGGATGTATGGAGTGAACATCATGCTGCTGATGAGAAGCATGCATACTCATTTACGTTTATTCAGTACAGAAAGTAATCCTGATTTACGCTACGCGTAATTTCTCAATCTTCGCTTTGCTCAGTTTTTCTCTGGCGTATTCCAGCGTGATGTTGAGGCGTTTCACGCTTCCGTCGGAAGGAATATCGAACATGGCATCCACCATGATCGATTCGCAGATGGAACGTAAACCGCGTGCGCCGAGTTTGTATTCCATTGCTTTATCAACGATGTGATCCAGAACTTCAGTTTCGAAAGTGAGTTTCACATTGTCCATTTCGAACAAACGCACATATTGTTTCATCAACGCGTTTTTCGGTTCTGTAAGAATGCTGCGTAATGCGGCTCTGTCAAGCGGATCGAGATGCGTCAGGACAGGAAGTCGCCCGATCAATTCCGGAATCAATCCGAACGCTTTCAGATCCTGCGGAACGATGTACTGCAGGTAATTGTCCTTATCAATTTCGTTGTTCTCCGTGCTTGCAGTATAACCGATGGTTTGTGATTGCAGACGACGAGCAATTTTCTTGTCGATACCATCGAAAGCACCGCCGCAAATGAATAGAATGTTCTTGGTGTTTACCTGAATCATTTTCTGTTCAGGATGTTTACGTCCGCCTTGAGGCGGAACGTTCACCACGGAACCTTCGAGAAGTTTCAGCAATGCCTGCTGTACACCTTCTCCGGATACGTCGCGAGTGATGGACGGATTATCGCTCTTACGTGCGATTTTATCAATTTCATCAATGAAAACGATTCCGCGTTCTGCTGCGGTTACATCGTAATCGGCAGATTGCAACAGGCGAACAAGAATACTCTCAACGTCTTCACCAACATAACCGGCTTCTGTAAGTACGGTTGCATCGGCGATGCAGAAAGGAACATTCAGCAATTTCGCAATTGTACGTGCGAGCAACGTTTTACCGGTTCCGGTTTCGCCAACCAATACAATGTTAGACTTTTCGATTTCAATTTCTTCAGCGTTCTTGCGTGCTGGTTTCTGCGCAATACGTTTGTAGTGGTTGTAAACGGCAACAGACAAAACTTTTTTCGCTGTGTCCTGACCGATTACATATTCATCAAGAGCTTTCTTGATTTCAATCGGTTTAAGAAGTGAAAGCGCAGAGGAAATGGAACTGTTCTTCTTCGCATCCTGCTCTTCCTTCACAATACGATAAGCTTGC
>JBJOKQ010000076.1:0-14974 GCA_046046005.1 Bacteroidota bacterium | reverse complement strand
TGATGCAATGGATCGTCGCGTTGATGTAAACAAAGTACGTGAGATGATACGTCGCACACGTGAACTCGGAATGGAAGCAGGAACGTTCATCATGCTTGGTTATCCCGGAGAAACTGAAGAAGATATCTATGAAACGGTGAATCATCTCATCGAATCGAATCCGCATCACTTCACAATTACTCTCGCCTACCCTATTCGCGGAACAGAACTGTTCGAAGAAACACGAAACGATTTTACCTATGTTGGTGAATGGGAAACCAGCAACGACCGCGATATTGATTTCCGTCGTACATATCCGCGTAAATACTACGATTACGCTATCAGATATGTGGTGAACAAAGTGCGATGGAAAATCAATACACAAGCTTCATTTGTGCAAAGAATAAAATTTCTTGTCGCATACATCCGCGGAAGCATAGGGATGAAAATCACAAAATAAAAAAGCCTCCACCGAAGCATCGGAGGAGACCTTTTTTCAATCGGGAATTATTACTTCTTGTTTGTGTTCAAAGAAGGTTTAGCAACCGTTTTTTTCTGGTTGACAGAGATCGATTTCTTATTCAGAGGCGGCTTTGCCATTGTTTTGGGCTTTACAACCTTTTTAGCTTTTGCTCCGCTTGCAGGACTACCACCTTTAGGAGCGTTCTGCGCAATTACTGATCCGCACATCAATGCGAATACAGCGAAAATGGCGATGATCTTTTTCATGTTTATTGTCTTTATAAAGAGTGTTTCAATTATAATGCCAAATTAAACCTTCAATATCCAGGACCAAGCCGGATTTCGTGAAATATTGGAAATTAAACGGATTCGCATAGTTCTTCCTTGTACCTATCTTTACCACATGCAGACAAGATGGCTTACCAAAACCGTATTTATTATTTCTCTGGTGAGTCTGCTTAACGATGCAGCCAGCGAATTGTTATATCCCGTTCTTCCGATCTATCTCGCCGGAATTGGATTTGGAGCAATGTGGATTGGAGTGATTGAAGGCATTGCAGAGGCCGCTGCCGGTTTATCGAAAGGTTGGTTCGGAAAGTGGTCAGATTTGCGTGGAGAACGCTTACCGTTCGTGCGATTCGGTTATTTGCTCAGCTCACTGGCTAAACCTTTAATCGTTCTGTTCCCGAATATTTTCTGGGCAGTGTTTATGCGTTCAACAGACCGACTGGGCAAAGGTGTGCGCACAGGTGCTCGCGACGCAATCCTTTCTTTGAATTCACCTGCTGAACATCGAGGAAAAGTTTTCGGATTCCACAGAGCAATGGACACCATCGGTGCATTCATCGGGCCATCACTTGCATTATGGTGGTTAATGACACATCGTGGGACGAACATCAAAGAAATATTTTATCTCGCCCTGATTCCGGCTGCTCTCTCGTTGCTCGTGCTGTTATTCCTGAAAGAAAATAAAACACCTCCGACAGGTAACAGAATTCCAACTTTCAAAAACATGTTCAGCTACTGGCGTGAAGGCTCCGCTGAATTCCGCAAAACAGCTGGCGGACTCTTGCTCTTCGGGTTGTGCAACAGTTCCGATCTTTTTCTGTTGATGGCGCTACGAAACATTCATGAAACAACCGGCGCAACTTTCTTCGGTCATTATTTCTCGGCTGACGAATCAATGATAATTTATTACATCTTTTATAATTTCATTTACGCGTTGTTCGCTTTCCCTGCCGGAATAATCTCTGATAAGTTTAATCCGAAAACTACATTCATTATCGGATTGTTGTTCTATGTACTTACCTACGCAGGATTTTCATGGTTGAGCTCACATTCCGGTAACGATCAGCAAATCCTTGCCGTTGTACTCATGGTTCTTTATGGAATCTTCGGCGCCGTCAATGATGGCATCAGTAAAACCTGGATCAGTCTTATCGTGCCTAAAGAAGAAAAAGGAGCCGCTCTCGGATTCTTTGCCGGAGGGAGCAGTATTTCACTCTTATTAGCGAGCGTTTTGGGCGGACTAATCTGGTCATTTCTGGGTGCGTGGGTAATGTTCGGTATAACGGCCGTTTTAACTCTGGTTGCTATTTTCTATCTTTCCGTATTCACGAATCGTCCGGGCGATGCAAAATAACGCTACCATGAGAACTACGCTGCTATTCCTTATTGCTTTTTCGCTTGTCGCTTGCGGCGGCGGCGATAATGACAACAATATCAATAGCGACACTTTATCCGCTAAGGATTCTCTGAAGAAACAACTTTCGGAAGATCTTCCTCCTTCTTCTGATCCTGCACAGTTCGAATGGATTTACAGCACGTTCGTGGCATCTGCTGTTACTGATGCTCCGCGATTCAACGTTTTCATCAACAAAGAGCATGGTTTGTGGATCATCAATTCCAACGGAGCATTGCCGCAAATGATAAATGTCAAAGACATTGCAGGAATAAAAAATCCGAAAGGAGATTCGCTTGTACCTATGGACAGAGTGAAAATGGTTTGCACTCCGAAATCAAGCGGATGGCCTGAAAAAAACTGCGACATGCCTTCGGGATGGTCAATTACCGGCTGCTACACAACAGAACAGAATAAACTCCGCGAATCGAAAATCTGGGAATACGCAGGACTAAGTGATTCCGATAACAAGAAGGTTACAGAACTTGCAGCAGGAATCACACGCGCTGTTGTAAATACGGAAATGAACATGACGTTCTATTTCACCGAAATAGACGGAACGTGGTATCTTACTTTTCTGGATATGAGAAAACCGTGCGAAGCCTGATTACAGCGACTTCTTCTTCTCTTTCAAAGCCTCAATCACTTTCTCCGCACGACGTTTACGCGTGACTTCCTGCTTTGCTTCGCTAATGTAATTGCAATATTCACGTTTGCAAGCAGCCGATAACGATTCGAAAAAAGCCGAAGCGCGCTTCTGTTTCTTGAATTGCTTTTCCAGTTCTCCAGGAACAGTGAATTTGCGTTCTACTTTCGGCAGCGGCTTTCCTGCTACCTTCACACTTTCCTTGATATAATCCAGAACCTTCTTCACATTCAATTCGCTCAGTGAAGAGAACTTAATCATGCGATTGTGCGCATTATCAAAACCGTCGTTGAACAACTTGTGCTTGTCCGACATTTCCGCTCCACGATAAAACACCAGTGAAACGTGCTTTTTAAAACCCCACAATCCTATGAGCAACGTTCCGTCTTTTTCAAATCCGGGTCCCCACTTCCAGGTTTCCTGTAATCCTGTACCTGAAGTATTGATGAGCTTTCTTAGATCATGAAGAATATCCGCAATCTCTCCGGTGAACTTGGAGTAGGCGACGTCGATGCGTTTGCTATGTGGATTACTCATGAAGTTTAGAAGGAATACTTATTTTCAGCAATCAGCTTCTCCGCAACACTTCTACGCAAATCTCGTACGTTCACCGCATCCACTTTTGTAAATCGACGCAGACCCATTTGCATCATGCGTAGTTCATCGCCTTCAGCGAAACTGTTCAATGCATCCTTGCCGAATTTATTTATGCGATCAGCTGCATCGTAAATCATCAGCCGCATCATGTCCAACTGAACTGAACATGCTGCTTCTCCGCGTTTCGCAACAAGTTTCTCCACACGCAACTGCAACGATTCAACAGTGTAAACCTGAATGATCATATCTGCAACGTTCATCAGGATCTCCTGCTCTTTCGCCAATTGCATCATGAGTTTCTGTACAGCTGCACCCGCCACCATCAATATCGCCTTCTTGAATGAAGCAATAGCGCGTTTCTCCGGTGCAAACAAACTCATATCCGGTTCGCTGAAATCAGGAATAGACATCAATTCTCCCGCAACCTTGGTAGCAGGTCCCATCAGATCCAATTCACCTTTCATTGCACGTTTGAGTATCATATCAACAATCAACATGCGATTGATTTCGTTCGTTCCTTCGAAGATTCTGTTGATACGCGAATCACGATATGCACGATCCATTGGTGCTTCTGCGGAATATCCCATGCCACCGTAAATCTGAACGCCTTCGTCAACAACATAGTCAAGAACTTCAGATCCGTGCACTTTCAATATTGCCGCTTCAGCTGCGAACTGTTCGTTCCCTTTCAGCTTCGCTTTCTCGTGATCCATTCCGCCGGCTACCAAAGAGTTGATCGCGTCATCTATATTCTGCGACACGCGATACAACGCAGATTCTACAGCGTAAACACGTGCAGCCATCTCTCCGAGTTTGAAACGAATCGCTCCGTACTTTGAAATAGGACGTCCGAACTGATTACGTTCATTCGCATAACGAACGGCCTGCGTAATTACTTCTTTTGATCCGCCGATTGCAGCACCGGCAAGTTTGATTCTTCCGATGTTCAGAATGTTCACTGCAATCTTGAATCCGTTTCCACGCTCAGACAGCAAATTCTCCACCGGAACTTTCACATCATTGAAGAACACCTGTCGTGTTGAACTTCCTTTGATTCCCATTTTGTGTTCTTCAGGATTCAAAGTGATTCCGCCGAATGATTTCTCAACGATAAATGCGCTCAGATTTTCATCAGCATCAATCTTGGCGAATACAATAAAAACATCAGCGAATCCGCCATTCGTAATCCACATCTTCTGTCCGTTGATCACGTAGTGCTTTCCGTCAGCGGTCAGCTTTGCTGAAGTCTTTCCACTGTTTGCATCAGAGCCTGAACCCGGTTCTGTCAAACAGTACGAAGCTTTCCATTCTCCCGAAACAAGTTTCGGAATGTATTTCGATTTCTGATCTGCATTTCCGTAATACAGAATCGGCAACGTCCCGATTCCCGTATGCGCTGAAATGGCGACGGCAAAAGAATGACCCGCGCCCAACACTTCTGTTGTCAGCATAGATGTTTTGAAATCCTTTCCGAAACCGCCGTACTCTTCCGGAACTGAAATGCCGAGCAATCCAAGTTGCGCAGCTTTATCCAGCAATGAAGGCATCAATCCTTCTTCAAGATTGTCGATACGATTCAGATTCGGATTCACTTCCTGCTCCAGAAAATCGCGGCATGTTTGTGCAATCATCAATTGTTCTTCATCCCATTCTTCCGGGATGAAAATATCTGCAGCTTGTGTTTCTTTGATGAGGAATTCTCCTCCTTTGATTGATGTGCTCATATGACGTTTTCTTAAATTAATCAAGGAATAGTTCTTCGGCAAGTTTATTTAGATCAGGAAACAAATTGGTAGCATTAATATACCAAGGAGCTTCGCCAACCTTATTTCTGATATATGAGTGAAGTTTGTTATTAATGTTGTAGCACAACACACCTTTCAAAACTTCTTTTGCTCGAATTTCTCTCTGCTCCAAAGATTTCAGGCTTGAAAGACTGCCTTGTCTCCGTGCATAATTTTCAATTAGGCGAGAAGGGAACTCCTCTAACGGTGCATTTGGCTCAACGTGATAAAGAAATAATCCCTTCTGGCTAATCAAATTCAAGTTATTTGATATACCCCATGAAAAAACATCTCCTGGTTTATCCTCTATGCGCAGTGCAACGCCATCATGATTGGCCGCATACCCCAAAGCCACAGACTCACAAAATTTCTTCTTCATCAACCACTCGTCACTTAAATCTTCAATTTCAATACCTAACTTCTTGGCAGATTCGAATTTCTGATCAGGGAATGAACGAAATATTTTCTTTATGCTTTTCATCTCCGAATCAGTAAGCAAATTCGATTTTATATCGAAATGCACCCATGGATGGTCTCTGTCTAGCAAGTAAATTGATGAATATTGGTCGATTTCTATCTCTTCTACAGTAGATTTTGAATCACTCATAAAATACAAAGCGACTGAAGGATCCGTGGTCCAATCTGTACAAGGAGTAGGCACTTCATAATGCCGCATTATCGAAAGCAGTGAGAAAATACTTGGATAACGCTCATTCATTGCCACCTTTAGATACCGTGGAATTATCCCGCCTCTCCATTCCAAAATCTTCTTCCTCTGAAGTTTTAAATATTCTTCAACGGCGTTAACATCGTTTGGTTTATCATTTGAAATCCAGTAACGCTGTAACGAGGAGTAAAATTTGAATTTCGCTTGAGCGACTCCACGCCAATAACACCCAGTCTGTTCAGTTGCGTAAATAAAGAAATCATCGAATTCAGCCTCGGTATCTATACGTCGAGTAGTGAATACGGAATCCTTTTCGGAAAGACTGTGATAATATTGGAGTTCTCCCATTTAATACAACATTTCAAATATCCCTGCTGCTCCCTGCCCGGTTCCGACACACATCGTTACCATTCCGTATTTCTTGTTTCGTGCTTTCAATTCATTGAAAACCTGAACGGATAATTTCGCTCCTGAACAGCCCAATGGATGTCCGAGAGCTATTGCGCCGCCGTTTACATTTAACACATCCGGATTGATTCCTAAAGTGCGTTGTACAGCTAACGATTGGGAAGCAAACGCTTCATTCAATTCGATCAGATCCATCTGATTCAGATTCATGCCTGCAAGTTTCAGCGCTTTCGGAATTGCTTCCACCGGACCTATTCCCATGATGCGCGGAGGAACACCTGCAACTGCGTAACTCACCAATCTTGCAATCGGTTTGACGTTGAGTTCCTTCAGCATTCTTTCACTCACAACAATAACGAATGCAGCACCATCAGAAGTTTGCGAGGAGTTTCCTGCTGTCACACTTCCTGTTGCGGAGAAAACCGGTTTCAATTTTGCAAGCGCTTCTGCATTCGTATCTGCACGCGGACCTTCATCCGTATCTACAATGTATGAAGACGTTTTACGCTTGCCGTTCTCATCCAGACCGATTTCCTCCACCGTTATCGGCGCGATTCCCGATTTGAATTTACCTTCTTTGATTGCAGCAATAGCTTTCAAGTGAGAGTTCAACGCAAACGCGTCCTGATCTTCACGACTCACTTTGTATTCCTCAGCAACAGCTTCCGCTGTCAAACCCATTCCCCAATACCAATCAGGATGTTTCGCTGCAATATCCGCATTCGGAATCACGCGCCATCCGCCCATAGGAATCAAGCTCATTGATTCAACACCTCCTGCAATAATACAATCTGCAAGACCCGCATGAATCTTCGCCGAAGCAGTTGCAATAGTATCCAATCCTGAAGCGCAGTAACGATTCACAGTTACTCCCGGAACTTTGTCGGTATCCAGAGCGAGCAATGAAATCAATCGCGCCACATTCAATCCTTGTTCTGCCTCAGGCATGGCGTTACCGACAATAAGGTCATCGATTCTATCCTTATCGAGATTCGGAACTTGCGCCACCAATTGGCGAATTACCTGCGCTGCTAAATCATCAGGACGTAAAAAGCGGAATTTTCCTTTCGGTGCTTTTCCAACCGGAGATCGTAAACCTGCTATGATATATGCGTTCATATTCTTCTTTTTCTAATATGCCGTTATAACTATTCCTTTTGTTCACTCTACCGTCTAATTTCAAACGTCTAAAGTCTAATTAATTTCTCAAAACTTTGCCGCCGTTCAGAATGCTTTGCATTCGCTCCAGCGATTTACGCTCGCCACACAACGATAGAAACGCTTCACGTTCAAGATCGAGCAGATATTTTTCGCTGACCATTGTAGGTTGACTCAAATCTCCACCGCAAAGAACCCAGGCAAGCTTTCGTGAAATCAAAGCATCGTGTTCTGAAATGTACTTTCCACTCAACATGGAATTCGCTCCTACGTAAGCCAATCCCAAAGCTTGCTTGCCTAATACGCGGATATCAGTTCGAGGAACCGGTTTTGTGTAACCTTCGTCTGCGAGTCGCAACGCTTCCGCTTTTGCTTCCGTCAGCAAACGATTTCTGGATACAACTACACGATCAATGCCGTTACGCAGATATCCCAGCTCAAATGCTTCTCGCGCAGAAGTGGAAACCTTTGCTTGTCCTATCGTCAGGAAACGATTACGGAACTCATTGAGTTCAACATCTCCTTCCGATAGATTATCTGAAAGTCGTAGCGCAAACTCTTTTGTTCCGCCGCCACCCGGAATTACACCAACACCAAATTCCACCAATCCCATATACGTTTCTGCGTGCGCAACAACTGCATCTGCATGCAGACAGATTTCTGTTCCTCCGCCTAGAGTAAGATTGTGCGGAGCAGCAACTACCGGGATTGAAGAATAACGGATTCGAGATGTTGCATTCTGGAAAGCTCGTACCGCAAAATCCAATTCATCCCATTCCTGCTCAATCGCCAGCATGAATACCATTCCGAGGTTCGCACCTGCGGAGAAATTCTGTCCTTCATTCGAAATGACCAAACCACGGAAATCCTTCTCCGCAATATCAATTGCTTTGTTGATTCCCGAGAGCACTTCTCCTCCAATCGTATTCATCTTGGTATGGAATTCCAGATTGAGAATACCATCACCGATATCAGTTAACGTTGTACCCGCGTTCTTCCACACCGTTTTGCTTTCACGAATCGTATCGAGCAGAATGAATTGTTCCGTTCCCGGAATGACTTTATATGATTTCGAAGGAACATCATAACACAACTTCTTCCCATTCTCAATCTTGTAGAATGTTGAGCAACCTGCAGCAAGCATTTCCTTCACCCACTCCGCAGTCTGAATTCCTGCTGCGTCCATCATTGCGATACTTTCCTTCACTCCGATTGCATCCCAAGCTTCAAACGGTCCGAGCTCCCAACCGAAACCGGCATTCATTGCTTGATCGATTTTGTAAATCTCGTCGCTGATTTCGGGAATTCTATTGGAAACATAAGCGAACAATCCGGCGAAAGACACTCTGTAAAACTCACCGGCTTTGTCTTTGCCTGCAACGAGAACTTTCATTCGCTCGCGCAGATTCTCAATAGGTTTGGTTTGCTCCAATGTTGCAAACTTCACTTTCTGTTGAGGGCGATATTCCATTGTATTCAGATCGAGAGCGAGAATTTCACTCTTACCGCCTGATCCTTTTACCTTCTTATAAAATCCTTGTCCTGTTTTATCTCCCAGCCACTTGCTCTCGTTCATCTTTGCAACGTAATCGGGAAGCACAAACAGCGCTTTCGCTTCGTCATTCGGACAGTTATCTTTCAATCCGTTTGCAACATGAACCAGTGTATCCAATCCTACAACGTCACATGTTCTGAATGTCGCAGACTTCGGTCGACCTAATACGGGACCCGTGAGTTTATCAACTTCTTCAACCGTCAATCCCATCTTTTTCACTGTGTGGAATAACGACATGATGCCGTACACTCCAATACGGTTGGCGATGAATGCGGGAGTGTCTTTACACAATACAGTGGTTTTTCCGAGATGCAATTCACCGTAGTGCATCAGAAAATCGATCACACTTTGATCTGTCGAAGGTCCCGGAATAATTTCGAGTAATCGCAGATAACGCGGCGGATTGAAAAAATGTGTTCCGCAGAAATGTTTTACAAAATCTTCGGAACGTCCTTTCACTAAATAGTGAATCGGAATTCCCGAAGTATTGGTTGTAATCAATGATCCCGGCTTGCGGTATTGTTCTACTTTCTCAAATACCTGTTGTTTGATATCGAGACGTTCGACTACCGCCTCCAGAACCCAATCGCATTGTGCAATCTCGCTGAGATTATCATCGAAGTTTCCTGTTTTAATTCGCGACACAACAGATTTGGAATACACCGGAGAAGGATTGCTTTTCAATACACCTTGAAGTGAATCATTCACTATTCTGTTGCGAACCACCTTGCTTTCAAGAGTAAGACCTTTTGCTTTCTCGGCATCATTCAATTCGCGCGGCACGATGTCAAGTAATAATACTTCAACGCCGGTGTTTGCGAAATGACATGCAATCCGGGATCCCATGACACCCGAACCGAGCACTGCTACTTTTCTGATGAGTCTGCTCATACTTTTATTAATTGCTGCCGTTAACGGCAATTTCATTTATCTCTTCGAGTACTTCTTTAAATATTTTCAACTTCTTCTTCCCAACGCGCGCCGCTACGGCATCGTTGAACCGCTTTACTGCTTCTCGTGAAACATCACGCTTGGCCTTGCCTTTTGCAGTCAGCACGATCATAACACGGCGGGCATCTTTCGGATCTTTCCTGCGCTTAATCCAGCCTTTTTCCTCCAGCGTGTTTAATGTGCGCACCAGACTTGTGGATTCCATCCCTAAAGCGGGACCAATCGAAGTAGAAGGCACACCTTCCGGTTTATTTATTTGAAGAAGAATAAAACCTGATGTGGTCGTCAGTTCGTGATCATCACCTTCCGCATTGTACATTCTGCTGATGGAATGCCAGGATTGCTTGATCTGTGAACAGTATGTGTCTTTACGCGATTCGGAACTCATACTGTAAATGTAAAAAAAATACTATGCATGCATAGTATTTTAATATTCTTTTGGAATTGTTCCGAAAACTGACCGAAATCAGGATTCCTGATAAATACGATTGAACTCCGCCTCGTATTTCTTAAGAATAACTTTACGTTTCAGACTGAGTTTGGGCGTAAGTTCTCCGGTGTCAACAGCGAAAGGCTGAGCAATCAAAGCAACCGTCTTTATTGTTTCATACTGCGCAAGATCCTTATTCATCTTTTCAACTTCCTGCATAATCCGTGCAAAGACCTCCTTATTCGCTGCAATTTCTGCATTAGTCTCGCCGAGTTTGATGTTCTTCCGTGCCGCCCAATCGCGGATGAAACCATAAGCAGGAACCACAATTGCAGACGCGAACTTCTGTGCTTCACCTATAACCATGGATTGCTCAATGAAACGGGAAGAGTTGAGCATATTTTCGATGCGCTGCGGAGCGATATATTTCCCACCGGATGTTTTGAATATTTCCTTCTTACGATCCGTGATTTTCAAAAATCGGTTCTCCACGAAAATTCCGATGTCGCCCGTATGAAACCATCCTTCTGCGTCAATCACCTCATCAGTTGCATCCTGACGATTCCAATACCCTTTCATAACGTTCGGGCCTTTCACCAGAATTTCTCCATCGGCGGCAATTTGCACTTCGTTATTGCGAATAACCTTCCCAACTGTTCCGAAACGCACGCTATCCGGCTCCAGCGTATTCACTGCAATTACAGGTGAAGTTTCAGTAAGTCCGTAACCTTCAAGAATCGGAATTCCGGCTGCCCAGAAAATGCGGGCAAGTCTTTCATTCAAAGCAGCGCCTCCGGAAACCATTGCGCGAACGTTACCTCCAAGCGCTTCTCTCCACTTGCTGAAAATGATTTTTGACGCGATGGACAATTTAAAATTGTACCAGGCGCTTCTGTGTTCCGGACGAATATCATATTGTTCTCCGAGTTCCACAGCCCAGAAGAAAAGCTTGCGCTTTATGCCTGTGAGTTGCTCGCCTTTCGCAATGATTCTGTCATATACTTTTTCAACCAATCGCGGCACGCATGTGAACATATGCGGACTCAGTTCGCGAATGTTGTCACCTACCTTTTCCAGACTTTCCGCGTAATAAATCGACGGACCTCTGTATAGATACAGATAGCTCAGCATTCGTTCGTAAATATGATTCAGCGGAAGAAAACTCAGCACACGGCACGTATGATCCACGGGCGGCAAATCACACAGTATTGTAAAATTGCTTACGAGATTTCTGTGTGTCAACATCACGCCCTTAGGTGTTCCTGTGGTGCCGGAAGTATACAGAAGCGTCAATAACGTTTCCGGTGTTGTTTCCTTCTTCACAGCTTCTATTTCCTGTGTATGCGGATTGGCTTTACCCTTTTCACACCACTGTGCAATAGATTCAAATCCTTCTGTTTTATCGATAGACACAATTTTAACAGCCGTTCCGGATGCAACAACTGCAGTATTTACTTTATCGCACAAAACCTTTCCTTCAGCAATGAAAGCTACCAATCCTGCATCTTTAATAACGAATGCAAGATCTGTTTCTGATAAATTCGGATACACAGGAACCAATACAGCACCGCACAATTGCGCAGCGAAATCCGTTATGTTCCATTCCGGACGATTGGAAGAAATCAACCCAACACGGTCGCCTCGTTTAACGCCATTCTCCATCATTCCCGCTGCCAGCTGATAAATCTGTTCAATGGTTTCCTGAGAACTCCATTTCTTCCAGTTACCGTCAACTTTGTACCCGTACATATCCGACTTGTGTCCGAAGTTCTTCGGATACAAATCAAGCAGATCAAAAACTCGTGTAGGTTCTGTCATCACTGATCGTATTTGAATTTCTAAATATACGATTCAGCAATGAAACTTCAATCGAAGATGCCGTACATTTCGACACCTGCCATCAAACGTGGAAAATCAGAATAGACTGTAATCGGCGGACGATCAACAACCAGATCGTTGATGCGGTACATTGCATAAACGCTTCCCCACTCCCAACCGAATCTTACCGTAAATCCGTAATTGAATCGACTAAGGAAAGGAAGATGCGTTTGCTTGATTCTCTGAATCGTCCTTTCGGCGGTCTCTGAATTGGAATCATAAAATTCATTGACCATCAGATGTGCTCCGCGAAAAAGCAAATCTCCATAGAATCCGAAGTCAGTGTATATTCCGAGAATATTACCTCTGCGTCCGAAATTCACTCGATCACAAAGTGAAAATGAAATATTGTGCAGCGACAATCGCTCCCGTTTGTGCACACCGCCGAAACCGGGAATTCCAAGCGCATCATTCTTCCCGATTGAGAATCGATCGCAACGATATCCGAAATCGAGAACCAAAGCATTCCAACTGCAGATTTTAGCTTTTGTTCGAAGTTCGGCGCTCGAAGATGTCGACATCAGTCCGATTTCTCCCCCGCTTTCATAAACCGGAACTACAACTCCGATCTTGACTAACGGATGTACATAAATCGCACGATTACGACCGAACAATGGAACTTCTCCTGATGTATCCGGCTCTTCCACAAGGAGAACTTTCTGCGCAGAAATCGTTACGCAGAACAACAGCAGCATGATCACAATGCTATAAATCCGTTTCTGCATAATAATTTCTGTACCAAACTGAAAGTTTATATTTCGATCCCGACTGCAACTCAGCGGATGTGATCAAATTTGCAAACGGAGTACTCATTTCCACAACTGCGTACTTCACAATTCTGCCTTGACTATCAGTCAAACTCCAAAAGAGCAGATTGTTCTCCGCATCAACACTCATTGTATCTGCCTCCGGAGTAACAGCAATACTGAAAGTTCCGTTTGCTTTCACAAAAGTGAATGTTGGCAGCCGAGCACTGATACTGTCTCTGAAAAAATAATCAGCTTGCGGAACTCCGTATCCATGCGAATAATCGTAGTAAGGATACAAATGCGAACACACATGCAAAGTATCAATCGCACCCATAGCTGTGATGTTCGGATATAACTGCATAAGACATGCCGCAAATCCCGCAACTAACGGTGTGGAGAATGATGTTCCTTCCGCTTCAGCATAAGCGTCTGCTTTCTTTTCGTGAGCGGCAACGAATACATCACCGGCGGCACACAAATCCGGTTTACGACGGAAATCAGGTGTCGGCCCGACTGCACTGTACTCTGCAGAATATCCTGATAGTCCCAATGCCGTTACGGACAACACACTGTCAGTTTCTGCCGGCGGCAACAATTGCCGTTCACTTCCGCTTCCATTGTTACCGGCAGCTGCAACAACAAGAATTCCTTTTCTTGCCGCTATCTTACATGTTTGCGAAATCAACGGTGTCTTGCCATCCATATCTTCTGCGAAATATGAATTTTCATTGGGCCCGCCTGATATATTAATGATGTTCGCACCAAAGCGGTCAGCCCATTCGATGCCGGCAATATATCTTTCCTCTGCGCGATACTGATTTCCGTATTCTTTGGAAATAATTCCAAGCATGAAGTCGGCTTTGGGAGCTAATCCCATTGGTGATCCGTTATCAATTCCGGCAATGCAGCTCAACACCATTGTTCCATGATCCGTTTTTTCATCATAGATTATAGAATCGTTGTGAACGAAATTCCAGGTTTTCTTAATCTGATTATTAAATCGCAATTCCGTGAATGCCACATGTGAATCAGTCCCCCAGAAACCTGCATCTAAAATAGCTATGCGTATACCGCGACCATTCACGCCATGTTGCGCAAAAGCCTGCCCTTGCATTATTGCTACTTGTCTCGTTGTATCCAGATTTCCGTTCGCATCAATCGGAGAATGAACCTGTGCACACTGCCATCCGAATCCGCCCTGTGGAATTACTGCGCGAACAAAACTGTATCCGCGCAACTCTTGTACCTGCTTTTCACTCGCTACAACACCAACAGCATTCAACCAGCGGCTCGCGTAACCTACAGTGTCAACCACCTTGCTTACTTCATCCAGATAAAAGGGGCTTACCGGAAAATCGGTACTGTCATAAAGCGAAACTCCGATTTTATTTCTTCGTTCAATTGCGGCAGGATCGAAATACGCCGCAGGATCAAACTGAGATCCTTTCTTGTCTGTAAGAAAAACCCACCAAGCCTGACATTGCGCAGACAATTCCTGACACAACACAGCGGTAATTACCAGAAGTAAAATTTTGCTTCTCATGGGGTCTTGCACAAAGATGCGAAAAATCAGTTCCATCATCATGCAATTAGCCGATGGAAAGCCCCTGTTTTTTGAGTAATTTCGTTCCTCATTTCTCAACTATGAAAATTGATCTCCGCAGTGATACCGTAACCAGACCGACGCCCGGAATGCTGGACGCAATGTTCAAAGCAGAAGTCGGTGACGATGTTTTCAGTGAAGACCCTACGATTAATACGCTTGAAGAACGTGCAGCAAAAATGTTCGGTAAGGAAGCCGGACTGTTCTGCCCTTCCGGAACTATGACCAACCAGATCGCAATTAACGTTCTGACCAAACCCGGTGATGAAGTTGTCTGCGATTACACATCACATATTTACCAATACGAAGGTGGTGGTATTGCACGTAACTCCGGCGTACAGGCAAAACTTCTCACAGGCGATCGGGGAAGAATTTCTGCAACGCAGGTAGAAGAAAGCATCAACCAGATTTTCGATTGGCTCACAC
>JBJOKQ010000075.1:0-15011 GCA_046046005.1 Bacteroidota bacterium | reverse complement strand
TCCGCTCACGTGAACCACGTTTGGATCTTCGAAACAACGCAAAACGTGCAGAATTGCGTCCGTTTCGCGGATATTCGCCAAGAACTTATTTCCCAGACCTTCACCTTTGCTCGCACCTGCAACCAATCCTGCGATGTCAACGATTTCAACAGTTGTCGGCAGAATCCGCTCAGGATTAACTAGTTCTGCGAGTTTATTCAAACGTTCATCCGGAACGGTGATCACGCCAACATTTGGCTCGATTGTGCAGAACGGAAAGTTCGCAGCCTGAGCCTTAGCGTTTGATAAACAGTTAAATAGCGTCGACTTTCCGACGTTTGGCAATCCAACAATTCCGCACTTCAATGACATAATCTGATTTCGGGTATGATCTGAAGAGACATCTCCTCAGGGGGGCAAAAATACTCTTTCACGGAAAAATTATTTCCGGCATTTTCACTCAGCAGATCGTAGTTTTCAACATCGCATCATTGTTTTCAACACCGAACCCTGCGGGAGGTCAAAGACGTACTTTTGCCACAAATCAGAATCCGGAAGGCGAAATTCAATGCGAAAACGCAGCCGGAAAGTACAATATCATTCCGAAAATGGCTCAGATACAAGATCTCGAAAAACTCGCTTCACAAGTTAGGCGTGATATTCTCCGCATGGTACATGCAGTAAATTCAGGACATCCGGGCGGATCGCTGGGTTGCACGGATTTCTTCGTGGCGCTATACGGTGAAATGATGAAACACAATCCTTCCGCTTGGAATATGGATGGAAAAGGCGAAGACCTTTTCTTCCTTTCTAACGGACATATTTCTCCTGTGTACTACAGTGTACTGGCTCGTAACGGATATTTCCCTGTGAGCGAATTGTCGACTTTCAGAAAACTGAATACACGTTTGCAGGGGCATCCAACTACGCACGATCAACTTCCGGGAGTGAGAATTGCTTCAGGATCGTTAGGACAAGGCATGTCGGTTGCCATCGGAGCAGCTTTGGCAAAGAAATTGAATGGAGATGATCGTACCGTGTTCACGTTGCACGGCGACGGCGAGATTCAGGAAGGTCAGATTTGGGAAGCGGCGATGTACGCAGCAGCCAATAAAGTTGACAATCTGATCTGCACGATCGACGTTAACGGGCAACAGATCGACGGTCCGACGGATAAAGTATTGCCATTGGGTGATCTGAAAGCGAAATTCACTGCATTCGGATGGGAAGTGCTGAATATTGAGAACGGAAATGATATGAATCAAGTGGTTTCCGGACTTAAAAACGCACTTACACATACACGAAAAGGCAAACCCGTCGTTATACTGATGAAGACAGAGATGGGAGCCGGCGTGGATTTCATGATGGGCACACACAAATGGCACGGTGTTGCACCGAATGATGAGCAGCTTGCGAAAGCGCTCGCACAACTTCCTGAAACTGTCGGAGATTATTAATCCGACTCATTATGAGAAAACTGATACTCGTAATTGCGCTGCTGATCTCCGGATTGTTTCCGGCAGGTTCATTGCATGCACAAAACAGAAACCAGCAGCAACCGCTTACGCGTATCCTGTTTGTATTCGACGCTTCGTTCAGCATGTACGGACGCTGGCAAACCGGAATGAAGATGGACATCGCCAAGCGATTGTTCGTTCAGTTCCTCGATAGTTTGCAAGGCACTCCGAATCTGGAATTGGGCTTGCGTTGTTACGGTCACCAATATTCTTTGCAGCCGCAACGCAACTGCGAAGATTCCAAACTCGAAGTTCCGATCGGTAAACCGAACGTTGCAATTCCTGCAATGAAAAAACGCATGGAGACCATTGTTCCGAAAGGCACAACTCCTATTGCGTATACTCTGGAACAGTGCGGGAACGATTTCCCTTCTGATAATGTCAACAGCAGAAACATCATCATCCTGATTACTGATGGCATTGAAGAATGCGGTGGCGATCCTTGTGCAGTTTCATTGGCTCTGCAATCTAAAGGAATTGTTCTGAAGCCATTCGTGCTTGGAATAGGTTTGGAAGGAAACTTCGAATCGTTGAACTGCGTAGGCAAGATGTATGATATTTCTTCCGAAGCAACTTTCACGCAGGTACTCAACATCGTCGTATCACAAGCGTTGAATAACACAACTTGTCAAGTGAACTTGCTGAACAATCAAGGCAAGCCGCTGGAGACGGATGTTGCGATGACATTCTACGATCAGACAACCGGCGTGATTCGTTACAGCTATATGCACACCATGAATCACCGCGGTGTTCCTGATACTGTAATTCTTGATCCGCTTAGCACTTACAGATTGGTTGTTCATACAATTCCTGCACAGGTCAAAGAGAACATTGTCATAACGCCGGGCATTCACAACATTATTGCTTTGGATGCCCCTCAAGGATTTTTGAATCTTCAGGTCGCCGGAACGAATAATTACACGCGACTGCAAGCGATCATCAGGAAAAGCGGGGACATGAATACGCTCGTCACGCAGGACTTCGGCTCCAAGCAGAAATACATAGTCGGTAAATACGATCTTGAAATTCTGACTTTGCCTCGCATTTACATGAAAGGAGTTTCGATTGCGCAAAGCAGTACAACCGACATTTTAATTCCGCAGGCAGGAACGGTGAGCATTTTCAAACCTGCAGAAGGAACAGGACAAGTTTTCCTCGAAGAGAAAAATACATTAACGTGGGTTTGCAATCTCGATGATAAACGAACCAATGAGAATCTGACTTTACAGCCGGGCAATTACCGTGTGATCTTCAGAACAAAAGCAGCGAAAGAAACCATTTACACCAAAGAACAGAAGTTCAAGGTGGAACCGGGCGGAGCTGTGACAGTCAAGTTATACTAAGCATTATGGAAAAGAAATACGTACCAAAAGAAAAGAAAGACACGCGTTCCGGATTCGGAGCAGGACTTCACTGAAGATGGATGCGTTTCAGAAAGATTTTCCTGAACGTTTCTATCAGGTTGGAATTGCTGAAGCCAACATGATTGGTGTGGCAGCTGGTCTCACCATTGGAGGAAAAATTCCTTTCACCGGAACTTTCGCTAACTTTTCTACCGGTCGTGTTTACGATCAGATCCGTCAGTCGGTTGCGTACTCTGATAAGAACGTAAAAATCTGCGCATCACATGCCGGACTTACATTGGGAGAAGACGGAGCAACACACCAGATTCTGGAAGACATTGGTTTGATGAAAATGCTTCCGGGAATGACGGTGATTAATCCATGCGATTACAACCAGACGAAGGCAGCAACACTCGCCATTGCAGAACACCACGGTCCTGTTTATTTGCGTTTCGGTCGCCCGTCCGTTCCGAACTTTACTCCAGCCGATCAGAAGTTTGAAATCGGTAAAGGAATTGTTCTGGAACAAGGAACGGATGTGTCCATCTTCTGCACCGGGCATTTGGTGTGGAAAGCACTGGAAGCATGGGAAATTCTGAAAGAAAAGGGCATTTCTGCTGAAATAATAAACATCCACACCATTAAACCTTTGGATACGGCCTGCGTCTTATCATCAGTCCGAAAGACCAAATGCGCAGTTTCTGCAGAGGAGCACAATCGTTTGGGTGGACTTGGCGAAAGTATCGCCGGTACACTCACCGCTGAATTCCCTGCACCGCTGGAAATGGTTGCGGTAAATGATAGTTTCGGTGAAAGCGGCACGCCCGATGAACTGATGACCAAATACGGTCTCGACACACGAAACATTGTTGAAGCAGCGATGAAAGCGGTTAGCCGGAAAGGTTAAAAACGAATTCCTAACTTGGAGCTGCGCTGCAAAACGGCGCGGCTTTTTTTATGTCAGAACTGAGCGATAAAGAACTGGTAGCAATGTTTCGGGAAGATAAAACCCGGCAGCAGGCATTTCGCCTGATTGTGAATCGCTATCAACGCAAGCTGTATTGGCATATCCGCAGGATGTTGCTTGATCACGACGACACGGATGATGTATTGCAGAATACATTCATCAAAACCTGGAAAGGACTTGACAACTTCAAGGAAGATGCGCAGTTGTATACGTGGTTGTATCGCATTGCAACGAATGAAACGATGAGTTTTATCCGCCAGCGAAAATCAGAACTCATGGTGCGTTACGGCGATGTTGAATATTCGATTGAAGACAAGTTACATGATGGAAATAATTTCAAAGGCGACGAAATACAGAAGAAACTTCAGCTGGCCATTCAACAGTTACCGGAGAAGCAACGCATCGTTTTCACAATGAAATATTTTGAAGACATACGTTACGAAGACATGTCAGAGATTCTCGACACATCAGTCGGTGCTTTGAAAGCTTCCTATCATCACGCTGTAAAGAAAATAGAAGAATACATCCGCAATACTTCGGAAGAAAGAACAATATAATGTCAGACGAACGCAACGATATGATCCCTGACAATGCTGATGATCTCAGCATCCACGCTCCTGCCCTTCATGCTATGAAAGGTAAAGCGAACGGATTTGTTGTGCCCGAAAATTACTTTGAAGAACTGCCCGATCAGATTGTATCACGCGTTCTAATACCTGAAGCCGGAGAGTTTCCTGTTCCTGAAAAGTATTTCGCAGAAGCAGAAGAGCAGATCAACGCAGGAACTGTGATTCCCACAGAGAATGGTTTCACGGTACCGGAAGGTTACTTTGAAAATTTCGAAGCGAACCTTGAAGCGCGTTTGCATCTCGAAAGTCACTTACCGAAAACCGAATCTGAAGTTCCTGAAGGATATTTCGGAGAGTTGGAGCGTGAACTGAAAGCGCACATTTCTCTTGACAATCTGAAGCAGGACGAAGGCTTTGTTGTTCCGGAGAAATATTTCGGATCATTAACGGATCGTATTCTTTCACAGACAGCTTTGTCTGATGAAGAGTTGCACGGCGACGAAGTTCCTGCGGGCTATTTCGATTCGCTGGCGGATCGAGTGATTGCGAAGGTTGAACCTGAAATCAAAACTGAAAAGAAGCAGGTTCGTGTAATTGTATTTGCAGAATACGTTCAGCGTTACGGTAAGATTACAGCTGTAGCTGCAAGTGTTGCGTTGTTGATTGTTTCCATCTGGTTCTTTACGCGTAACAACGAAGTTGCACCGGTGAATGATTTCGCTTCGAATAAAACACGTTTTCAAGATGATACTGTAACAGTTAATGCATTCCAACAGGAAGAGCGAATTGTAAAACGCGCAGAGTCGCAATTGCAAAATATTGCAAAGAATAACGAAGGCGTTAAACCTTCATCAGAAGGAAACATCAAACTGAGCAAAGAAGCAATCATGGCAGAAACGGATATGATGGATGAAGCTCTGGTAGCAGAATTCATTTACGATGATGCGGTTGCTGAACAGGACTCTGATAATGACGAAATGATTCAATACATACTCGATGATCAAAACTCTCTTGACGTTATTGATCCGGGAAACAAAAAATAAAATGAGAAAATTATACCTCATACTGATTTTGTTCGCCTGTGTGTTTACAGCAGGAGCTCAGAATAAGCAGGGCGACAAACCAACGCAGTCGGGCGCAGATCGTGTTCAGGCTTTGAAGGTGGCGTTCATCACCAAAGCACTTGATCTTACATCTGAAGAAGCTGAGAAGTTCTGGCCGATTTACAACGAGTATCAGGACAAACGTGATGTTGTGCGTAAGCAGCTGCAGGAGAATCGTAAGAAAGTGAAGGAAGAAGCTGACAAACTGAGTGCAGATGAGTTATTGAAACTCGCCGACGAGGAAATGACGTTACGTCAGCAGGATCTGGATTTGCAGAAGGAAATGCACGAGAAACTGAAGAAAGTTTTACCTGCGAAAAAGTTGGCGCAGTTGTATGTAGCCGAAGAAGATTTCAAGAAAGAACTTCTTCAGATGCTGAAAGAAGATAACAAGAAACCGGAACCCGTAAATCCGAAATAATATGCTGAGACGATCATTCGCACTGGCAATTGTTCTAAGCGGGTTTCTTTTGAATCCGCTTTCCGCCTATTCTACCGGCGTCGATTCGCTGCGTCAGAATTCGAAACCCAAAGAAGTTCGCAACTACATCCGCCCGAGTTTATCCATAAGCTTCTTCTCCACCGGAAGTCGGCCTGCGCCCGGAAACGTTCCTATTCTGGAAAACCGTCTGGGTAAATACAGATTCGCTCAATCCAGTTTAGCATTCTATACACCACTCTACACCAAAACGAAATTCGCGGGGCAAGACAGTACAGATGTGAATACGTTTCACTTGCTGATGACAATGAACGCGTTGACAGATCGTCCGGAATTTGAAGGACTGAACAAGCAGCACAAACTTTACAAACTCGGAATCGGTTTGCGTGGTATCTGGACATTCAAGTCACAGTTCATCATTTTCGCGGATGTGAATCCGTTTGTTACCGGTGACAAATACAACAGACAACAAACAGCGCGATATCGTTTGGGTTCAACGCTTGTGTTGAATTATATGATCAGTCCATCTTTCAGCGTTCGTGCCGGAGTAACGAAGAACTTCATATTCGGTAACAAGTATTTCATGCCGATGCTCGGTTTTCGCGTTGGTAAATTGGACGGACCGGTTTACTTCCAATTTCAGTTCCCAAGACATTCTTCACTTACCATTCAACCCAATCATAAGTTCAGTATCAACATCTTCAGCAAGTCATACGGAGGATTGTACAACGTAAGCAACGAAGACTCCGTTTACCTCGGTATTGACAGCGTAATTCAGTTCGGTCATTTCGGAATTGCAAACGGAGTTCGTTTCGATTTTAAACCAAATTCCAGAGTGAACTTCTTCTTTTCCGGTGGATTCGCAGTTCGCAATCATTACTGGTTCTACTCCTATTCTTTCAATCAGATTCACGACTTACGTCCGCTTACCCCGTTCTACAAAGCAAGACCGGAAGGAACATTATTCCTGCAAGCCGGAATCACTTTCCGTTTCGGGCAAGCCAAGCGTTCGCAAGGGAATTACCTGATGTATGATGTTTTTGATCTGAATAATTCCATGGATCCGG
Organism: Bacteroidota bacterium; assembly: GCA_046046005.1. Taxonomy (GTDB): domain Bacteria; phylum Bacteroidota; class Bacteroidia; order Palsa-965; family Palsa-965. The sequence continues at coordinate 8,027 of JBJOKQ010000075.1, read as the reverse complement.
GCGACAACAATAACAATCCTGGTAATACCGACATTCACAAAGCTGCACAGAAAGAAGAAATGAAAAAAGTGCAGTATAAAGATGTTAAGGATTTGGTGGATGAGACTGATCTGTACTAGATATTACGGATTACGCATTCAGGATTCCGGAAACTGAAAGTTAAATCAGAGTTCCACCTGTGTTTTCAAACATTTTATCCAGCAACACTTTTACGTGTAGGAGTTCTTCTTTCTCGATTCCTTTCAAAACTGATTTTCTGTAGTTCTGTATTGCCGCAGCGGCCTGTTGTAATTCCTTGCGACCTGAAGCTGTAACTTTCAATAGTAAAACACGCTGATCTGTTTTAGAAGGAATTCTCGCGATGAGTTTCAATTCCTCTAACGAAGACACAATTCGTGTAACCGAGGCCGGATCTTTTGATACGCGTTTGGACAATTCGTTGTGAGAAATCACACCCGCAGATGCGGCTTCATTCAGTAATATCCATTGATCCACAGTCAGATTTACATTCTTCTCATTCAAATGAAGTTGCAGAGCATGTCGCATCTGACGCAAAGTTCTGTCGAGCAGAAACAATACCGAACCTGAACGCTGATTACTCATGAGTCAAACGTTTTGATATGATAAACAATCCGATAAATGTCAAACCTCCGTTGATGATCAGCAACTCGTTACCGAATTTATAACCACCGAGGAATGTTCCCGGATCCATATTCTTCGCGAGATAATTCAAAACGAAGCAGATGGCAGGGGCCAGAAGCGAAACAATAACAACCGGCCAACCGTGTACCGTACGCTTCTTCACCAATATTCCGAATGCAAACAAACCGAGTAGCGGACCATAAGTGATTGTTGCAAGGAAAAGAATCAGATCAATGATGGCTCTGTCATTAACAGCCTTCAGAACAAGCAATGTAAGGAAGAGCAACACAGAGAAAGCAATGTGAACAATCTTTCTCACGCGTGTTCTCGCCTCTTCTGTCCATGTAGAACCTTCGCGATTGAATCCAAGAAAATCAATACAGAAAGAAGCTGTCAAGGCAGTCAACGCTCCGTCTGCACTTGGATATGCTGCTGAAATCAATCCGATGATGAAGAACAAAGCAGAAACCGTTCCCAACGATTTCAAAGCAATTGACGGGAACAATTCATCCGTTGTCATTGTTTTATCTGTCAGCACAGTTGTAAATTCAGGATGCGCCTGAACATAATCCCAAATCAAAACCCCCAACGCCAGAAAAAGAAGATTTACAACAACAAGCACAGCGCTGAATGTCATCATGTTCTTTTGGGACTCACCCACATTTTTGCAACTGATGTTCTTCTGCATCATTTCCTGATCCATTCCTGTCATGGTAATGGCGATAAACATTCCGCCGAAAAATGCTTTCGGAAAGAACAAACCTGATTTCCAGTCCAAATTAAAAATGGACGAATTCGCGCTTTCCGTCACGTGAGAAATCACTCCGTCAATGTTGAGCTCGCGACCGATCAGAATTACGCTGAGCACTAAAGACAACAGCATGAATGTGGTTTGCAATGTATCCGTCCAGATGATGGTTTTTACGCCGCCTTTGAACGTGTAACCGAGAATCAGTAAAACGAAAATCAGACTCGTTACCCAGAACGGAACATCCCAAGCATCGAAAATGAATTTCTGCAAAACAAGAACCACGATGAACATGCGACAAGCCGCGCCTAAAACGCGCGACACGATGAAAAAGAACGCGCCGGTTTTATAGGCGTGAACTCCGAATCTTTTCTCGAGATACGTGTAGATGGAAGTCAGATTCATGCGGTAATACAAAGGCAAGAGCACGTAGGCAATAACTGCGTAACCGACGAGATAACCGAGAACGATTTGAAAATACCAGAACTTGGAAGCACCTACGCCTCCGGGAACGGACATAAATGTTACACCGGAAAGCGAAGCACCGATCATGCCGTACGCGACCAAATACCATTTTGAAGAGCGATCTCCGACGAAATAACTTTCATTGGTTGCTCCGCGGGATGTCCACCATGTGATTCCGAAAAGAATCAAGGTGTAAATCCCTACACAGATCAGGATGAGTAAAGGTGTCATAAAATATTTTCAGGAAAGTTACCGCGAATGAAAATGACGCGGGCGGCTCATCAACAGCAGTTAATGAACAGAGTTATTGACACATCAATGAATGATAACAATCTTTCTGACGATTTCATCGCACGTTCCGATAACACGGAGCACGTAAGTTCCTGATGCATAAGTGCTGAAATCCAATGTTCTTGAATACGTTGACATATCAATCAATACATTTTCCTGAAGGATAATTCTTCCGTTCATGTCTGTAATTCTATAGAACACTGCTGTTCTCGAATCCGGAGAATCGAAACTCACCGTTACTGTTCCAGTAGACGGATTCGGAGAAACATGAATGGCTTCATCTGAGATTTGTGTTGCAACTGCTCCCTGAATGCAACTCCAGCCTGTTTCACAAAGTTCAATCGAAAGATTGCCGCTTCGCTTTCCGATGAATTCTTTTAATCCGGGAATCTCAGCGAGAATCCAAACCGAATAGGAATTGTATCCAAGATTTCCTTCGAATTGTTCGGTTGTGTACATTTTGTTCGATGACGGTTCGCTGTAAATCCACGGACGTAAAGCAGCTGCAAGGCTGTCAATCTTCGGAAAAAGTATATTGGAGTTAAACTCTTGTGATAGAAACGTGCACATCGCATCCAGATAAATCTGCCTGAACTCCTCGTATTGAAACAGCTTAACTGTTAATGGAGTTCTTTGTCCGTCATCGGGAATATAAAAAACATCCATTGCATCTGCGGAAGTATTGAAGAAATTGGGAAATACTCCGAAACTCAATCCCACATCCCATGCAATCCATTCGAAACGATCGGAGATGGAATCATGATACAGATAATAATTGTGAGGATTGTGCACGTAAGAATCCAGGTTACCGAACACATTCTGCGCTGCGAGATAACGAAGGAATCCATCTACATCCAAATGCTGGCGGATTTCATTCGGAAAATTACTTCCGGAATTGTGAATCACGTCGATCAGCGAAACGAGATCGCTCCAATCGTTGGCGGCTTCGTTGGTCTTGAGTTCATACGAAGTATAATAGCCGGATTGCGTTGCGCCGTGCCATTCCAATGTTCCGTTCGGATCGCCTTTGAACAGATTTCCTCTGTCGTCGTTGAAATGCGTTCGGAGAAATTTCTTGTCAATGTGTTCCACAAGATTGTAAACACCTGTGAACACACCATTGTAATACACCAAAGCGAAAGAACAACGTGGAGCCGGAACACCTTGGTTACGCAAAGCATCAAGCATCAATTTCTCCCTCAGCATCGTAGGATCATAAGCTGAATTATTCAGATGTAATGAAGTCAGTCCGTCGTATTTCTGATTTCCGATGTACTCGTCGAACTCCAAACGAATAGGTTTCTTCGTTCCCGGATGATTGTAACTCGCGTTTCCTTTGAGTCGCACTCCAACGCTGTCGAGTGAATCGCCATCAATAAACACCTTCCCAGACATGTAAACATCCGTGGCTGTCTGATCGCTGAGCAGTTTATTGGCCACCAAAGAATCCCACCAGCCAATTTGATCGAAAACGATGTTAATGGTTCTGATTCCGGCTCTGGAGAAAAGATCGTCACCGGGATTTTGCGCTGCAATGTTTCCTGCAAGAATCAGCAGAAAAGCAAACAATAATGAAGGGCGTTGCAGCATGGGAATGTGTTCAAAACAAATTTAATAATTCGAGCGTCAATCGCTGCAGAAGGGTGCACACTGATATTAACTTTGCTTCCGTGATTCAATATCCGTCCAAACTAATAGAAGAAGCTGTTGATGCGTTCGCTTCATTGCCAGGCGTAGGTCGCAAAACAGCGTTACGTTACGTGCTTCATATGCTGAAGCAGGAAGACGGACAGGTTGCGAAATTCGGGAACACGTTTCTGAAATTGAAAGCGGAGTTAAAACATTGCAGAATCTGTCACAATATCAGCGATCATGAAATGTGCGGCGTGTGCAGTAATTACCGTCGCGATCACAGTATTGTATGCGTTGTGGAAGATGTGCGCGATGTGATGGCTATTGAGAATACACAACAATTCTCCGGCGTGTATCATGTACTTGGAGGAATTATTTCTCCGATGGATGGCGTTGGTCCGAACGATCTGAATATTGAATCTCTCGTGGATCGAGCTAAATCCGGCAATGTGAAAGAGATCATCATGGCGTTGAACACCACTATGGAAGGCGACACCACGAACTTTTACATCTTCAGAAAACTGAAAGATCTGAATGTGCCTGTCAGCACCATAGCACGTGGAATTGCTGTTGGTGATGAGCTGGAATATGCTGATGAAATCACGTTGGGTCGGTCCATTGTGAACCGAATTCCTTATGAAGGAACTATGTCGCGCTGATTGAATTCCTTCAAATTCAGCGAAATTCATCGTTCACACACTATTTTCACTCGATTTACGTTTGTAACTTCGCCCTGCCCGAAACGGCACACCAGTAATACGCATTTTGAAACTCAGCATCGTCATTGTCAATTACAACGTCCAGCATTTTCTGGAGCAATGTCTGCATTCCGTACGCAAAGCAGTTACAGGAATGGAGTGTGAAGTGTTCGTGGTTGACAACAACTCTGTAGACGGTTCGGTGAAGATGGTTCGGGATAAATTTTCTGAAGTAATTCTCATCGCCAACAAAGAGAACACGGGCTTTGCAAGAGCGAACAATCAAGCGATGCGTGTTGCAAAAGGAGAATACATTCTTCTTTTGAATCCCGATACTGTTGTTGAGGAAAATACTTTCCGCAAAGTAGTTTCGTTCATGGATGCGCATCCTGATGCGGGAGGTTTGGGAGTACAGATGATTGACGGAAAAGGAAACTTCCTTCCTGAATCGAAACGCGGACTTCCGACTCCATCCGTTGCGTTCTACAAGATTTTCGGTTTATCGAAACTATTTCCAAAGTCGAAAACGTTCGGGCGGTATCATCTTGGTTATCTCGATAAGAATGCCACTCACGAAGTGGAAATACTTTCAGGAGCGTTCATGTTGATGCGCAAAGCTGCACTTGACAAAGTCGGGTTGCTTGACGAAGATTACTTCATGTACGGCGAGGATATTGATCTTTCTTATCGCATTATACTCGGCGGTTACAAGAACTACTATTACCACGATACACGCATCATTCACTACAAAGGAGAAAGCACGAAGAAGAGCAGCGTGAATTATGTTTTCGTGTTTTATCGTGCAATGGTAATTTTCGCTCGGAAACATTTCTCTCAGAAGAACGCGAAGCTGTTTTCGTTCCTCATCAACATGGCGATTTGGTTGCGTGCAGGAGCTGCGATTGCGATGCGTTTTCTGAAAGCAATTGCGTTACCGGCATTCGACGGAGCGATTATTCTTGCAGGAATGTACTTCGTAAAAGGTTATTACGAATCGAAAGTGAAATTGGCGTATTCAGGAGGATATTACCAGAATGAACTCGTAAATATCTTCTTCCCGCTTTACACATTTGTGTGGATCGTTTCTGTGTATTACAGCGGAGGTTACGACAAGCCCGTGCGTCTGTTAAAGATCATGCGCGGAATTCTCATTGGTACGATCGGCATTCTCGTCGTGTATTCGTTGTTGCCGGAATTATATCGTTTCTCACGGGCAATGATTCTGTTCGGTGCAGGATTGTCAATGATCAGTTTGTCATTTACGCGCATCCTTTTCCATGCACTTGGAATTAAGTCAATGCGTATGGATGCAGGCGGACCGCAACGCGTTGTTATTGCAGGAAGTCCGGAAGAATGTGATCGAGTGAAAAATCTTGTTGCGCAAACCGGAATCACACCGGGGTTTACCGGATTTGTATCAACGAGTCAGGAAGCCAATGGCAACAATGTTTTGGGGCGATTTGATCAGCTTTCCGAAATCGTGAACATTTATTCAATTGATGAAATCATTTTCTGTGCTAAAGATATCAGTGCGCAGGAAATTATTGATCGTATGGCGCAACTGGGGGATTCGCGCAAAGTATCGTACAAAATTGCACCTCCTGAGAGTTTGTCGATTATCGGAAGTAATTCCATTGACACGGCCGGTGATCTTTATGTAATTGACATCAATTCGGTAAGTAAACCTGTAAACAGACGCAACAAACGCGTTGTGGATTTCAGTGTGGCTTTTGGATTGCTGATGTTGTGTCCGTTGTTGATGTGGATCCAGAAAAATCCATTCGGATTTGTAGGCAATATCTTGCGTGTTCTGTTCGGTAACCGTTCATGGGTAGGATATGCACCCGGAAAAAATCACGACATGAACCTTCCGAAAATACGAACCGGAGTATTGAATCCGTTGGTTGCATTACCGGAGCAGCAACATACAGAAGACATTCGAGTGCGTCTGAATATCCTTTATGCCAAGGATTATAAAATCAGCAACGATCTACGAATTCTCCGCAAAGGTTTCCGTTCATTGGGAAATTGATTTGATTGCGTGAAGAATTTGCTTACATTTCAGTAGGCAAACCTATCAAAATGAAATTTATTCAAACTGCGTTGTTCAGTCTTTTAGTCTGTACAGTTTCTGCACAATTACCAACTGCATCGTGGGCGCTCACGCCAACCGGTAACGGACAATGTTACGCATACGACAATGCGATTGACGCGAATGGTAATACGTTCATACTTGGAGCGTATTCCACCCAGAACTATAATGTAGATCTTGATCCTTCGTCAGGCACATTCATTATTACCGGTATAGGATATTTCGTCGAGAAATTCGATGCAAACGGCAATATGCAATGGGTGGTTCCGTTTCCGATGGTACAGAACTCCATGACTTCTTCCATTACACCAACTGATATTGCATGTGATGCAGCAGGCAATGTGTACTGCACGGTTAATGTACATGACGCCGGAATTGATTTTTACTATAATCAAACCACGGACACAGTTCAGTTTACGTATAACATGAATGAAGACATGACCTTGACAAAGATTTCTCCTTCAGGAAATGTCGAATGGGCGCACATGTTCGGCAATTCAGGCAATGAAGAGTTCAACAGTTTGATTTGTTCAGGCAATTCAGTTTACGTTGGAGGAATGTTCGGATGTTATACAGATTTTGATCCTTCAGACAGTACGGTTGCGCAACCCTCAATTGCTGCATGGTGCAGAGCAGGATTTATTGCCAAATACAATTCAAGTGGAGAATTCATTTGGCAGAAATCGCTGGAAGGAGTCAATTTCGGTGATCCCGGATATGCACGTCCACGAGCTCTGACTATTGACGCAAATCACAATCTTGTATTCGCCGGAGAGATGGGTGGAACTGTGAACTTCAATCCCGGTTTCGGTATGGATACACTTGCAGTTTACCAAGGTCAAGGATCGGATGCCTACTTTGCGAAATACGATACGAACGCAACTTTCATCTTTGTGAAGCAACTTCTTGCACCTGTCTACAGTGTTTGGCCAACAGTCACGACAGATGCGAACAACAATATTATTGTGGCGGGTTCATTTCAGGGAACACTGGATACAGATCCTGGTCCGGGCGTGAATCTATTGGTTTCGAATAACGCGCCGAGTGCTTTCAACACGGATGTATTCCTCGCCAAGTACGATTCTAATGGCAATCATTTGTGGTCAGGAAAATACGGCAGCCTCAATTACGAAGATGTGTTTGAAATCACGTGTGATGCGAACGATAACATTTTGTTATCGGGTTCGCTTTATGACACATGCGATCTGGATCTTGGAGCGGGAATTTATATTGCACCGTTGACTACAACAGCGACGACTTTTCCGGAACCGGCTATCATTAAGTATTCGCCAAGCGGAAATTTGCTCTATGCATTCTGTCTGAGTGGATCTGGATACAACAGTTACGGAGGTGTGGTATACGACGGTAATATTCTCTATTGTTCCGGATCATATAACGGACCAATGGATACTGATCCGACATCAGCCGCATTAGTATTAAATGATGACGGGTACGTACA
>JBJOKQ010000074.1:0-15075 GCA_046046005.1 Bacteroidota bacterium | reverse complement strand
ATTTACTGTAGATCTACGCGGAATCAAAGGACTACAGAACGGTGCACGGTATGAGTTTTTTTATGTTGATCAACCGCCCAAGATCGTTGGGTGGAGAAAAATGTAAATCTACTCCTGCGAAATCCACACCCAAGGCGCCGGATCTTTGGTTTTCTGCATGTTGTTTCGGAAGGACAACAATTCCTCTTCTGTTTCTCCTCTCTGTATTGAAACATAATGCATTCCGCTTGGCTGTACAATCATCTCAGCAGGATAACCTCTATCCTTCCAGCGCTTCACATAATTCTCCGCATTCTCTTTCACACGGAAAACGCCGGCGATAAGAAAGCAGGAACCTGAACCTTGTTTAATTTCGTTCTGCGTTGGTGTTGCAATCGCAACAGCAGCAATTGCCGCTAGCGAATCCCGCTTCGCGTTTATTGCAGTCAATATCATTGAATGTCTTCGCGTCGATGTACTGACAATATCTCCGAAAAGTTCCGGTATAACATCAGTAGTCGTTGGCATTTCAGGTATCGCCAAAGAATCTCTGCGCTCACGAAGATTTGCTGCGAGCACATCATGCGGCGTAAGCATTGCATGAACTGAATTGCAAGATCTGTTCAGCTGCGGCGTTGTTGTTTGTACTATATCAATCGGCACATTGATAACAGGAGAAACGGAATCAGGCGACACTGATTCACTTCCCATGCAATAGAGAAAACCATCTCGCGAGGCAATGATTACACGACCATCGTGCGTGATTGGAGTTGCTTCAAACATTCCAGGACGAAAATCCGTTTCTGTAAATCCGGTGAAAGATTCATAACTGAAAACACGAACGCCTTCATATCCTGCCGCCACTAAATGTCCGCCGGTGAAAATCGGAGTGGAAATTGAAGGACCGATTTCCTTCACGAAAACCGCATGAGGTTTCGGGTAAAGTGTTTTTCCATCAGGACCTGCAACGAAATCTGATGTCAATTCTTTGTAATTGACAACAGTGAGCATGCCATCAATTCCAGTGAATGCTGCAAGATATGGCTCGTTGTCTTTACGATAATTGTCATTTACAGAAACACTACCGATCACTCCGCCAATCCACGAAGAGAAATTGCGATCACCGGTTGGATAATACCAATCCACACAATTCTCCGGTTTACGAGCAGGATTTATTTTCATCACACCGCCGTGACCCGGAATGTACTGTTTCTCGATTGCAATAAGCAGACAATCGTCGGATGTAACAACAGGAGTTCCGTCAATATCACAACCGATTTCAAAATCCCAATCAAACTTTTGTGTTGTGAGGTTGAATCCGAAAATGTGTCCGCATCCTGATGCGATGTAAATGTGATCACCAAGCAAAACCGGTGAAGCTTCCGTTACAAGATTTCCTCCATGTGCAGCTTTGTCGCTATTCGAGTAAATCAATTCCTTGTGCAACAACTGCGGACGCGAAGATGAATCGTTCCAGCGCAATTGCTTCAGCGGATCGAATGCAACAAAGTATCCATTCTCCAATCCAATGTATCCGCGATCATCCAGGAAAAGCGCAGAAGCATCAACATCGCTGCTGTAACAATCGGTGTGGTCCATAGGCATGCGCCACAATTCTTCTCCCGTGAAACACGAAACCGCACGGAAACTCGCAACGGCAGTATCACTCACTGTGTATTGCAACCCTTTTCTGCTTCCCTGGAAAATCACAAGTCGTTGGGTTGAATCTGCAGCATCCGGAAACATCGCAATACTTCCTGTTCCTTTCAGAATGTCGTCGAATGTATATTGCCACACAAGCTCACCTGAATCCAGACGAATCTTCTTCAGATGATGATCATACGCGCCCTGATAAATATACTGCACGCCATATTCTTCCGTGATCAGCGGTTGTCCGGTCCACCCCGCTCCTGCCCAGATTTCTACTCCGGCTTGCGCTGTTACAATAGTCTTCCCCGAACCGAGTTCGTGCTTCCAAATGAGATTCAGCGAATCAGAACAGAAGTTTCCGTAATAGTTTCGTTGATTTCCTCCGAGGAATGTTCCGTTGATGATGCGATAAGGCAATTCTATTTTCTTCGCTTGCAATGCAGATTCATTCCGCAAATGCGTATCACCCGCAATCTTTTTACCGATAATAAACGTACACGCCGTTTGCACAGACACAGCAGCGAGAATGATAAGTGAATATCGGAGTACCCTTTTCATGAGGTTGAAAGGAGTATCTAAATTACATAATTAATGAATTGCCTATTACGGATTCCAAATTGCGTACCACACATTTTGAAACACATAGCAACATAGGAATGAATAAGTTTCACATAGTGCAGCACGATTTACCCAGGTCTATAGTCGAACGTCTAAAGTCTAATTCAAGACTTAATCCTATTCCGCTCCGAATCATTATTCGACCGCTGATTCAAATCCTGCTGCTTCACCTTTCCGAAACGATAAGAAACGGCAACGCGCACAAAACGCGAATCTCCCGGCTCCTCATAATACAAATTGAATCCGGGTATGCGGGAATCTGCTCTGGCGTATGAATTGTAGAATAGATCATTGCCGATCAGACGCACCGAGAAATTACCATCGGTGGATTTATACTGAACGGAAACACGCAAACTCGACATCGGTCGCGCCATGAACAATCCTTCTCCCGCGCCGGTTGAGTACCAGTAAACCGCTTCCATGGACCAATGTTTCTTCAGACTGAACTTATTGTAGAAAACAAAGAACCATCCTTCAGCATCATTGTGCGCGTAATCCACGCCGTTATCCAAATGATAAATCGATTTGTTGTATCCTGCTGAATTGTACGTTGTCCACCAACTGGTCTGATATGGAATCGCAATTTCAAAACCTAGAGTTTTCGCGTAATTGAAATTCCGGGTCTGACCGATGAATTGAGAATTATTCGGTCCGGTGCGCTCTACAAACAAATCCATGGCTTGTTTGGTGTATGCATAATTGAAACTGATAGAAGCTGCTTCGAGGTAAATCAGTTCTGCACTGAAATCGTGCGTGTATTCCGGACGCAATGCAGGATTTCCCTTGATGTAAGAAAGTGAATCAATGTAAATCAGGAATGGATCCAAATCCTGAAAGCTCGGACGTTCGATGTTCCATGAATAGTCCAAGGAGAAAACGAGATCTTTCATGATCGTGTAATTCAATTCGGCAACCGGAAACACATTGATGTACGCAGTATCAATCAAGGTGGAATCATACAACAGCGATTTACCGTCTGTGCGTGTCAATTCAATGCGAACACCTGCGGTGGCAAACCAATTACCGTTGGTAAATGTTCCTTGAGTGAAGCCGGCCAGCGTGGTTTCTCCATAGCGAAATGAATTCGCTATGGTGCTGTCATCAATCCATTCTCCGGAAACGAGTCGCTGCATTCCCACTTCACTGCTGTTGGTAATCTGCGTAAACTTCACACCGCTTTCGAGTTTCCAAGTGGTATCGAAACACTTCGTGTAATTGAACTGTCCAACGGCAAAACGAATTCCGCTTTCAGATGCATTTCTCAACTCTGCATTGCTGGTGGATGCCGGCGTTGATACATTCTGCAAAATCGCACCAAACTTGTTCGAAGTATAATCGGTGTAAGACGCAGAGGTAAACCATTCGCTTCCCAATGTGTCCAGCGTGCGTGTGTAACCCAATGTCGCTTGATAATCCAAAGTTTTCTCGTCGTCTCTACGCGAAGCCAGAATTTCTGATTCCGTGTTGTTGGCGGTGATGAGGTTTCTATTGTCAATATCCACTCCGATCTGATTGAAACTGGTTGTCAACGAAAGATCAATATGACTGATAGAGTCCAGACGGTACTGAAATGTCGCACCCGGATAATACGTTCCATTGTAATGACGAATGCTGTTCACCGTATTCCGCATGGTGTACGCAACCGTGTCCTCGGTAAACGTGCGCAGATACAATGTATTTTCCCAACGTGTACCAATGAAAAATCCGGTGCGACCTGTAATCGTCCACTTGTTCTTTCTCCAATAGCCGTTGATTCCTGTATAACCGTAAATATTCGGTGTGTATGTCGCTGCCTGGAACAAATCCACATTGTAGCCTTCCATAGCTTTCTTCTTGGTTACGATGTTCACCACGGCGCGACCTTGTGCATCGTAACTTGCAGGCGGATTCTTGATAATCTCCACACTGCTTATTTGAGTAGAAGGAACCGAACGTAACATCTGGGCCGGAATACGTTGTCCGTCGAGATACAACAAAGCCGTTCCGCGACCGAAAACCGTTACACTTCCATCCGTGTTGACCAGCAATCCCGGAGTGTTTTCCAATACTTCGTATGCCGTTCCCATTGCGCCCAAGCTGGTATTCTCCACATCAACCACCAGTTTATTGCCTTTGTTTTGTACAACTGGAGCAACGGCACGAATCTCAACAGTCTTAAGTAGTGAATTCATCAGTTGAATCGTATCCAGATTCAGTACAGAATCAGTACTGTAGACATGCAGCCAAACCGGATCATAACCGATGGAAGCGCACTTCAGCAGAACAGAATCTGAAACTTTGAGTTTGAGTGAGAATTTTCCTTCTGAGATAACATCGCCGTGGATGTAAGAGGAATCCTTCAATTGAAACGCCACCAAATTTCCTGTGAAAATCGGATCACGATTAGCATCCACCACAAAACCGGTTATTCGCAACGACTGCGCACCAAGCTGCATCGCCGGAAGCAACGCAATGAGAAAAACAATAAGAGACCGCATACGATGCTTATAACGCTAAAACCGTATAAAGATACAGAAAGCAATAAAGCAGTTGTTTATATTTACGCTACCATGAAAAACTCCACCAACGCATTAAACTGGTTTGAGATTCCGGCTTCCGATCTCAAGCGTGCGCGATTGTTCTACGAATACATTTTCGGCATCACCATGACCGAATCTGAAATGGGCGCTATACGAATGGCATTTTTCCCTGCAGAACCCGGCAGCGGAAAAGTATCCGGCGCGTTGTGTTATCATCCCGATTTTTACCGCCCGAGTTTGTGGGGACCCGTAATTTATCTCAACGGAAATCCTGACTTACAATTGGTGCTCGATCGCATTGAATCCGCCGGCGGAAAAATTCTCATGCCTAAAAAACTCATCGCTCCCGACATCGGCTACATGGCACTGTTTGTGGATTGCGAAGGAAACAGAATGGCGTTGCATTCGAGTAAGTGATAAAAACACTCAATTTTTAGTATGAATTACTTTGAACCATTTCTCCAACGAAGTTTAAAAAACTCTTTCACTACAATAGTTTTACTTCTTGTTGTTATTTGCGGTAATGCCCAATCAGCTAAACCTATTGATCGCGATACATTCCTGATTGATAATATTCCTTTTTCCGTTGAGATGCCCAAAGGATGGTGGCTCGAACAATTGAACAATGGTATATGTACAGACTCCACTTACAACTATGTCGGAGTTTATCGCGGGGCTTCACTTCAACAAAATGCAAGTATTGTAATACAAGTAACTGAATTGCATCCTCAACCTTATTCAAATAAGAAAGTAAAGAAGAAGGATCAACCCGAATTCAACACTTTAACATTCGCAGATGTTCACGCTCTGCAATTAGATTATCCTCCGCGCAAGAAAAAAAAATGCAAAGGTTGTGGTTTTGAATTTCTGGATGTTACAGCAACGCCATTATCCAATAATCGTGTTCTGAATATATATTTTACGGGGAATGGAACTGTTGAATGGATGTATGATCGAGAGGAAGAGTATAAAAAAATGTGCAAAAAGTTTATTCTCGCGAATAATTATGCGATGACATGTATGTCATTTCCACTTGGAGCTGAAATGAACATGAATTATATAATCACGTCCTTTAATCGAATTTCATTCAAATCGGTTTTCAGCAAAGACTGGGTTCCAACGTTTGATACAGGCTCACAGACTTTGGTGCTAATTCCTTCCTTAAAAAGCAACTTCGAACAGTTCATAGAAATTACAGCACATTATGTAAACAAAAAAGAAAATGATTCTCTCAATAAACTCATATCCATTAAAAAGGATGTAACGAAAGGAGTACCATTTACTCCACCTCCTTTAAAATCGACAAAATCGGATGCAATCAAAATTGCACCACCGAAATTGGAAGCTCCCCGACCAAATCAGCCCGTTGTATTTGACAACAAAGATCCTGATCAGGGTGCACGTGAAACAATTATTCTAGCAGAGTCACGTCCTAACAGTTGGAATACAAAAGAACCTGTTGTTCATTGGGCCGATGTACAATTTAATTATCGGCAATTATGTTACGACAGTCTGACAAAGCAAAATTTCATATTGTCCGTTAAGATTAAGACACGTATATATGATCCTATTTACCTGGAATATTACGAGTACTGGATTGAAGTATACACAAAAGCACTAGCTCAGTGGAATCACGCCCTTGTACCCACTCTTACTCCTGTCCCTGAACGCAAAAGCTTTCTCATTTTTGACACAAGTAAATTCACTTATACTTCAATCAAGAATGCCGCTTCCGGAATCAAGAATTCACAGATCCAAAAGAAATCAGGAGAGTGAAGATTCTGTGCGTGTGCAATTAGCGTTGCCAATTCGTAATCCGTAATCCGCAATCCTTAATTACAAATCACCTAATCGAAGTCACCAGCTCCTGCATCAACTTCCCTCTGATACCTTCTTTTGCGAGCTTGTTGGTCTTCGCATCAGGATATACGCGGTTCGACAGGAATACAAACACCAATCCGGTTTCAGGATCAGCCCATGCTTGTGTGCCGGTAAAACCTTGGTGACCGAAACTCTTTCCCGAGATGGAATCACAAGCAGGATTCACTTTCTTCGGATCAGGTTCAGGCTTGTCGAAACATACACCGCGACGATTATCCTTGTATTGATAACGCGTAAACTCATTCACAGTTTCCGTTCTGAAATAACGCTTACCTCCGTATGTTCCGCCGTTTAGATACAACTGCATCATCACACCTACATCGTTTGCATTACTGAAAACACCGGCGTGTCCTCCTATTCCGCCCAACATCGCTGCACCCTGATCATGAACATCGCCTTGCAACTGTTGTTTGCGCCATTCGAGATCTTTTTCCGTTGGGGCACAACGCGCACTCGCAAAACGCAAGCGAGGCTGATAACCCATTGTCGGTAATCCTAAAGGACGATAGAACGTGCGCATCACATGTTCACTCAACAACATATGATATTCGTCTTCAACCATCTCTTTCATGTAATAATAACCGAGATCGCTGTACAAAAACTTGTGCTCCGAACTTACTTCACACTCGTTGATGCGCTTGTAAATCGTGTCTTTGTAATTGCGTGCGATGAACATGCCCGGTGCAACGTAAATCGGGAAAGAATCACTGTACGACTTACGATATACATCCCGCTTCCAGTTGTTGTCTTTATCCAGAGTCTTCAGATAAAACGGAATCCACGCCGGCAATCCCGCCTGATGCGCCATCATTTCGCGAATCACCAGACTGTCTTTGTTCGTTCCTTTTACCATTGCCAAATGCTGACCGAGACGATCATCCAGATTCAATGCACCATCATCCACCATCCTCATCAGACTAGGCGCTGTTGCCATGATCTTGGTAACAGATGCAACATCGTAAAGATCATTGTTGTTTACCGCGTGTTTCTTGTCGTAAGTGAAATGTCCGTACGACTGATTGATGAATACCTTTCCGTTTACTGCTGCAAAAACCTGACAACCCGGATACGCCTGATCCGTGATGCCTTTGTTTACAATCGAATCAATTCGCTTATGCAAAGAAGGATCCATTCCCATTTCTTCAATTACGGTGTACTTCAATCGAACCGGCGCCGGAGTGGTGATTCCGGTTTTGCCTTTCCAGTGATTCAACGTAACCGGCAGATTCCCGGAGAAAGAAATACCACCGAACATGGCCTGAACGGAAAGATCCTGCATGTAAGGCTGATCTTCATATGCTGCTATTACAGCATCACATTCTTCTATGCGCTTGATTTCATTCAACGCATACGGTGATCCGAATAATACAGTAACGATCTTTCTGTTCAGCTTGAGTAATGTATCAATCAACTGATCTGGAACATCGCTCAATCCGCCGTAATTGTTGGCCGGTCGTTGCGACACTTTGTGAATTGCGATGACTACAACGTCATTCGCTGTTAGTCGATTCACTAATGCATTCAGCGAATCGGCTTTCGCATCGTATGGTAAAGTGTGATACTGAGCAGGTGCGTAACACATGAATCGCTCCTGCAGTGCATTGTTCTTATTGCCGCCAACAGAAACGACAGCAAAATTCTTCTTCTCCAAATCCATGAATGGAAGAATTGCATTCTTGTTGTTGAGCAACGTCACAGATGCTTCGCCTATCTGACGACAAAGCCATGTGGTGCTTCTGTCATTCAATGCTGCGTAAAGCCCTTTGGTCTTTACATTCTTGTTCTTGTTCAGCCCGCACCACTTTTTCGCAGCAAGAATTTTTCTGCAACACGCATCAATTTCTGCCTGAGAAATATCTCCTTTCGCTATCGCCGCTTTAATCTGGGCAATCGCTTTCGGAACATCACCGCTGAATAATAATACATCGTTACCGGCAATCAGTGCACGCACATCAACATCTCCAGGACCGTAAAACTTGCTCACACCTTTCATGTTCAGTGCATCTGTAAATACAAGTCCTTTGAAACCGAGTTCCTGCTTGAGTAATGTGTCTACCACATAACGCGACAATGTCGTAGCCTGATTAGATGTTGTATCCAGAACAGGAACTGACAAATGTGCGACCATCATGCTTCCAACTCCGGAATGAATCAAGCGACGGAAAGGATACAATTCAAGTGAATCCAATCGTTGTCGCGACGAATTGATTACAGGTAAAGCTTTATGCGAATCTGTGTCTGTATCTCCGTGTCCCGGAAAATGTTTCCCGCAAGACATTACATGGTTATCCTGCAATCCATTCGAATACATTATTGCTTTCTCAGCAACATTCTCTCTGTCTTCACCGAAGGCACGTGTACCGATTACCGGGTTCAAAGGATTATTATTCACATCTGCGTCCGGAGAGAAACTAACATGCACTCCGAGCAATGAACACTGACGAGCCATTTCCACTCCGTACCAATAAATGAGCGAATCGTTGTCAACTGCTCCTAACTGCATCTGGTGCGGAAAACTTACACAACTGTCAATACGCATTACCGGCCCCCACTCTGCGTCCATACCGATCAACAATGGAACCTTCGCCGCTTTCTGATATTTGTTAGTAAGGTTTGCCTGACGAACAGGTCCGCCTTGCATAAAAATGAGTCCGCCGATCTTCTGCGTCTTTACAAGATTGAGAATTTCGGTTTCATGTTTTTTGTCTTTGTTCGACCACGCAGCAACCATGAAAAGCTGACCGATGCGCTCATCAGGAGTCATGGTTTTAAAAACCGAATCCACCCACTTGTCATTCTGCGCCGCAAGAAACGGAGGATCCAAAACCAACTCCGTCTTATCAATCTGTAAGGGAGCGCGATCCACATAACCCGCCTGAGCGTTGTGCTGCTCACCTGGCCAAATCAATCCCAGGGCCACTAAAGGACCAGCGAGTAAGAATGTAAATGCAATTTTTCGGGTCATAATATGAGAATCAATTGCTCTAAAATTAGAGACAAAGCCCGTGCCCTATTCGGAAACAGAATGGACTTTTCACCAAAAGAATGTTAATCACACAATAAGATTTTTCGCTGTGCGACACTTATGTAAAATACCGTAACACTTGAAAAAGAGCCCGTTGAAAATCCATTGCATCTAATTCAGTTCGTTCAATTGATTTTCCCAATGAAAGTATCGGGGAAATTCAGTGTAATTGTGAATAAAAACGGAATCAAGGGACGGGGGATTGATTAACTTTGGTGTCCGCAAAAAAAGAAGGAGTTTACACGTGAGCAAGGATATCATTTCCGTTTTACCGGATGCAGTAGCCAATCAAATAGCAGCAGGAGAAGTTATCCAGCGGCCGGCTTCTGCCGTGAAGGAACTGATGGAAAATGCTATCGACGCCGGTGCAGGATTCATACGCCTTATCGTGAAAGATGCAGGACGCACTTTGATTCAAGTGATCGACGACGGAAAAGGAATGTCGCCTTCCGATGCACGACTCTGCTTCGAACGTCATGCTACTTCTAAAATCCGTTCGGCGGATGACCTTTGGAATCTGCACACAATGGGATTCCGCGGTGAAGCATTGGCTTCCATAGCTGCTGTTGCGCAGGTGGAATTGAAAACGCGTCGCGAAGAGGACACGATGGGAACGCTGATTACCATCGAGAATTCTTCTGTTAACTCGCAAGAACCTTGCGCTGCTCCGAAAGGAACATCGATCAGCATGAAGAATCTGTTCTACAATGTTCCGGCGCGACGCAACTTCCTGAAATCAGATGCTGTTGAGTTCCGTCACATTCTTGAAGAATTCGAGCGCATTGCGTTTGCAAATCCAACAGTAGGTTTTGCTTTGCATCACAATGGAAATGAAATGTACCGTCTGGAAGCGGGAACTGATTCCGAATGGCGCGCTTCATTACGTCAACGCATCATGGCTTTGTACGGTTCTCCTTACAATCAACGACTCGTTCCTGTTGAAGAAGATGCCGGCATCGTGAAAATTTCAGGATTCGTAATCAAACCTGAATTTGCGAAGAAAACCAGAGGAGAACAATTCTTCTTCCTCAACAAACGTTTCATCCGAAATTCATATCTGCACCATGCAGTGCAATCGGCGTTCGAGCAGTTGATCGCTCAAGGGAATCACGCCGGATATTTCGTCTTCCTTGATACCGATCCGAAAACCATCGACGTAAATATTCACCCGACAAAAACCGAAGTGAAATTTGAAGATGAACGCGCTATTTACGCGGTGCTGCGCTCTACAGTGAAGAAATCGCTCGGTCAATACAACATCGCTCCTACTCTGGATTTCGAACAGGAAATGAGCATGGAGATCCCATATAATCCGGGCAATATCGAAGTGAAGATGCCGCAGATAAAAGTGGATCCGACCTACAATCCGTTCAACACTTCTTCACCGGGAAAATCTTCCAATAACGAATATCGCGAACAGAAGAATTTGGACAATTGGGAAGTGTTGTACAACAAACACGTTTCTCCTGTTGTAGAACAGATGAATACCGGACATCAGATCGGAACACCGGAAGAAGTAGTTCCAATGGAACCTTCCGCTTCACTCTGCATTCAGATGGACAATCGATACATCATTACAACCCGCAGTTCAGGTGTTTTGGTTATCGATCAGCAGCGTGCGCATGAACGTGTATTGTATGAAAATTACATCACCGGAATTGCGCGACATCAAGTACAAACACAGCAGAAATTATTTCCGGATACCATTGCATTTTCTCCTGCGCTTGCGCATGTAGTGGAAACCAATCTCGCAGCGTTTCAGTCTATAGGATTTGACATTCATCCGTTCGGCAACAACACATTCGTGATTCACGGTGTGCCGGCCGGAACGGAAGAACATGACACCACAATTCTTGTGGAGCAGGTATTGCAAACGTTCAATGAAAATGAACAGGAATTACACCTGAAACCATTGGAGAATATGGCGCGATCACTTGCGAAACGCGCGGCTGTGAAACCCGGTAAATCATTAACAAATCAGGAAATGAATGCGCTTGTAACACAATTATTTCATTGTGAACAACCGGCCTTCTCGGCCGATGGCAAACCTGTATTTGTGAATATCGCAAGTGATGAAATAGACAAACGGATGAAACGCTGATGAGCTACTTCAAGCAATATCGTCCGACGAGCAACAACCGCATGCCGTTTGTGGTGTTGAATCTCATCATTCTCAACGTAATTTTCTACGTTGCTAAAATTCTCGCGCATAATTCGCAGAATCTGGATCTGGGCGGTTTACTTGGACTGTATCATCCGTTCAGTCCGGATTTCCATTGGTTTCAGTTTGCTACGAGCATGTTCATGCACGCCAGTCCTTCACACATAATTTTCAATATGCTTGGACTTTGGATGTTCGGACATATGCTCGAAAATGTTTGGGGCGCTCGGCGATTCCTCATCTTTTATCTCGTTTGCGGTTTGGGCGCTTCATTGATTTATCTCGGATGGGAAACCTGGTCCACCGTTCAGTTTTTGAATCAATACGGAGACGGATGGGCATTACTTCAGGAATATCCTCCGCAAACTCCAATGGTCGGAGCTTCAGGCGCTGTTTACGGTTTGCTGATGGGCGCTGCACTTCTTTTTCCCAATACGGAAATGCACATGATGTTCATGATGGGTTATCCGATCAAACTGAAGTGGCTCGCCATTATTTACGGTGTTGTGGAAATTTATACGGGCTACCAAGCCAATGCTGGTGATAATGTCGCGCACTTTGCACACATTGGCGGTATGATTTTTGGATTTATCCTTGTTCAGATTTACAAAAGAAGCCGTAACAACTTTTACTGAGCATGAGTATCATCAATGATTTGAAAACGCAATTACGCGGTTCATACCGTTCGGTGGTTATATTACTGATCATCAACATCAGCGCGTTTCTGCTTGCAAATATCCTCATTCATCTTTCAGGAATGTCGAAAGTTTCCGTTGCCGATTTTATAGCAACTACACTTTGTGTTCCAGGCAAGTTCAGTGAATTCATCACACACTTCTGGACATTGTTCACTTACATGTTTCTGCATGTAGATATATGGCATCTCATCTCGAATATGCTGTGGCTTTGGTTTCTCGGACGTGTTTTTTCTGATCTGATCGGCAATAAAAAACTGATGTTCGTTTACATTGTTGGTGGACTTGTTGGCGGACTCACCTATCTGATTACATCCGCAATTGTTCCTACACTTCAGTTTTCGGTTTTGTTAGGCGCATCAGGATCGGTAATGGCAATTGTTGTGGCCTCCGCGCGTGTAGCGCCGGATTACAAAGTGTACCCATTCGGAATTCCGTTAGCGTTGAAATGGCTTGCATTGATTTCATTCATTCTCACAACAGTTCTTGATCTGTCCGTAAACACCGGAGGAAAGGCTGCTCACATTGGCGGAGCATTATTCGGTTTGATGTACGGCTACAGTTTAAAATCCGGAAATTTCCTTTCAGGATTATTTACCAGAAAGAGCCATCTCAAAGTTGCGCATTCACGTTTGACAGACGAAGAATACAATAAGCGGAACATCAGCATCAGAAAACGTACCGATGAAATTCTGGATAAAATATCACGATCAGGTTATGACAGTCTTTCGCGTGATGAGAAGAATTTCCTGAAACAAAACCACGATAAATTCTGATCCATCGTGGCACAGGACCAATACATTGAACCCGTTGCATCACGAAAACCATTAAGCTGGTTCAGTCGCGTTGTTTTCTTCTTCAATTGGTTCGCAATAATTTCCTTGCTGTGTGCTGATGTTGCTCCGTGGGTAAATCCGGAACGTATCTGGCCGTTTGCCTTTCTCGGACTGATTCAACCTGCTTTGATCGTAGTGAACTTTTTGTTCCTGCTTTATTGGCTTTTCCGGCGTAAACGGCAAATATTCTACTCGCTTGCAGTTATTCTGATTTCACTGATGCACTTCAACCGTCAGTATCAGATTTCATTCGGCGATCAGGAAGCAGCTCCCGAGAAATCCGTTCGTTTGATGTCGTGGAACGTGAAACTTTTCGATCTCTACAATTGGAGCGGCAACAAAGAAACGCGTGAAAAAATGTTCAACATTATCCGAAGTGAAGATCCTGCAGTTTTGTGTTTGCAGGAATTTTTCTCTGAAGATGCCGGCACCTTCCGCAACCTCGACACATTGAAATCAATGCTCGGATATTCCGCAGCAACTGCATATACAATTACGTTACGCAAAACAGATCATTGGGGCGTAGCGACATTCAGTCGTTATCCGATTGTCAATGAAGGACGCATTGTTTTCAATAATCGAAGTAACAACATCTGCCTTTATACGGACATTGCTATAAACGATGATACAATTCGTGTGTACAATGTTCATTTGCAATCCATCAATTTCGGTTATGCTGATATTCGTTTTGTAAAAACAATGCTCAGCGAAGAAGACGCCGAAAATGAAATGGAAAATTCCAAAAACATTTTACGACGGATGAAACATGCTTACGGGCGAAGGGCACGTCAGGCGAACGCAATAGCAGAACACATTCACAATTGTCCGTATCCTGTTGTGATTTGCGGCGACTTCAACGACACACCGGTATCATACACCTATCAAGTACTTTCTTCGGGAATGAAAGATGCTTTCCGTGAATCAGGTTCAGGCTTTGGAAAAACTTTCGAGAATCCACTTCCGGTTCCGCGCATCGACTACATTCTGCATTCTGAGAATCTGCAATCTTTTCAATTTAAAACGATCACCACGGAAGGTCTCTCCGATCATTTTCCGGTCATCTGCAATCTCGGCACCGGCAACGCACACTGATCACTGCTCTCTGAATACCGCCGGTCGCTGAGTAATTTCATGATAACACAACACATCTCCTTGGCAGAAGTAATGCACAACCAAACTTTTGCGTGAAGAGTTCTTATCCGTTACTTCTTCTCCTCCATGCAGCAGATTCGCATGCCAGATGAGCACATCACCTTTCTTTGCATGAAAGATTGTTTTCTCAATACCGCTTGCTTTTACTTCTTCTGCAATCTTTTTCTCGAAATTTCCGTAGAGATCATCACCAACTACAAACGCATTCGAAGAATGCTCAAATGAATCGCCGAGAACATAAGGTAGTTTTTGACTTCCCGGATAATAGTGCAAAGGCCCTTGTTCCTGACCAATATCTTCCAATGCAATCCACGCGGCAATCAGATAACCTTTGGGCTCCGTTGTCATATGAATGAAATCTGAATGCGTTTCCTGCTCGCTTCCTTTGAGAAAACTGATCGTTTGAAATGGTGATACTTTCTTCCCAAGAACAAATCCCAGAAGATTCTTCAACTCCTCATCATTCACTGCGGCACGAATCGCTTCCGATTGCGTCCATGCATTCATTACCCGCGAATTCGTGTAATCAAAATCAAGTTCTTTGTTGCTGATAATTCTG
>JBJOKQ010000073.1:0-15163 GCA_046046005.1 Bacteroidota bacterium | reverse complement strand
GATCTTTTCAGAAGAAGAAGAACGGAGTCGTTGGAAGCACGATACGAAAATGAATATGGCGATGGAGAAGAAGGACTTGGACTGAACGATCTTCTGCCCGACCCGGCAGGCGGTCCGGAAGCTGAGTACGCACGGCGCGTCATTATGAGTGAACTGATGCTTGCTCTCGATGAATTACCCGAAGAACAACGCTGGGTATTCTGGGAAAATGAAATCGAAGAGCGTTCTTTCCGTGAGCTCGCGGAAGAAGCAGAAGTTCCGCTCAACACATTGCTTTCGCGAAAAAGATATGCTGTGTTGTTTTTAAGAGAACGATTGAAAGAACTGTATAACGAACTGGGGAACTAAATCCTGTTCAGAAAGGAGACAAAAAATGAAATGGATTTTAAAAATCATCGGAGCTACAATACTGTTTACGCTGTTTGCGTTTGCATTAGCTTGGGTAACGAAGTTGTTGTGGAACTGGTTGGTTCCGGGATTGTTTAATGGTCCTGAAATCACTTACATGGAAGCTGCAGGATTAATGATTCTTGGGCGATTACTGGTAGGCGGATTTAAAGGCGGTGGAAGAAAACATTGTTGCAGCGGAGATTCCTGCGGACACGGACATCACCACGGTGGATGGAAAAAACGTTGGGAAGACAAAATGTCGGTGATGAGCGAAGAAGATCGCGAGAAATTCAGAAGCGGAATGAAAAAGTGCGGATGGTGGGAAGAGGGAAAAAGCAAAGACAGTTCTACACCGAATCAACAGTAAAAAGAAAAAGGGGCGATTGCCCCTTTTTTTATGATCAGTTTTTCTGTTCACGTTTTCGCGATAAGGCGAAGAAAACACCTGCAAGCGTTATCAGCGAAATCACAAACACAAACATGTTGTTGTTTTGATTGCCGTTTGATTCACCTTCAGTGAGCAACATGAATCCGCCCTGCTTTTTCCCCTGTGCAGGTTTGTCTTCAATGAATGCATCGTACTCTTTAGCGTAATCATAATGCTTGGTGATATCGCGACCTGTCAGCCACTGATATGTGTACAATTCATTCCAACGACGTTTGCTCAGATCTTTCAGATACGTTTGACCTTTATCGCAAGAGAAATCACCGCTTG
Source organism: Bacteroidota bacterium (assembly GCA_046046005.1). Taxonomy (GTDB): domain Bacteria; phylum Bacteroidota; class Bacteroidia; order Palsa-965; family Palsa-965. The sequence continues at coordinate 14,058 of JBJOKQ010000073.1, read as the reverse complement.
CAGGATGCGTGAGCACGTAACGACCCTGGAAAGTTTGCTTGTTCGGTGTTTCCTGGAACATTAAGTCCTGAGGAAAATGTTCACGATCATAGGTTACATGCATACGCGTGAAGAAAACTTTTCCGTCGTAAACGTTTCCGCCTGTGTGATAATCCTGGCCGCGTGAAACAAGCCAATCCACTCCGGCCTCTTTCAAATCCTGTACCATTGGCGGATCGCCTACACACGGATCGCAGAATACGTTTTGCATCGGACTCACTTCCCAAGCGTATTCCAGAAATACAACATTCTTTCCTTCACGAGCATGTGCTTTGTTGTACAGATCGCGATAAAACTCTCCGAACTCACCCTGTACAAACAAAGGCACTTTGAAGTCAGTAGGAATTAAAGCTGTTCTGTAGTTCGTGGTTTCAATACGACCGGTTTGAGAATACATGTAAATGATCAGATCCTGCGGACCGTTTGCATTTGCCATTCCCAATCGAATCGGCAACATGAACTTCGGCGATTTGTAAGTGATTTGTAATGGCTTCAGCGGAACGGCACCATTTGCCTGATAGTTATCAAGATTCACCTTGCAAACAAAAAACTTCATGTTTGTTTTGATGTAAGGATCAAGAACCTCTTTCGCACCAACAGGCATTTTGTATTCATTATCGATCAACCATTGTTCCAAACCACCTGATTCTTTCGCTGACAAAATCAGAATGTCGTATTCACCAACGGTGTACTTCGCTTCGATGGTAACACCGTAATCTTTTTTGGCTTCCATCTCCACGTTTTCCGCTTTTGACATTGCCATTTTCGGAGCACCTGCTGTTCTTGCGTAATCGTAGTAAACCGGTTTGTAACACGGATTCGCATCATAGTATTCAACGAGTCGTGGTGCAGAATAAGTATCGAGCTTATCGAACAACATTCTGTTCACCGTCCGGATATCTTTCTCTTCCAGTACAACAGGAACCGGAACGACCATTGCAAAATCCTTCACTTCACCTTCGAAGTCGCTGGACATTGTTACAGTCTGCATTTCGCCGTTCTTGGCAATGATTACCTGCGAGGTTTTATTGAACAGTTTCACATCCGCTTTGGCAACGTAGAATCCGCAGAATGAATATCCGTTAACGGTGATAACACCGGCGAGGAATAGAGCTATGACTTTTTTCATGGGTTAAATCTTTAAAATGAATTACTGAACCTGGTCTTTACGTTTGCGCGATAAAGCGAACATTACAGCAGCGAGAGAAATCATTGAGAGAATGAAAACCGGAACAGATTCTTTGTTGCCTTCCGACTGAGGCGTTGAAAAATCAGTGAACGACATAAAACCTCCTTGCTTCTTTCCTTTCTGTTCTTCTTTATTCAGGAATGCGTCGTACTCTTTCGCGTAATCATAATGCTTGGTGATATCACGACCTGTCAACCATTGATACGTGTACAATTCATTCCAACGGCGCTTACCGAGATCTTTGATGTATGTCTGACCTTTTTCGCAGGAGAAATCGCCGCTTGCAGGATGCGTCAGAATATAACGTCCCTGAAAAGTTTGCTTGTTCGGTGTTTCCTGGAACATCAAGTCCTGTGGAAAGTGTTCACGATCATATGTAACGTGTAGGCGTGTGAAAAACACTTTTCCTTCGTACACATTTCCGCCGGTGTGATAATCCTGTCCTTTGTTGATCAGCCAATCAACACCTGCTTCTTTTAAATCAGCAACCATCGGAGGATCACCCACGCAAGGATCGCAGAACACATTCTGCATAGGGCTCACTTCCCATGCGTACTCCAGGAACACCGCGTTTTTACCTTCACGATTGAAGGCTTTGTAATAAAGATCGCGGTAGAATTCCCCGAACTCGCTCTGCACAAACAACGGAACTTTGAAATCTGTAGGAATCAATGCTGTTCTATAGTTTGTTGTTTCAATACGACCTGTTTGAGAATAGCAATAGATCACCAGATCCTGTGCACCGTTTGCGTTAGCCATTCCCAAGCGAATCGGCAACATGAATTTCGGAGAAGCATATGTGATTTGTAAAGGGCGCAGTGGAACTGCAGTTGCAGTATTGTAGTTCTGCAGGTTCACCTTACAAACAAAAAACTTCATGTTTGTTTTGATGTAAGGATCCAGCACTTCCTTCGCTCCTACCGGCATCTTATATCCGTTCTGATTGAGCCATGTTTCCAGTCCACCGGATTCTTTAGCAGAGAGAATCAGAATTTCATATTCACCCACATTGTATTTGGCTTCGACAGTTACACCCAGATTCTTGAAGGTTCCATTACTCATTTCACTGTCTGAAACAGCCATTTGCTCAACAGCACCCGCCATCGGGTAATCGTAATAGTCCAATCGCGTGTAACAAGGATTCTGATCATAATATTCAACGAGTCGCGGTGCAGAATATGTGTCGAGCTTGTCGAACAGAATTCTGTTCACTACCCGGATATCTTTTTCTTCGAGAACAACCGGAACAGGAACCACCATCGCGAAATCTTTCACATCTCCTTCGAAGTCACTGGACATGGTTACGGTTTGCTTCTCGCCGTTTTTGGCGATGATCACCTGAGATGTTTTATTGAAGAGTTTCACGTCTGCTTTCGCTACGTAGAATCCGCAGAATGCGAATCCGCTGAGTGAAACTGCAATTGCCGTTACTGATAGAATGAGCTTTTTCATATACAATAATTTTATTCAGGTGAATTACTTTGCCCAATTGAAACGTTCGCCGGGGAAGAATTTATCCAACACAGGAACGAGCGGTGAAAGAATGAGCAATGCCCAAAGCGGCGCAGTGTGAATCCAGAGTTTTGTGGAGATATAATACGCTACGACTGCAATCGCAACTGCCCACAACATGCGTGCTTTCTGTGAAGCTGGTGTTTGAACCGGATCTGTAATCATGAAGAATGTAAAGAGCAACAACGACCCTGTGTTCAATTGATGGAAGAAGAAGTCAACAGGCCAACCAAGCCAGAGAATGTTTCGTGCGAACATCAATCCGAGGAAGGTAATCAGGAATGCGAATGCTGTATCAAGTCGTTTAACGCGAAGCAATACAACGAGGCCTGTGAGTCCGACAACAAACAGCAGCAAACCATCACTGCCCCATTGCCCCGGAGAAACCCATGCATCTCCTGTGAGAAGCACGGTCATTGTAATTCCGAAATTCGTTGGATTGAAAATGTGTTTGCCGTTCCAGCGGATAAAAAATTTGCTGCCGATTGAAAGTACCGCAGCGAGAATGAAAGTCCACATGCTGTTTGCCTGAAGCATCAGGCAAATACTCAACGCACTTACCAAGGCACTTTTCAATCCGGTCCAGTCTTTTGTTTTGAATTGAATCCATACAGCCTGAACAGCCAGGCACGAAAGAATTACGATGTTTAATCGCATGAGTGGAATTGCCCATTCCAGAACAAAAATTCCGTAAAGCAGGAAAGACAATTGGAACAACACCTGATAATGGCGGGCGTCGCTTTTAAACCAATTTAAAACACCCATGAACGGATTTGAGGCGTTTTTTGCCGGGGTTTCGATGAGGTCGACAGTTGAGGTACTCATGGTTCTTATATTAATCCGGAATAATGATGCAGGCGGAAACGGAATTCCACACGGCAAGATGAAATTTTCTTAAAAAGTTCAGTTTTCGTCGGCTTTCAGGACTTTTTTCACCCTAGAGCCGGAGCTGGTATAGCAATGCAGGTAATAAATCCCTTGGGGATAACCGCGGAAATCCACTTGGAAAATATAGCGGTCACTTCCTTGAAAAACATTGGTATAGTAGATTTTGCCGAATCGATCAATTAACTCAACATACATTACGTCCGGTACTTTCAACCATGCATCAACGGTTATGTAGTCAATCGGAGGGTTGGGAAGAAAATCGAAATCTACTGCATCGCAAATTGTGTATGTCCAGGCTGTAAGTCCGGCGTTACGGGCAAAACAATCATTACGATATGTGTAACCATCGCAACCGCAAACGGGTTCCCAACGCGGATCACAATAACCTCCATAAACAACTTGTGTAGAATCGTAACATTGCGCGGAAGCTGTGAGCGGAAGCACCAGAAGAAGTATAGGAAGCACGAGGCGTAACATACCTTAAAGATACATTATAGAAATCTGCGTCGCGAATGTCTGTGTGTTAATGCTTAACAAAGTTATGCACCAGCTTTGATCGTAACTCGTCCGTTACCTGCTTATCAAGATCAGCTCCTGTTGCGGCATCGTAAACTTTACCCGTATCAAAAGATGCTTCAACACTTACGGCAGCTTTAGGTTGCATTTTCTCAAGATCATAAACCAAAACAACGCCGGTAGTTTTCCCTGAAATATTCTCCTTGCTGTTCAATCCGCCGGTTCTGTTAACAGATTCCGGAAAGTAAATGAAAATAAATCCTTTGCTCTCCAGCGGCGCCCAAACATTTTTTCTTTCCGTAGCTGCAATTGCATCGCCGGGAGTTAAAGGTGCTTCTGCAATGAAATTGAGTTTATCAAAATCCGTTCTTCCGTAAGCAGGTGAATTGAAATAAGAAAAACTGATCAAAGGGAATCCGGATGTGTCGCCTTCATAATCTCTGAAATTACCGGGAATGCCCAACTTCTTCACTTCATCAGGTGTCATTGGAATTGACTTTCTGATCTGATTGATCTTTCCTCTCCATTCTGCGCAGTAAGCAGAATCAGCTTTGAATCCTTCAGAGGAAGCGTTTGTATTAGTGTTGCCTTCGCTTTTGGATGTTCCGCAAGAAATGAACACCGTGCATATTGCGATTAATGCAATAACATTTTTCATAGTGGAATTTTTACGACACGAATTTACACAAAGAAGATATTAATGGGAAAGGCAATGCTGATGTTCAGCCCACTTTAACGCCAATCAAGAGCATATCATCCGTTTGCTCTGCGTTTCCTTTCCATTGTTGCAAAATTTCATCAACGAAGAATGATGCTCGGGCAAAGTCTCCGGCTCCGATTTCATTCAACATTTTCCGCAATCTTTCTTTCTGAAATTTCTTCCCATCAGGTCCGCCGAACTGATCTGCTATTCCATCGCTGGCCAGAAAAAATGAATCGCCTGCATTCAATTGAACGTTGTGAGAAACCGGAGGCGCCGTTATGTGAGCTTGAATTGAACCTACAGTACATTTCGCAGCTTTCACTTCTTCCAGAATTCCGCTTTTAACTACGTATAATGGTGTTCCCGCACCGGCATACTCAAGTATTCGGGTTTGCGGATCAAAAACACAAAGTCCGATTTCCATTCCGTCATTCAGTTCGCTTGCATCCCGATTCTGTCCCAATGTAATCTTCACTTCCCGATTCATCAAATCGAGCAACTGAGATGGATTCAACGATTTGGATTTTTCTAACGCAGAACGCAATGCATTATGACCAATGAACGTCAGAAACGCGCCGGGAACACCGTGACCTGTGCAATCGATTGCTGCTACAATTTTCTTGCCTTCACATTCATGAATAAAATAGAAATCGCCGCCAACAATGTTGCGAGGTTTCAGATACACAAAACTCTCCGGAAGAATTTCGCTGCGAACGGCATCAACAGGTTCGAGCGCCTTCTGCAATCTGCTGGCGTAACGAATGCTGTCCAGAATGTCTTTGTTCTGCTCTTCAATGACTTTATTTTTCTGCTCGAGCTGCTTTGCACTTTTGCTTTTGATCCGAAAGCGACTCCATGCAAATAATCCTGCAAGAATTACCAGAATGAAAATGACTACAAAAAAATTACGGTGCACAGAAGGATAGCATACGAATTCATTCTCTTCTCCGAAAAACGCGCCCGTGATTCCGCCTTCGGCATACGTAATTACCGGAAGGAATAATGTCGTTGCAATCAATATATTTTTCATAGTATCACCCAATTAATATTGGAAGGTAAGAAATTAGCTGCTTCTTACTCATCCGTGAATCAATGCTCGAACCTGATTTTCGCTGAATATGATTTCCTAGCTTTACGTTATTCATAAGATGTCGGCAAAATCTACATTTACATTAGATCAGGACAAGAACATGTTGCTGAAACATCAGCTGCTCTCGGTTGCTGTTAATCCAAGTACGGACAACATTATTCGTCATTTGGGGTACATTCAAATTGACACGCTTTCTGTAGTTGCGCGCGCACATCATCACGTTCTTTGGTCACGTAATCACAAGTATCGGGAAGAGGAATTACACCAACTTCTGAAAAGCAGAAACATCTTTGAATACTGGAGTCACGCGGCTTCGTATTTGCCAATGGAAGATTTTCGTTTTTCACTTCCGCGTAAACAATTGTATCATGACGGACACGCCCATTGGTTTGCAAAGAACAAGCGCATTATGAAATACGTGCTGGATCGTATTCACGCGGAAGGACCATTGCAATCCAAAGATTTTGAAACCGATCGCAAGCGCGGCAGCTGGTTCGACTGGAAACCTGCGAAAATTGCATTGGAGCAATTGTTTATGGAAGGGACATTGATGGTGAGCGAGCGCAAAGGATTTCAGAAAGTTTACGATCTCACGGAACGAGTGATTCCTTCGAATGTAAATACCGAAATGCCAACTGAAGAAGAATATGCGGAACATCTTGTGCGCAACAATATGAGGTCGTTAGGAATCTTTTCGCTGAAAGATGTTATTCACTTGCGAAGCAATATGCAGCATGCGGTGAAACATACGCTCGCTGAATTCATCGATTCAGGTTTATTGGAAGAAGTGAAAATCGAAGGAGCAAAAACAGGATACTACCGCACAGTAGAGAAACGCACAGCTCTTAAAAAGCCAAATAGATTATCAGCACGATTACTTTCTCCGTTCGATAATCTGGTGATACGTCGCGAAAGGCTTAAAGACATATTCGGGTTCGATTACACGTTGGAATGTTACCTGCCCGAACACAAGCGCAAGTATGGCTACTTCAGTCTGCCGGTTTTGTATGGTGATCACTTTCTTGGATCGTTAGATCCTAAAGCCGACAGAGCAAGCGGCGTTTTCTATGTGAAGTCGTTGCACCTTGAACGATTCGATGCTGATATAGCAGAAGCATTGGCAACGGAACTTAGAAGATTCGGTGCATTTAATTCATGTACTGAATTTGATCTGAAAGGAATACGCAAAACCGCAATGCGCTCCGCGCTGAAAAGTGCGTTACAGAAAGTTTAAAACGCTGCGTGAAGTAACAATTACTTTCTCCAGCTGTAAATGTGTTTCACAGCCACCCACTTTCCGTTTTTCTTCTGAAAAAGTGTTGCTCCGCCGTTGCCGCATTTAGCACCGCATTGGAAAGAAGTATAAATCACAGCACTGTTTCCGTCTTTCGAAAACAGCGGCTTGCCTACTTCGTAAAATCCTTTCTGGTGTGATTTGAAGTACGACTTCCATGCTTTCGCCGCTTTCTTAGCACTAAGCGCGTTGGACGGACATTGTGCAGATGAAACAATTACCGCGCCTGCAATGGAATCTTTACTCCACAAAGTTTTCTGATCATTCTTCAATTGGCTGCGCATGAAAACCACATCATCATTCGTGATGAATTTCTCACGTACCAGATCATACAGAAAAGACGAATCCGAATCTGCATCACCTGTGAAATAGCACAATACAGAATCACGCAGCATGAATGTATCCGATGCGGATGCATTGGAAACTGCGGCGCGGAACAATTCAGCTCTGCCTTGCGCGAACGAAGTGAATGATACTACAAGCGATAAAACAAAAAACAGTTTTTTCATAAAAACATTTTTACAATAAAGGTTCACTTCGTCAATTCCATTCGTCATTAAAAAACAACGAATCACTTTTACATATTTCTTCTGTATTGCCCGCCTACCTCAAACAACGCTGCCGTCACTTGTCCGAGTGAACAGTACTTCACCGTTTCCATCAGCGCTTCAAATCCGTTCTGATTACGAATCGCAGCATCCTGCAATTTTGCCAGTGAAACTTTGCCGCGTTCTTCATTTGCCTTATGCAGATTGATGAGCATGGAAATCTGATAATCCTTTTCTTCTTTCGTTGCGCGGATCACTTCTTTCGGCGTTACAGTTGGAGAACCTTTAGAAGACAGGAATGTGTTCACTCCGATCAAAGGATATTCACCGGTATGTTTCAGCGTTTCATAATACAATGATTCTTCCTGAATCTTTCCGCGCTGATACATGGTTTCCATTGCACCGAGCACACCGCCACGTTCGCTGATCTTATCAAATTCCGAGAGAACTGCTTCCTCAACGAGATCTGTGAGTTCTTCAATGATGAATGAACCTTGCAGCGGATTTTCGTTCTTCGCCAATCCCAACTCACGATTGATGATCAACTGAATTGCCATTGCACGGCGCACACTTTCTTCCGTTGGTGTTGTAATTGCTTCGTCATAGGCATTCGTGTGAAGTGAATTACAGTTGTCGTAAATCGCATACAAAGCCTGAAGTGTAGTGCGGATATCGTTGAAATCGATTTCCTGCGCGTGCAAAGAACGACCTGAAGTCTGAATGTGATACTTCAGCATCTGCGAACGCTCGTTGCCGTTGTATTTGAACTTCATCGCTTTAGCCCAGATACGACGGGACACGCGACCGAGTACGGAATATTCCGGATCCATTCCGTTCGAGAAGAAGAACGAAAGATTCGGAGCGAAATCATCAATGTGCATTCCGCGTGAGAGATAATACTCCACAAACGTAAATCCATTGGACAACGTCAATGCCAATTGCGTGATCGGATTAGCGCCTGCTTCCGCAATGTGATAACCTGAGATAGAAACCGAATAGAAGTTGCGGACTTTCTTGTCAATGAAATATTGCTGCACATCACCCATCAGTCGCAATGAAAATTCCGTAGAGAAGATGCACGTATTCTGCGCCTGATCTTCTTTCAGAATATCTGCCTGAACGGTTCCGCGCACCTGAGAAAGTGTTTCCACTTTGATTTTTTCGTAAACGTCTTTCGGAAGCACCTGATCGCCTGTGATGCCAAGCAACATCAATCCCAATCCGTCGTTGCCTTCAGGAAGTTCTCCCTGATAACGCGGACGTGCAATTCCTTTGTCTTCCCAAAGCGCTTTCAACTTCTTCTCTACTTCCGCTTCGAGTCCGTTTGCTTTGATATACTTTTCGCATTGCTGATCAATTGCAGCGTTCATGAAGAAAGCTGCGATAGTTGGTGCCGGACCGTTGATCGTCATCGACACTGATGTTTTCGGATCAGCGAGATCAAATCCTGAATACAATTTCTTTGCGTCATCGAGACAGCAAATGGAAACACCGGAGTTGCCGATCTTACCGTAGATATCAGGACGAAGATCCGGATCGCGACCGTAAAGTGTTACTGAGTCAAACGCAGTAGACAAACGCTTCGCAGGCATTCCCAATGAAACATAGTGGAAACGTTTGTTGGTTCTTTCAGGACCACCTTCTCCGGCGAACATACGAGTCGGATCTTCTCCTTCACGTTTGAACGGATAAATTCCTGAAGCGTACGGAAACTCGCCCGGAATATTTTCCTGTCCGAGCCACATCAACAAATCGCCCCAACCTTCATAGCGTGGAGTAGAAACTTTCGGAACCATTGTATGTGACAACGATTCGTAATGCGTCTTGATTTTGATTTCCTTATCGCGAACCTTGAAAATGTAATATTCGTTCTTGTACAACTGCGCTTTATCAGGAAACTCCTCAATCATTTTCATGTTGCGCTGATCAAGATCCAGCTTCATGCGATCGAAAGTTGATTCGAGATGTTTGATGACCTCATCATTCGCAGCTTTCTTATCAGACTTCAATGTTTCAATTGATTTACGCAGTGCGTAAAGTTTCTGCGCGATTGCAGCCTGCTCCCGCAATTTACGATCGTAACTTCTGTTGTTATCAGTGATTTCAGATAGATAACGCGAACGTGCTGGAGGAATGATGTAGATCTTCTCCGACATTTCAGGAGTGATCTTCATTGTGGATGTAAAATTCGCACCGGCCTTCTCATTCATCGTTTTCAATATCAGCTGATACAACTGATTCATGCCGGGATCATTGAACTGCGAAGCGATAGTTCCTACAACAGGAAGTTTATCGTCATCTGTTTCCCACAACTGATGATTGCGCTTGTATTGTTTCTTTACATCACGCAGCGCATCAAGTGCCCCGCGCTTATCGAATTTGTTCAATGCAATAACATCAGCAAAATCTAGCATGTCGATTTTCTCGAGTTGTGTTGCTGCACCGTACTCCGGCGTCATCACATACAAACTCATGTTACTGTGTTCGATGATTTCCGTATCGCTCTGTCCGATTCCGGATGTTTCCAGAATGATCAGATCAAAATCAGCAGCTTTCAGTACATCAACAGCTTCTTTCACGTGCTTAGACAATGCAAGATTGCTCTGACGCGTTGCAAGTGAACGCATATACACGCGCGGATTGTTGATCGCATTCATGCGAATACGGTCACCGAGTAATGCTCCGCCTGTTTTTCTCTTGGAAGGATCAACAGAAATAATTCCTATCGTTTTGTCTTTGAAGTCAATGATAAAACGACGCACCAACTCATCCACCAATGAAGATTTTCCTGCGCCACCTGTTCCTGTAATTCCTAACACAGGAGTTTTTGATTTCGCTGCAAGAGCTTTTATTTCTGTGAGTGCAACCTCACTTTGATCTCCGAAATTCTCAGCGGCAGAAATCACACGTGCAATTGCGTAGTGATCTTTACTGTTGATGCGTTTCACTTCGCCATTGAGGTTTGCTCCGGTTGCATAATCACACTTCTCCATGAGATCGTTGATCATGCCTTGCAATCCCATTGCGCGGCCATCATCAGGATGATAGATGCGTGTGATTCCGTACTCGTGAAGTTCTTTGATTTCCTCAGGGAGAATTGTTCCTCCACCTCCACCGAAGATGCGGATATGTCCGCAGCCGCGTTCTTTCAGCAAATCGTACATGTACTTGAAGAACTCCATGTGTCCTCCCTGATACGAAGTGATAGCAATCGCGTTGGCATCTTCCTGCACCGCGCAGTTCACAATTTCCGCCACGCTTCTGTCGTGTCCAAGATGAATAACCTCGGCACCGCTGGATTGAATAATCCGGCGCATGATGTTGATGGCAGCATCGTGACCGTCGAACAATGAAGCCGCGGTTACAATTCTGATTTTATTCTTGGGTTGATATGGCTGTACTTCCTGCATAAATCATTGAGAATTTTCGGAACGTACAAAGTTAAAACTATGCCCCACTCAGGAGAACTTTTTAAGCAATTCGCCAAGATAAATTCGCAGATTTTGACCTGATTTCAGGAAATCCAGTTCAAATTCACTCTGCTTACCGGAATAGCGCACATAATTCATCAGAATAGTATTGCCGGATTTGTCGAGATGTTTTCTTAAACGCACCGCATACGTTGAATCCGATTTCAGAGGAAGACGCGAAGCGCGCGCTGCAATGGTATCAAACAAACGTAAACGAGTTTTTATCCTGAACATTGGTTCTGCTTTCGCAGGAATCGATGCATAAACACTATCTGCATATTTTGAACACGACAACATGAAATCGGTTCTTAAATCCGCATCTGAACCTGAATTAATGTATTCCTGATATTCAGGAGAATCTTTCCCGTAAACACTGGTCAAATACCAGGCTGCGCCCGTCACACCCACAAATGTTGCCAGATTCTCGTTGTACTCTGCGCTGTCGGGAATGAAAACAGTACCATGTGTCAGTTCATGAATGATCAGTTCTGCCAATTCTCCTTCGGGCAATTTCAACATCTGCGAAAGAACAGGATCGTTGAACCAGCCAAGTGTTGACCAGCCGGATGCATTACCCACATTAACGTCGTAACCGAATGATTTCAGACGATTGGCTTCACTCTGCGCTTCTTCCTTGTTGAAATAACCTTTGTATGGTAATGTACCAACGATCGGGAAACTCCACTCGTACGGTTTCAGTTTGAACTTTTCACAAGCTGTTACAACGAATATGATTTGATCTTCCGGCTGCTGATAAAAACTCGAGTAATTATCGCTTGTCTTTAGGCCAATGGAATCGTATGCGAACTGCTTTATTCGTTCGATCGTACGAAGTTTCTCCTTTACAACAAGATCCACGTCGGGATCATTGTACACCTGCTCGAAGGGACGCGCATTGATAATGATCGCAGCCTGACCTTTCCCCATTTTGAGTGCATAAACAAGAAGAGATGGATTAATCAGGCAGAACGAAAAGACCGGAATGAGAATGATATCCGCAATTACCGCACTTAACTTTCGAATTATCATTCTATAAAAATACGGCAAGTAATGTGGCAAACGACATTATTAGGCAAATCGTACATTTACACATGTTTTTCTTCCTCTCCAAAGTACTCGCATTTCTTGTGTTGCCTTACACATGGGCAATCGTGTTGCTTCTGCTCGCATGGAGAACAAAAAACGAAATCCGTAAACGGAAATTCTTTATAGCCGGAATTACAATATTACTCGTGTTTTCAAACCGGTTTATTCTGAATCAGGCGATGATGGCATGGGAAATCAGTCCTGTTAAAGATCCTGCTCCGCAAAGCTATGATGCAATAATTGTACTTGGCGGTTTCAGTACTTACAATGAAGAATTTGATCGCACCAATTTCACCGGTAGTGCTGATCGATTGATGCAGGGTATTCGTCTCACGGAAAACGGTGTGGCACCGAAACTGATTGTCAGCGGAGGAAGCGGCAGCATCACATTCGCAGATCATCTGGAAGGTGTTCGTGTGGCAAAATATCTTAACGATATCGGATTTCCGGATTCATTCCTTCTCACTGAGAACATTTCGAAAAACACACATGAGAATGCAGTGTATACAGCACAGTTATTGAAGAAAAATAACATCAAGGGAAAATATCTTCTGGTTACTTCCGGATGTCACATGCGCCGAGCTCTCGGTTGTTTCTCGAAAGAAGGTCTGATCTGCGATCCATACAGCGTAGATATGCACGGAGGAGAAGGCAGGGCAAGCATTGATTATTTCCTTCTTCCTGAAGTAAGTGTGCTGGCCGAATGGAACATTCTTATTCACGAGTGGGTGGGATGCGTTACCTACAAAATGAGTGGATATTTGTAATCCACACGACAGTTTTACACGAAGTGTTTCTGATCTGATCTACTTCCCCGTCTTTGATGCGCGAAGCTTCTGATAACGTTTCCTGAGTTTCTTGTTCTCTTTGAAAATAACAAGAACATTACTCATCAGCTCCGGAGTTTGATTCCCGGTAAGGGCCAATGTTGAAACCCGCGACAGCGGAATCAGTGTATCATTACCTGTTTGATGAATTCCTTTGATTGCAACCGACAAAGGGAAATGTTCATTGGTGTAATCTGAATTCCATGCGTAATAAAATACTCCGTCTTTCTGATAATATTCCAGAACCGGAATAAACCGATTGTTCAGATACTGAGCGAAGAACCACGAATAATCTGATTTCGTTTTCTCATTCACAACATTGATGAAATCCTGAGAACGCACGTTCTTCAATCGATAACGCGTTGCGAAAGTTTTAATGATGTCGAAGAAAACGGAATCATTCGCGATTGTTTCGCGTAGTGTGTGAAGTACCCATGCTCCTTTGGTGTAAATGTCTCCGTCTTTGTAATTGAAATAACGGATACCATAAGGACCAACAAGCGGTCGGCGATTGATAATGCTCCAACGGTAAATCTTCATGTAATCAAGATATTGCTGACGGCCGTATTTTTCTTCAACGTAAATCGCTTCAGAATACGTTGCGAACCCTTCATGCAACCATCCGTCAGCAAGATCATATGCAGTCAGTGAATTTCCCCACCATTCATGCGCCGTTTCATGCAGAATGATGTAATCAAAACCGAGATAATTGTTCTTGAATTTGTTCCCATAAGCAATCGCAGTCTGGTGTTCCATTCCGGCGTAAGGCGACTCAACAAGTTTGAATCCATCGTCTGCAAACGGATACGCGCCGAAATATTTTTCATACACAGCAAGATGATCTTTCAACTGCGCGAAATGTGCCTTGGCTTTTTCGTAATTCGGTTCGAGTACAA
>JBJOKQ010000072.1:0-15214 GCA_046046005.1 Bacteroidota bacterium | reverse complement strand
TGTTCTTGTTTACGCAGGCTTGCGCACAGACAACCACAGCCACACGTTATCCTGAATCGCATGTGATGATTTCACCTGAAGCACATGGAGCAACGCTGCAGCGAAAAGCTGTTCCGTATCCGTACGTTCGAGAAGCAGATGTGATGTGGGCGAAACGTATCTGGAGAACGATAGATTTGCGGGAGAAAATGAATCACCCGTATTATTATCCGGAAACGCCGCATAACGGTATAATGAGTTTGTTTGATATCGTGAAAGAGGCAGTATTAACCGGGCAAGCGACAGCATTTGACAATCCTGCGATGGATGATGAATTCAAAGTGAAGATGAATGCAGAAGCAGTTGCGGCGTTGTTACAGAGCAAGGAACTTGTTGAAGTAGAAGATCCGTACAATCCGGGAACTTACATTCTTGACACCGTTGTTAACGAAGTGATGAGCACGGATGTGATTGCGTGGTGGGTGAAGGAAGATTGGTTCTTCGATAAACAACGTTCCGTAATGGATGTGCGCATTGTTGGGGTTTGTCCACTAATGCAGAAGAAAGATCCGAACAGCGGAGATGTTATCGGAATGAAACCATTGTTCTGGTGTTACTTTCCTCAGTTGCGTCCGATATTGGTGAAGCATGAAATTTATCTCGGGCAGAACAACGGACAGCGTTTAACGTACGATGATATTTTTCAAAAGCGTTTCTTCGGAAGTTACATTCATAAAGAAACTAATGTTTACGACCGACCGATTCCTGAATACCTGAAAGGCTTGGATGCGTTACTCGAATCGGAAAGTGTGAAAGAAGGAATTATGGATTTCGAAAGCGATTTATGGCACTATTAGCAGCAGGCAGTCTTAATCAATAGCGCGTTGGAGAAAATCGTTCAAAGGTTTCATTGCTTTGAAGATTTTCTCTGCTGTTTTTGCGAAATCTTTCGACATGATTTCTTTATCTGAAAGTGAAGCAACAGCAACGAAGCTTTTCAGTTTAAGAAATTCTATTCCATCGTGATCTTTCGGATAACCTTTCGGAGCAGTAGCTAATTTATCATCCTGATCCAGATCGCCGAAGCAATCTTTGAATGATTTCGCTTTCAGAATCTTCTTGAATTCATCCAGATTGTAATCGATTTCCTGACGGATTTTTGCAAGTTCAGGAGCCGGAGACATCCACATTCCGCCGGCGAGAAAAGCTTTTCCCGGTTCAATGTGAATGTAATATCCGGGAGAAACAATCTTCTTTCCACCAGGGCTGACATACGCGCCCATGTTTGTTTTGTACGGTCGTTTGTCGCTTGAGAAACGCACATCGCGATAAATGCGGAACAAACTTTTCTTTGCGGTAATATCATCGCTTACGCGTTTGTCGAATTTCTTGATTCCCGCCAGGACTTTCTCAACGCTTGCCTCAACGTCGGCTTTAGCACTTTCGTAATGTGTGCGGTTCTTTTCGAACCAATCGCGATTATTATTCTTGCTCAGTTTAGTGAGAAATTCAAGAGTTGCTTTACTGATCATAACATGGGGAATTATCAATCATCGGGCGTGGCTTCATCCAGCTCGTTGGTGAGTTTTTTTACGAAACGTGATTGTGTTACAAATTCTCTCAGGATAATACGGAAAACAGTGTAAACCGGAACTGCAGCAACCATTCCTCCGATACCGGCAAGTGATCCTGCAACAAGAATTACAGTGAAAATTTCGAGCGGATGCGCTTTCACCCGGCTGCTGAAAATAAAAGGTTGCACCAGAAAAGCATCTGTCAGATTCATCGCCACAAAGACTAAAAATATTTTCATCGCAAGCGGGAGCATTCCGTCATAAAAATCGAGCGTGAGGTTCGTTGAAATCGCCACAATAATTGCAAAAGAACCGCCGATTAAAGGGCCGATGTATGGAATGATATTCATGATTCCGGCAAAGATTCCGATAATGAGCGCGTTTTTTACTCCGAGAATCATCATTCCGATTGTAATGAAAGCAGAAACGAAGAGTACGTCAATTAAAACACCCGTGAAATATTTCGAGAGCATGAGTTGGGTATCGCGAATTACATTACGGATTCGTTTAACTTGTCGGGAAGGAATGAGCAATAGTAACATGTGCAGAATAACATCCCCGTCTTTAATGAAAAAGAAAGTGAAGAATGAAATGCAAAAAAATGCAACCAGTGTTCCGCTTAGTATAGATACAATTCCATTGGCAACGGACGAAACCTGTGCTGCATTCATGAAAGATGCAAGATGCTGCTGTGTGTATTGTTCGAGCGTTAACTGATTCGGTTGATTCTGTTGGAATTGAGCAAAAAGTGTTTCCAGCTGTGAAATCGGTTCGTGTAAAGCCTGTGTTACCTGTTTCTGATCGACATTGCTGATAATCTTAATTTCATTTGCAATAAGCGGAATGAAAATAGAGATGAACGCAAAAATGAGAACATATACCATCAGCAGAAGAGAAACCGCTCTGAGTGCTCTTGGAATTTTCCAATTTTTAATGCGGACTTTCTCCAGGCGTTTATCCAGAGGACGAAGAATCATTGTGAGAATCGCTGCTACCGTAATGTAAAGCAGAATGGAACGGATGAACCACGCCACAATAAGAAAAACGGCAATTCCGGCGATCCACAACCAACGATTCGATTTCATAGGGATAAAGATAATGAAATCAGACGGCGTATTCCATTCACTCCGCATCTATTGAAGGTTGAAATACTTACCTTTGCACCCCATGATTTCAGTCAGTAATTTAACAGTTGCATTCGGCGGTTTTACGCTGTATGATAATATCTCGTTCATGATTAATGCGCGGGATCGAATAGGTCTTGCGGGTAAGAACGGAGCCGGAAAATCCACACTTCTGAAGATCATTGCAGGTTTGCAGAAGTGCGACACCGGCGATATCGGAATGCCCAGCGGATGCACCGTTGGTTATCTGGCGCAGGATATGCAACACAACATGGGTAAAACCGTGTATGATGAAGCCGCATCTGCATTCAAGGAATTGCGTGAGATGGAAGAAAAAGTCGCGCGCATTACCAAGGAACTCGAAACGCGTACTGATTATGAAACGGATGCTTACATGCAGTTGATTACTGAGCTGACTGAAGCAAGTGAGCGTTCGCACGTACTGGGTGGAAGTTCTTTGGAAGGGCAGATTGAGCAAACGCTGAAAGGACTCGGCTTTAAGCACGATGATATGCACCGTCTGATGGATGAATTCAGCGGCGGTTGGAGAATGCGTGTTGAACTTGCAAAATTATTATTGCGTCGTCCGGATGTATTGTTGCTTGACGAACCGACGAATCACCTGGATATTGAATCAATCGTTTGGTTGGAAGAATTTCTGACCACGTACGAAGGATCGGTGGTTCTTGTGTCGCACGATAAGTCGTTTCTGGATAACGTAACGAATCGTACCGTGGAAATTTCCATGGGTAAGATTCACGATTACAAAGCGAATTATTCAAAGTATCTCGTACTGCGTAAAGAGCGACGTGAAACGCAGTTGGCGGCAGCGAAAAATCAGCAGCGTGAAATTGAGAAGACGGAGAAGCTGATTGATCAGTTTCGAGCGAAAGCGAGTAAAGCTTCGTTTGCACAATCGCTGATCAAGAAGCTGGATCGTATGGAAATCATTGAGATTGATGATGAAGATAATTCAACATTACGTTTCAAATTTCCACCTGCGCCGCGTTCCGGAAAAGTTGTAGTTGAGGCGAACGATGTAACGAAAGTGTATGACGACAAGACTATATTAAGTCGGGTTGATTTTCATATTGAGCGTGAAGACAAAGTGGCATTTGTGGGGAAGAACGGAGAAGGAAAATCCACCATGGTGCGCATGATCATGGGTGAATCGAGCACCAGCGGAAAAGTTGGACCGGGTTTCAGTGTTGAGGTTGGATATTTCGCTCAGGACGACGCAGATAATCTTGATGGAAACAAAACAGTATTCGAAACGATTGATGAGTTGGCGATAGGGGATGTGCGCAAGCAGGTTCGCGGAATTCTCGGATCATTTCTTTTCTCCGGAGACTCGATCGACAAAAAAGTAAAGGTATTGTCGGGTGGAGAACGTACACGACTTGCGTTATGCCGTTTGCTTTTGAAACCGCATAATCTTTTGATTCTCGATGAGCCTACAAACCATTTGGATTTGCGTTCGAAGGACGTATTGAAACAGGCTTTGACAAATTTTGACGGAACTCTGATTGTCGTATCACACGACCGTGATTTTCTTTCCGGTCTTACCACCAAGACATTTGAGTTCAAAGACAAGCGCGTGAAGCAATACATCGGAGATGTTAATGAATTTCTTATAGCCAAAAAGGCGGAAGATTTTCGTGCAATTGAGCAAGCGGCATCATCAAATTCAAACAATACCAATCAGGAAAAGAAGCAGGAATCCGGTGATACTCGTGATAAAGAAGCGCGTACTTTGAAATCGCAGCTCAACACGGTAGAAAAGAAAATTGCCGAGTTGGAAAAGAAGATTGCCGATTTTGATGCCATCCTTAATGATGCAAACCGCTATCAGGAATTGGTAAATGACCGCAAGAAATTCGATGAATACGAGTCCATGAAGAAAGAGTTGGAGTCGAAAATGGAAGAATGGGAGCGTATTCAGCTTGAAATTGACAAACTCAAATAATTAAAGTTGCGGGAATTCCGTTTTTTATATATTTGCCACATGAAAATGAATAACACAATGAATCATCATCATCAGTTTGCAGGGCGCAAGCTGTGATTTTTCATTGGGAAAATATATCACAAGGCTTGCTGTAATGGCAAGCCTTTTTTATTTGCAAAAAGTATGAAAACAGAAGTGAAACTTCGAATTGCAATTCAGAAATCAGGTCGCTTGAACGACGATTCCATTCGTATGCTTAAAGAGTGCGGAATTGAATTTGATAACGGTTTGAATAAGCTGAAAGCTACCGCATTT
Organism: Bacteroidota bacterium; assembly: GCA_046046005.1. Lineage (GTDB taxonomy): Bacteria > Bacteroidota > Bacteroidia > Palsa-965 > Palsa-965. Next base: position 10,277 of record JBJOKQ010000072.1, on the reverse strand, counting down.
AACTTTCCGCTTGAAGTATTGTTCCTCAGGGATGATGATATACCTGAATACGTTGAGCAAGGTGTTGCGGATATCGGAATTGTCGGAGAAAATGTTCTGGTGGAATCCGGTGCGAAGGTGAAACAGATTGAAAGACTCGGTTACGGTAAATGTCGTTTGAGTATAGCAGTTCCGAAGGATGTGAAATATTCAGGTATTAAAGATCTTAAAGGCAAACGTATTGCTACAACATACAGCCGTGTGTTGCAGAAGTATCTTGCAAAGAACAAAGTGAAAGCGGAAATACATGAGATCAGCGGATCTGTAGAGATTGCTACCGGAATCGGACTGGCTGAAGCTATTTGTGATATTGTAAGTTCGGGAAGCACGCTGTTTACAAACGGACTCAAAGAAGTGGAAACAGTGATGAAATCGGAAGCTGTTCTCATTGGTAACGGTAAGTTGAATGCGGCACAACTTCGCATTGTAGAACGATTGCTCTTCAGAATTCGTGCATCGAGAACGGCAAAGCGCAATAAATACTTATTGCTTAACGCTCCTGACAGCAAGTTGGAGTCTATTTGTAAATTAATTCCCGGAATGAAGAGTCCTACTGTTTTGCCTTTAAAACAAAAAGGATGGAGTTCTGTTCATTCAGTAATTGACGAAGAGCAATTCTGGGACATTATTGAGCAATTGCGTGATGCAGGAGCGGAAGGAATACTTGTTGTACCAATTGAAAAAATGGTGGTGTGATGATAAAGTACATTGAAAATCCGGATGCGGAAATGTTGAAGTTGTTGCTTCAACGCCCGCAGAATAATAATTCGGCGGATGAAACTGTTGTTGCGTCAATTCTTGCCGATGTCAAGGAGAATGGAGATGATGCGCTTCGCAAATACACTGAAAAGTTTGATCGTTGCAGTGTAAACACTATGCTTGTCGGCGAGCAGGAGATATTCAACGCGTATCAAACTGTTTCAATGGAATTGAAGGAAGCAATTGAAACGGCGAAGGCCAACATTGAACGATTTCACAGAACACAACACATAGGAACTGCAGCAATTGAGACAATGCCCGGAGTTCGATGCTGGCGAAAATCTGTTCCGATTGAAACCGTCGGTCTTTATATTCCGGGAGGATCGGCACCATTGTTTTCTACCGTCTTGATGCTCGCAGTTCCTGCTGTGATTGCGGGCTGCGGAAGAATAGTATTGTGTACGCCGCCTGATAAGAATGGGAATATAAATCCTGCGATTCTGTACGCCGCCAGTACATGTGGAGTTTCTGAAATTTACAAAGTCGGAGGCGTACAGGCGATTGCCGCAATGTATTACGGTACTGAAACTGTTCCGCAAGTTTCAAAAATATGCGGACCGGGAAACAGTTGGGTGACCATGGCAAAGCAACTCATCGCTAAAAACGGATTTCCTATTGACATTCCTGCGGGGCCTTCTGAGCTTGCAGTGTATTGCGATGACACTGTTCCGGCAGAATTTGTTGCTGCAGATTTATTATCGCAGGCAGAACACGGCGCAGACAGTCAGGTCCTTGTTATCTCGGAAGACAAAGAAATTCTTCAGGAAGTAATTGAAGCAATCAAAGTTCAGGTTGAACAATTGCCACGCAAAGAAATTGCATTGCTGGCGCTGCAGAACAGTGCTGCAGTTCTTGTTAAAGATGCTGATGCTGCAATGGAAATCTTCAACACGTATGCGCCGGAGCATTTGATTCTTGCATGCGCGAATGCGGAACTGCTTGCATTAAAGGTTGTGAACGCGGGAAGTGTTTTCATCGGTCCGTGGTCGCCGGAGAGCGCAGGCGATTATGCGTCGGGTACGAATCACACTTTGCCTACAAATGGAAATGCAAGAGGATGGAGCGGAGTTTCCGTTGATACATTTGTAAGGAAGATTACTTTTCAGCAACTCAGTAAAGAAGGTTTGCAGCGTATCGGTAAAACAGTGGAAGTGATGGCTGAAGCGGAAGGGTTGCAGGCACACAGGAATGCAGTTACAATACGTTTGGGAAAATAACAGATCTCTATGTTCAGTTTGGAAAAATTAATCAGAGCAAATATTCTTGCATTGACACCTTACTCTTCTGCACGTGATGAGTTCAAGGGAGAAGCGAAAGTGTTTCTTGATGCTAATGAAAACAGTTACGGTTCGCCTGTTGGCGAAGCTTACAATCGCTATCCGGATCCGATGCAAAAGAACCTGAAGGATCGTTTGTCGGCTATAAAGGGAGTTCCCGCGGGGAATATTTTTCTTGGCAACGGAAGCGATGAGGTAATTGATCTTTTGCATCGTATTTTTTGCGAACCCGGAAAGGACAACGTAATACTTGTTCCACCAACGTACGGAATGTATGAGGTCAGCGCAAATATCAACGCTGTAGAAGTGCGGAAAGTTCCGCTTACAGCTGAGTTTCAATTGAATCCCGAAGGAATTTCGGAAGCGGTTGACGAGAATACGAAACTGATTTTTATTTGTTCCCCCAATAACCCGACGGGAAACAGCATAGATCGCGATGATGTGGAATTTATTCTGAACAACTTCAACGGAATTGTTGTTGTGGATGAAGCTTACATCAACTATTCCAGACAGAAGTCTTTTATAGCAGAGTTGACGGAGTATCCGAATTTGGTGGTGATGCAAACTCTTTCAAAAGCATGGGGCCTTGCCGGGGCGCGCATCGGAATGTTATTTGCGCGGGATGAGATCATAGCATTAATGAATAAAGTGAAACCGCCCTATAATATCGGTACTCCCGCACAGGAACTTGCGCTGAATGCGTTAAGCCGGATTCAGGAAGTAAATGAATGGATCCGGGAAACAGTTGGTGAGCGCGAAAGGTTAGTGCGTGAGTTAGGTCGAAACCTGACGATCAGAAAAATTTATCCGTCAGATGCCAATTTTATTTTAGTGAAAGTTGACGACCCGAAAAAAGTGTACAACTTTCTGGTGGATCGCGGAATTATTGTTCGTGATCGTTCGGGGGTAACATTGTGTGAAGGATGCCTAAGAATCACTGTCGGAACTCCTTCCGAAAATGATGAGTTGATTAATGTGTTGCAGCAATATTCCAAACAGTTTTCATTAAACCAATAGCTCAATGAAGAAGGTCCTATTTATTGATCGTGACGGCACACTCATCTGGGAGCCGCCGGACACATTTCAAATTGATTCGTTCAGTAAGTTGAAATTTCTTCCCGGTGTGTTTTACTGGTTAAGGAAGATTGCTGAGGAATTGGATTACGAATTGGTGATGGTAACGAACCAAGATGGTCTTGGTACAGCATCTTTTCCGGAAGATACTTTCTGGCCGGTACAGAACTTCATTGTGCAATCCATGAAAAATGAGAATATAAATTTCTCAGAGGTTTGCATCGACAGAAGTTTTCCTTCGGATAATCTTCCTACACGCAAACCGGGAACAGGAATGCTGACGAAGTATTTTGCTCCTGAGTATGATTTGCAAAATTCATTTGTGATCGGAGACCGTTTGACGGACGTGAAGCTGGCGAAGAATCTGGGAGCTAAATCTATATTCATCCGTAACTATGATGAAGCAGGAGAATATGCTGCTTCAATAGATCTCATAGCCGAAGATTGGGCGCAGATCTATCAGTTTCTGAAACTTCCTCCGAGAAGAGTTGCACATTCGCGTAACACCAACGAAACCAAGATCAGCATTGATTTGAATCTGGATGGAAGCGGTAGAGGAAAAATCCGCACCGGACTTTCATTTTTTGATCACATGCTGGAGCAATTGGTGCGTCATGGCAACATTGATCTTGATTTGGTGGCAGAAGGTGATCTTCATATTGATGAACATCATACAATTGAAGACACGAGCATTGCTTTAGGTGAAGCTTTCACCGCTGCATTAAAGGAAAAACGCGGAATCAACCGATACGGTTTCCTTTTGCCGATGGACGATTGTCTGGCGCAAGTTGCAGTGGATTTCGGAGGAAGACCTTGGATAGAATGGAGCGCGGAGTTCAAACGCGAGAAAGTCGGAGATATGCCAACTGAAATGTTCTTTCATTTCTTTAAATCGTTCAGTGACGCGGCACGATGCAACTTGAATATCAAAGCAGAAGGCGATAATGAGCATCACAAAATAGAGAGCATCTTTAAAGCGTTCGCCAAGGCAATTCGTATGGCAGTGAAGCGCCATGCAGATGATAATTCTATTCCGACGACAAAAGGTGTAATTTGATTTACGCTTATTTCAAATCAGGTGACTTAACCGGATAATAAGTGTTCAGCAAATTGTAATAAGGTCCGAAGTAGTGATGCGTAAAGATGCTTTTTCCGTTGTCCGGAAATAGTTTGTGATAATTTTCGTCGGGTTGAAGAATTATCGGCACACCGCAAGGATAGTACGCCATGCTTTTTACGTATTTCTGTTTCGGCATTCCGGGTATTCGCTTTCGTACAAGTTTTCCTGTTTTGTAAGCAAGATATTTTCTGAATCTTCTCTCAGCACGTTTTGCTCCGCGATTCATTTTTTTGATGACGTGGTTGCCGATGAGTTTAGCAGGAAATCCAAGTCGCACTCGTTTATCAAATTCTGAAAAAGGATTTCCGGGACTCAGATCGTTGATGGTTTGAATAGTGAACGGAACTTCCGGGACCCAATCCGCGGTATTAATTATACGAAATGCCCAACCGCCACGTGAGATAAAATCGAAATCATAAGAGTATTTCAGATTTCCCGGTTTCGGTGCCGCACTGCCATACACTTTCATTCGGATGTCTGCAGGAATCGTTTTTCCTTTGTTGTAATGCAAATAGGAATACAGCAGGAAAGAAATTGCTGCGCCTTGCGAATGACCTACTATTACAAAATCACGAATACCGTTTTTGTATTGTTCGTTGACTTTGTCCGTTACATTTTTTGAAATACTAGCGAGCGCGATCGTCCATCCGATGTGCACATACGCTAACGAATCCTGAGCCAGTTTGTAATCAAACAGAATTCCATTTCCCAAATTCAGTTTTCCTGTGGCCGGGATCATTCCGGCGTAAAAATTCTCCAGCCATGATTCGTCAGATGATGTTGTACCGCGCACACTGATCACTGCAACGGAATCATCGCTCAACCACATATCCCATCGGTTGTCGAGTCCGCCAATTGTAGAACGATGTATCATCTTGTAGCCCGCCGGATACGGTACGCGCATTTTAGTCCACGGTGTGTCTATTTGATGCGCGCTGATCTGAAACATTTTTCGGAATTCGCCACCATCAAACCCCGGTTGCAGTCTACGTGCTTCAGCAGTAATAGAAAACTGCAGGAAAATGAATAGTGTGGCACAGAGAATTCTGCTCATACCGTGAAATTACATTATTCCAATGAAAAGTGATATCAGGGCATTGTCGAAAAACTTGCTTCATTGTTTCTTTTGCATTTGTTCTACTGCTATATTTGTTCCATGTTCAAGCAAATCAACCAATGGAACCACCATTGCTCTTCAAATTGAAGAAGCGATGGAATTTCTGCAGTTATAGATCAGAACCCGCTTCATAGAGCGGGTTTTTTATTAAATTGAAATAATGTCTGAGTTCAGAATTCTTCTGGTTGATAATTACGACTCGTTTACCTACAATCTGGTACACGAGATCGGAAGAGTGCGTTCGGATGCATTGATTGATGTTGTGCAGAATGATATTGTTGAGCCTGAGCATTCGGTAAATTATAATTGCGTTATACTCTCGCCTGGTCCGGGTGTTCCTGAAGAGTCAGGTAAGCTTCTTGATGTGATTCGTTTCGCTTCCGGAAAGGTTCCGATTTTGGGTGTGTGCCTTGGAATGCAGGCCTTGAATGTTGCTACGGGTGGAAAGCTGCGCAATCTTCAAAAAGTATATCATGGTGTAACAAGTAATATCGTTGTAGCGCCGAACGAATCTGTTTTGTTTTCCGGTATGAGTAAAACTTTCATGGCGGGGCGTTATCATTCTTGGGTGATTGATGAATATACTTTGGATGATTCGTTCAGTATAACTGCTCGGGATGAAGAAGGAAGTATTATGGCTATCGAAGATCGTGAGCGAAAAATATTCGGAGTTCAATTTCACCCGGAATCAATCATGACACCCGAAGGGAAATACATTCTCAATAATTTTCTTGAATTGGTATGAAGGTTTCTATTTTGAAATATAACGCTGGAAATACAACTTCAGTGCAATTTGCATTGGAGCGACTGGGCGTAGAATCTGTGGTGACCAACAACCATGAGGAAATACTTTCTTCAGACAAGGTAATTTTTCCCGGTGTCGGAGAAGCTTCTTCAGCAATGAAGTTTCTGAAACAATCAGGATTGAACGAAGCGTTGCTGAAACTCAAACAACCTGTTTTGGGAATTTGTTTGGGCATGCAATTAATGTGTGAACACAGTGAAGAAGGTAATACTCACGGTTTAGGCATATTTCCTGTTCGTGTTAGAAAGTTCAATTCTGACAGCGAAAAGGTTCCGCACATGGGATGGAATACGGTTGAGGATTTGAAGTCTGCGATTTTTCGTGACGTTAATAATCATGCATATTTATATTACGTGCATAGCTATTATGCAGAGTTATGTGCAGATACAATAGCTGTTACAAATTACGTTCAACCATATTCGGCGGCATTACACAGAAATAATTATTACGGTGTGCAATTTCATCCTGAGAAAAGCGGTACAACCGGTGAACGCATTCTTAAAAATTTCCTCGCTTTATGATTGAGATCATTCCTGCAATAGATATCATCGACGGTAAGTGCGTACGCTTAACAGAAGGTGATTATTCGAAGAAAACGGTTTATAGCAACGATCCTGTATCAGTGGCAAAGTCATTTGAGCAAGCAGGAGTGAAGCGACTGCATCTGGTTGATCTGGACGGAGCGAAAGCGGGATCAGTGAAGAATCTGAAAGTTCTGGAGCAGATCGCCGCAGCTACGAAACTTGTTATTGACTTCGGCGGAGGTGTGAAAACTGAAAGCGAAATGAATTCAGTTATTTCCGCGGGAGCTTCATTTGTAACAGTCGGAAGTCTTGCTGCAAAATCGCCGGAAGTGTTTGAAACGTGGCTTACGAATAACGGTGCGGATAATTATTTCATTGGTGCCGACGTAAGGAACGGAAAGATTGCTGTTAACGGTTGGCTGGAGCAAACGGATATCGATGTTGTTGAGTTTATTCGAGATCTGATGAATAAGAGGGTGCATTATTTTTTCTGCACGGATATTTCTAAAGACGGAAAACTCGAAGGTCCGGCGGAAGAATTGTACAGAATGATAATAGCGCGTTGTCCCGGAATTCGTTTGGTTGCCAGTGGCGGTATCAGCAATTGGGATGACATTTATTGCATGGAAAAGTTAGGCTGTGAAGGTGTGATTATCGGGAAGGCATTCTATGAAAACAGAATTACGCTGAAGGAAATTGAAAAATTCATTTTGAGAACGAGTTGAAAATGTTGACGAAGCGAATTATTCCTTGTCTTGATGTAAAGGACGGTCGCACCGTGAAGGGTGTGAATTTTGTTCAATTGCGTGATGCAGGTGATGCTGTTGAACTTGCATCGCGTTATGCGGAAGAAGGAGCGGATGAACTTGTGCTTCTGGATATTACTGCTACTGATGAAAAGCGGAAGACGCTCGCTGATCTGGTGAGAAAAGTGGCCGCTGCTATAAATATTCCATTTACTGTTGGAGGTGGCATTTCCGGCATTGATGATGTGCGAATGATTCTTGAAAACGGTGCTGATAAAGTTTCGGTCAACTCCGCAGCTGTGCGTGATCATAAATTGATTGATGCGTTAGCTCGTGAATTCGGAAGTCAATGCATCGTTGTTGCTGTTGATACACGCAGAACGGCGCAAGGGAATCGCGTATATCTCAATGGAGGGAAGGTAGCAACTGAACTGGAAACGATAGACTGGATAAAGGAAACGGAACAACGAGGTGCAGGTGAAATACTTCTGACTTCCATGGATCACGACGGAACCAAGAATGGTTTCGATGTTGAGTTTCTGAAGGAAATTTCATCATCAATCCGGATTCCTGTAATTGCATCGGGAGGTGCGGGTACAATGGATCATTTCGCTGACGCATTTCTGCATTCGGGAGTTGATGCCGCTTTAGCCGCAAGTATTTTTCACTTCGGAGAAATCAAGATCAGCGCGCTGAAGGAGTATCTTTACAAACAAGGAATTCAGATTCGATTATGAGAGCAGCAGTAATTATAGTTTTTTTAGTTGCGATACTAGCCGGATGTTCAGCTTCGCGATATGTTAAGCCGCTTGATCGCGGACAACATGCAGTTACGGCATCTTTCGGCGGACCGTTAATTAAGTTCGGCAGCGCAGTGATTCCGATTCCGCTTACATCAGTCGGATACGGGTACGGAGTGGATACCAATCTTACTTTGTTCGGAAATCTTCACACAACATCACTGTTATACGGCACAGGACAGGTTGATGCAGGTGTGTGCTGGAATGTAGTATCGGTGAAGCGTTTCGGACTCAACGCCGCGGTATCGGCGAACATGACAATGGACAAGTGGCAAAAAAATTTCAGAGCATGGCCTGTTGTGGATTTGAATGCAACGTTCGACAGAAAGCAAGGCGGCTATTGGTATGTTGGCTGCAACAACTGGATTGAGTTTACGAAACTACGCTCACATGGTATGAATCAGGAACGACAATTGATTTTCTCTCCGCAGATCGGTCACATGTTTGTAAAAGAAAAGTGGCGCTTTCAATTGGAAGCAAAGTACATTTTGCCGTACGTGAAGAATCAACCTAATGCAGTGGATTATTTGGGGTTGAATCATTACGGCGCAACAGGAGTTTATTTCGGACTTTACAGAACATTCTGATGAGAAATTATATCATATCATTCTTCAGCGCAGCGTTGCTGTTTACCGCTTGTCAGCGTCTTGATACCAACCTGTACAACAGAACGGAAAAGTTGACACAGTATGAACTGGATGATTATACCGGTGAACAGGATTTTAAACTGGATGCTTCATATGATATTCCTGATTCTCTCGTTCATGTTTTTTCGTTGCAGAGTCAGGCTGCAGATGAAAACAGTTCTACAACGATCTACGCAATTTACATTGGAGAAATTTCTCAGATCGCAACGGATACAGTTATTCTGTATTGCCACGGAAACAAATGGCACATGGATTTTTACTGGCAGCGTGCGAAGTTGCTGGCGCATTGCGGAGGAAAGAATCGTTTTGGTGTGCTGATGCTTGATTACCGCGGATATGGAATGTCGGATGGTGATCCAACCGAGGATGGTTTATATGCTGATGTGGACGCAGCAATGATATGGTTGCAACAGAATGGAATGAACAACGATCGATTGGCGATCTATGGTTTCAGCATGGGCAGCGCGCCTGCAACTGAACTGTGTTCAAAGCCAAGAACATTAACTCCGGGATGGCTACTTCTTGAAGCTCCATTTGCATCAGCCGCAGTAATGGTGGAAGATGGCACACAACTGGCAATGCCTTCTTCCTATTTCACCAATCTTGAAATAGATTGTGCGGAAGAAATCAAACGTTGCAATCAACCATTGTTCTGGACACACGGACTCGCGGATATGTTTCTGGGGTACAACACGCATGGTCAGATCGTCTATAACAATCATCGCGGCGTTTACAAAGAATCGCATCCTGTTGAGAATGCGGATCACGGAGAAGTCCCTGCGAAAACCGGATTCACAACCTATTGCAACAATATCAGCAACTTCATAACACAGCACTAATGAAACCGGATTTTTCAAAGTACTTGGACGGACTTGTGCCGGCTGTTATTCAGGATTCAGCAACAGGTGTGGTGCTGATGCTGGGCTTTATGAATGAAGAAGCTTTGCAATTAACTCATTCTTCAGGGAACGTTACGTTCTGGTCGCGAAGTAAAAATCGCTTATGGACCAAGGGTGAAGAGAGCGGCAATTTTCTCAGAGTCGTTGATGTTCGTATTGATTGCGATAATGATACTTTGCTCATTAAAGCAAATCCTGTTGGACCTGTTTGTCACACCGGCGCCGACACGTGCTGGAATGAATCGAATACCGGAGATTTTCTTAGTCAGATGGAGCGCGTGATTCAATCGCGAAAAGGTGCTGATCCTAAAACATCTTATACTGCGGAATTGTATTCGAAAGGAATCAATAAGATCGCACAGAAAGTGGGTGAGGAAGCAGTTGAATTGGTAATTGAAGCGAAAGACGACGACAGAGAAAAATTTCTCGGAGAAGCAGCGGATTTGCTGTTCCACTACACTGTTTTACTT
>JBJOKQ010000071.1:0-15217 GCA_046046005.1 Bacteroidota bacterium | reverse complement strand
CGTATCTGAAAAAAGCACATTACAACCCTTTCCTTCTGGATTCAGAACAAGTGATGATTGATTTTCTTACCGATAGCGGAACTTCTGCAATGAGTGCAGCGCAGTGGGGAGGTATGATGGTTGGTGATGAATCTTACGCCGGCGCAATCAGCTGGCACAACATGGAACGGGAAGTTCAGGATCTCACCGGTTATCAGTACATACTTCCAACGCATCAGGGTCGCGCAGGTGAACGAATTCTATACGGCCATCTCGGAGGAAAAGGGAAAGTGTTTATCAGCAATACACACTTTGATACAACTCGTGCCAATATTGAATTCAGCGGTGCTGTTGCAATTGATATTCCTGTAGAAGAAGCGAAGAATCCCATGCTTGATCATCCGTTCAAAGGAAATATGGATGTTGCACAACTCGATGCACTCATTCAGAAACACGGAGCAGAAAATATCGGCGCAGTGATTCTTACTGTAACGAATAACAGTGGCGGCGGACAACCGGTGAGCATGAAGAACGCAAAAACTGTAAGCGAAATCTGCAAAAAACACAATGTACTTTTCATTCTTGATTGCTGTCGCGTTGCTGAAAATGCATACTTCATTCGTCACAGAGAAGAAGAATACGTACAGAGTACTTATCGTGAAATTGCGCAGGAAATGTTTTCACTTGCCGATGGCGCAGTGATGAGCGCGAAGAAAGATGCGTTGGTGAATATGGGCGGATTTCTCGCACTTAAAGACAAATCTCTCGCCGACGCGTGTAAAAATCTGCTCATAATTACTGAGGGATTTGCAACATACGGCGGACTTTCAGGTCGCGACATGGAAGCGCTTGCCATAGGATTGAAAGAAGTTTTCGATGAGGATTATCTTCATTACCGCATTCGCTCCACAACATATCTCGGGGAGAAATTGAAAGCTATCGGCGTTCCGATTATGTGGCCTGTTGGCGGACACGCTGTTTACGTTGATGCAAAACAGTTTTATCCCAACATTCCCATTGATGAATATCCCGGACAGGTTCTCGTTGGCGAACTGTATCTGAAAGGCGGAATCCGCAGCGTGGAAATCGGTTCATTGATGTTCGGTAAATACGATGAGCAGCATCACCTTGTTCCTGCAAACTGGGAATTAGTACGACTGGCGATACCGAGACGAGTTTACACACAATCACACATTGAGTATGTGATTGAAGTGTTTGCAGAGCTGATGAAGAATCGTGATCGCAAAAACGGATATCGCATTACTGAAGAGCCTCAATTTCTGCGTCACTTCACGTGCAAGCTGGAACCAGTAAATACTTAATCACTGACTTTCCCGCGACATCATTTCATCTGTAAGTTCGATTTCCCCTCTGGAGAATATTTCCATGTAAGGAACATCAGCCAGTTCCGGTTTACGTATTGCTACCGATGAGTCAGTGCTTGCTTTGAATTGCACGAAGTCTTCACGTTTATTCTTCGGCTTGTTTCTATTCATGGGCAAATGCGTTGCCTTGATAATAGATAACAAGTGTTTTGCGTGTCGTTCACGAACGTGTTCGTATTCAATCAGACGATTGTTACGGATATCATCCGACATATCCACGGCTCCGTAAAATCCGGCAGCGCACATCAAAAGTGTGCAGGTAATGAGAAATCCTTTCATGATGTCAGCGTTTTGAAATAATTCTTCGATTGAAAATAAATTACGGCTTCTGCAATCAATCCATTACCGATAATGCTGATCCAGAGAGAAACAGAGTAATTGGTGAATCCGTCGAGTCCGAATTCGTGAAAGAGTATGTGATAAACACGGAACGTAACCGCAGTTAATGCCATTGCATAAGAGCGAATCATCCAGTATTTGTGCGCGACGAAATTTTTATCGCGCGCTGCAGTTACAAATCCCTTGTATGTTGTCCAGAACCAGAAAACTGCCATTCCAAGAAAAGCACCTTTCTCCGCATAACCGCCTTTGGCGAAAAAAGTCATGTACAATCCGGAAGGCGCGCCAACGAGTAACACGACTATTACATACAACTTACCTGAAATGACATGGATTGCTTTTCTTTTGCGAAGTATCCAGGATGAGAACTGAATCAGCGCAGTTGTGATGCACACCGCTCCCGCTATAATGTGCGTGTAAAAACATATCAACCATACGCGTTTCTCAGTTAATACAGCACGTTCTGCAAGAAAAGGCAGATTCAGATCAAATGAAAAATACGGAATTGTATTTCGCACCAGCAGTAAGCTCAACGAGATTACCGGAATCCAGAACAATGCAAGTGCTGCGAAGCGGAAGTATTTCTGTACCGATGTCAGACCGTAGGAATTCATAGCGTTTAAACTATAACGCCAAGTTGATCAAATCTCCTTCTGAAAATCTGTTAAAAACTGCAAGTGGTGCATTCCGCACAACAATACATCAGGAATTGAGGATAAGTGCAGGTCAGAACTTAACCATCAACTGCACAGCAAAGTTGCGTGGTGCTTTAACATCTGCAGGACGCGAAGTGTACTCCCGATTGAACACATTATTTGTGATCATGGATACGCGAACTTCTTTGTTAATCTGATACATGATTCGTGTATCGAAAACAAGATCGCCTTGATTGAAGCGTTCGCGATAGGATTTAATTCCGGGTAATGCGAGTTCGAAGAACTTGTCAATATTCTCCATGAAACTATTGTAGCGCACACTCAAGCCAAAGGAAAATTTCTTGTAAGTAACTTCTCCGTCGAACTTAGCAATGTGTTTGTAGCGGTACTTAAGAATATTGTAATTCGCCGTGTTCTTCAGTGTATCCAATGAATCGTTGTATACCAACGATTGCGGATCCATGTACGTGTAACCTGCAAGCACAGCGAAATCACAGTTGCCGATCTGTCCTTGTCCTACGACACTGATATCAACTCCGCGCGTACGCGTACGACCCACATTAATCGATTTGAATCCAAGTCCGAACAAAGGATCAATCAGCGGTCGACCATATTGCCCGAATGTGAATTCCATCATATCGGCATACTCCATCCAGAAAATCGCAACGTCGAGATAACTTTTGAATTTGCCCAAGACAATTCCTTGTTTGATTCCGATTTCTGCAGACTGCCCGTATTCCGGTTGCAATTTGTCATTCGGATAAATTTCCAAACCTGCAGCACTCGTGCGAATGAACTTTTCCGCAATACATGGAAAGCGATAACCTTGCCCGTAAGAGGCTCGAAGGAATGTTGCTTCAGTAATCTGATACGTTGCGCCAACACGCATCACAGGTCGGAAAGGCAATGTAATTGTATCCTGACTTTCAGTTCCCTTTTTCGTGTAGATATTGTATTCGGTAGAAACCGTATCCATTTGAAAATATTCGAAACGAGTTCCGAACGTTACAAACAATCGATCCCAGAATTTACGATCGAACTGAATGTACCCGGAAGTGTTACGCGATGTTCTGTCCTGATACAAATCCGATTTCACATCCGTGTACGTTGCAACAACACCTGCTGTAAGCGAGAGGCGATTCTGAAAACGGAATTGATATTGATATTCTCCGTAGTAGTATTTCGCTAATGAACCTTGCTGCGTGTCGTTGTTGTTATCGGTTACAAACAAACGTGTACGTAATGCGTGATTATGTCCTTTCTCGCCGTGATACACAATGAAAGGATCGATATTGTAACGGAAGTTCTCGAAATTCTGAATCGTTGAATCGGCCGGAATGTAAGCAAGTGAATCATCGTACCAGAGAATAAATAAACCTCCGGTTGTTCGCATTCCGTTTGCGTTGATTCCTGCAGAAAGTCCGTTCACTTTCTTGAAACGATAGCGGGTATTGATGTTGAAACGTGCACGATCTTCAGTTTCCAGATATCGATAACCATCATCTTTATACAAGTGACCGCCAACAACAAGATCGAGATTTCCGATCTGACGCGAATGACCGAAGTTGATTCCGCTGAAACCCGGATTTGCATTAGGCCACCACTTCAATTCAGGGCGTTTCGGTTCATCATAGAAACCGGAATACATCGTGATGTTGGTTTGCGGTTTGCTTGTGGGATATGCAGTGCGAAAATGAATCACCCCGTTCAATGCAGAAGAACCGAACAGCGCAGACGAAGCTCCTTTCATCACTTCTACTTGTGAAACGTTCTCTATCGGAAGATAATTCCACTTCACATCACCTGCATCACCGGAAACCATCGGCATATCATCAACCACCATCAACACGCGAGAACCTGCACCGTAACTGTACCCGCTTCCACCGCGAATATTCGCCTGATCATCCGTAACATTCACGCCCGGAGTCTGATCGATAATCGCTTCCATATTACTGATGTTTTTATTCTGAATCAGCTGCGGTTTGATGACCTCCATGGAAACAGGAACTTCACTGATCTTCTGTTCGTAACGTCCGGAAGATACAACCACAATGTTCAGTTGTTTACTGTCCGGAGACAAGAGCACGTTAACAGGGGCAGTGTTTTCAGGATTTACGGCAACTGTTTTTCTTCGGTAACCCGTATAGTCGAATCTCAGATCCTGCCCGCCTTTTTTCAGGTTGATTCTGAACGCTCCGTTGAAATCAGTAACTGTTCCTGTCGAATCTTTCATGGCGTAAATAACCACGCCGGTCAGAGGTTCTCCGGTAGCACTGTCTTTCACAAAGCCGTTTACAAGCGTTTGTTGTGCACTAATTCCGGAAACAAGAATGAGATTTGCAAAAAGGGAAAGTATAACGTAAGCGTACGACTTCATAGGTTAAGAATGTAATGCAATTTAAAGTAAAAGTTTGGTAAATGTTATGGGATTCGACGAAAACACAGCACGTATCGCTCTGACTATGATTCCGGGCATCGGACCGGTACTGTCAAGAAGATTAGTACAACATTGCGGAAGTGCGGAAATGGTATTCCGGGAGAAGAAAAAACACCTGCAATCCATTGAAGGAATAGGAACAGCGACACTGAAACTGCTTGGGAATAAAGATTGTTTCAAAAAGGCGGAAAAAGAACTTAAGCGAATGGACAAGCATGGAATCTATATGCTTTACTTTCTGGATCGTGACTATCCTTCAAGACTGAAACATTGTTATGACGCACCTCCTCTGCTCTATTGTGCAGGCAATATGAATCTGAATGCATCACGTATTGTGTCGATTATCGGCACGCGAAAAATCTCCGAATACGGAATTCAATTAACCGAACAGCTCGTACAGGAATTGGTTCCTTATGATGTAATGATCATCAGCGGACTTGCATACGGTGTTGATATATGTGCGCATCGCGCCGCAGTGGAAAACAAAATCGAAACCGTTGGTGTATTGGCGCACGGACTTGATCGCATTTATCCGAGCACGCACGCATCCACAGCGCGTAAAATGATGCAACACGGCGGACTGATTTCCGATTTTCCCGGAGATACAAATCCTGATCGGGAGAATTTTCCACAACGTAACAGAATTGTTGCCGGTTTGTCAGACGCAGTGATTGTTGTTGAGTCAGGAGTGAAAGGCGGATCCATGATTACAGCAGAATTCGCGTTTAATTACAATCGCGATGTATTTGCGTTTCCAGGAAGAGTTGGAGATGCTTTATCAGCAGGATGCAACGCATTGATACGCTCTCAGAAAGCCGGATTGATTGAAGGCGCTGAAGATCTTGCAAAGGCAATGGGATGGGAAATGAAAAAACAAGCCCAAGCACACCAAACACAACTGCCTGCATTGAATGAGAGCGAAGAAAAAATTGTTGCAGCGTTGCGCGGGATGGGAAATCTGCATGTAGATGAAATAAGTTCGCTGGCTGACCTTCCTGTATCGAGAACATCTTCATTGCTGCTTTCACTTGAATTCGCCGGCGTAGTGAAGTCGTTACCCGGCAAATTGTATCGACTGAATTGAAATAATCTGAAAATAAAACAGTCGATTTACATTGAATTCGAACATCGCCAATTTGATCATAGGAAATACGACGTTGCTTTTATAAATTGCCGTAACAAACAGGACCACATGAAAAAACATGTACTCATCACAGCATCGCTTGTATTTGCAGGACTTGCACTTCAGGCCCAGAGCACTTGCAACAACCGCGATTTCGAAGACACTACTTTCGTTGGTTGGAGCGGCGGCACAGCTCTGAACTATAACGGAATTCTCACTCCTGTAACGTGGACTCCGGGAATGATCTCCAACGGAAACAATGCTGCGGTTACTGATCCGAACGGTCGTCACACGATCATTACACAGAATTCAATTGACCCTGTTGTTCTTGATCCGATTACAATGTTACCGGACACCCAAATGACTACACTGGCTCCCAACGGCGGTTTCGGTTCTGTGCGTCTCGGAAACAACATCATGAATTACGAAATGGAGCGCATCACTTATCAGTTTCCGGTTACCGCTGGTAATGATTACTTCCAGTTTCAATTTGCGAGTGTGATGGAAGATCCGGGGCACCAATGGGATTACCAACCGTATTTCATGGTGAACTTCTATGACCAGAGTAACAATTTACTTACGTGCTGCAGTGACACCATTTGGGCCGGTGACACAACAGTTCCGTATATCGTTGCAGGTAATTCGCCGCAAATAATCCTTTATCGCAGATGGACACCGATCAGTGTGAACTTCAATGCATATATCGGACAAACATTGACAGTGGAATTCATCAACGCAGATTGCGGTTACGGCGGACACTTCGGTTATACATATCTTGATGTGTCGTGCATGGGCACCGGAATTCCGAACGTATGGCCGGGCGATTGCGATTATGATCTGCAAGCGAATAATGTTGACTTACTTACACTCGGCGTTACATACGGATCAACAGGTCCTGTGCGCGCAGGAGCTTCCAACAGTTGGACACCGCAAGTGTCTGCAGATTGGACACAAGCTGTTCCATTGGGAGCAAACTACAAACACAGCGATTGCAACGGTGATGGAATTGTTGATCTTAACGACACGCTCGCTATTTCACTCAACTATTCACAAACACATCCGTTCCGTTATGAGCCCGGCAACAATGCAGATTTCATGACGGTTGGAAATTACTATCTCGTTCCGCAACAAGACACTGTAGGGCCGCTGAATGTGGCATACGTTGATGTTTACGCGGGAAGTTCGGCGCAGCCGGTAAATGACTTTTACGGATCTGCATTCAGCCTGAGTTATAACAACTCGTTGGTGCAACCGAACACTGTAAGCACTAACGTGAATAACTCGTGGATGGGAACGAAAAACGTTTCTACGATTACGATGACACACGATAACTACAATGCAGGAAGCCATGATGTGGGCATCACACGATTCACTCACACCGAAGTAAACGGTTACGGTTATGTTGGAACCATGAAACTTTCTACTGCCAACGTAACTTCAATGCAATCGCTTGAAATCGGAATCGGCGGAATAAAAACCGTAAACAGCAATGGCGTTGCAATGCCGATGACCGGAACGGGATGTCAGATCGTAATTGATCCGAACATGCCTTCAGGAATTGTTGAGCCGCAGGTGAATCACGTTGAAGTGTATCCTAATCCTGCAAACGAAACTGTTTCTGTGCGTACGGATGCTTCCGATGTAATTGAAATCACCAACACACTCGGACAGGTTGTTTACTCACAGCGAGCAACTTCAAATGTAACGTCAATTGATCTCACAGAATTCAATTCCGGCATCTACTTCGTAAACGTTTACACTGTAAACGGGAAAGTAACGCAGCAGCTGATGGTTGAATAATCGAAACTGAAATGAATTTGGAAATCCGATGCAGAGACGTGTCGGATTTTTTTGTGCTCCGCCGCAGATGGCACAGAAATGCGCAGATGATTTTTCAGAATAATAAATCTGTGGAATCTGAGTAATCTGTGGCGAAAGTGTAAATGAATACTTGCAGTCTTGCCATTTTCCTTACGGCGTCCCCATCACATAAATCTTTCCTTCCGGCTGCGGACTGCCGCCCATTTTCTCAAGGGAAATAGCATACGCAACAGCATTCGGAACCGGTTTCATTGCATGCATGCCCGCCGTGTCGGCGTTGAGCTCAATCAATCCTGCGTCAACAGGTTTTCCATCCACAATTCCCCAGAACTGATATTGCATTCCTTCCGGTACTGCAGGAAGATTCACCAACTCAAGATAAACTTCTCCTGATGTGGTGTTCGCATACACCATCGCTTTCGCATCCGGTGCAGGATCCATTCCTTTCAACTCTATCGCTTTCATCTGCGGCTTCTTCAGAATCGTAAGCTCATTGTCAACAGTGTTCTTCTCTGCTGCAATGCTGTCTGCACGCGCTTCGAGTTCACGCATTTGCATTTCCTGCAGTGCAAGCTGATTGTTGCGATCACTCAATTCTCCATTTAGCATGGAAATGTAAATTCCACCTACAACTATAAGTATTACACTCGCTGCAATAGCAACAACTTCTGTCCAACGCACTCCGCGCCCTGAAATCGGTATCACTTTCTCATCGCGGAAAGGAAGATTACCGATCGCTTCTGTTACACGTTGCTTCATTTCCGAACGCGGAGCTATGGCTGTTGCGTTGTGCAACTGTTCAATCGATTTCTCAATTGCTTCCAGTTCTGCTTTCACTTCAGGATGTTTCGCGCACATCTCCGCAACGAGCTTCGCCTCTTCTGCAGAAGCAAATCCCATCGCGTACGATTCCAGGATTCCGGATGATATGAATGTTGCGCTGTCCATTTTTACGCCATCAGCTTTCTGAGTTCAATCAATGCACTTCGTGTTCTGGTTTTTACCGTACCCAAAGGCATATTCAGCTCTTTGGAAACTTCGTCCTGCGTGTATCCTTTGAAATAAAGTAATTCGATAATTGTTTGCGATTCCGGTTTCAACTTGGCCACCATCTCCTTCAATCCGATGCGATCAGTATTGAATGCGGCACTGCCCGAGCTATTCACTGCATTTACGGAAACATCGAGACTTTGGTTTTTCTCCCCTGATTTAAACGAGCGGGAGCGTTTGTGATCAATGGCCAGATTACGCGCAATGTTCAACATCCACGTATACAATCTGCCTTTTGATTCATCGTAAGAATCTATATTCTTCCAGATTTTAACAAAAGTCTCCTGAAGAATATCCTCTGACTGCTCCTGATCCTCGAAGTGACGATAAATCACACCGTATATGGCAGCAGAGTAATTATCATACAGATAACCGAACGCGGCAGCGTCCTTATTGCGCAGCAGCGCAATGAGTTCTTCTTCTGTATAACGGATTGGTGCCAAGCAGTGCAAATGTATGTCAAAACATATTTGGTCTGCAAATATGCTTTGTCCGGTATCTTTACCTTCAATTCTTACATTTGCATCATCTAAAAGCAAAGCATTATGTACGGTGAATTCCGCAATTTTCTTCAGGCCGAACTCAAAGCGATTGACGAAGCCGGTTTGTTCAAACGTGAACGTGTAATTACAACTCCGCAGGGAGCTGTTGTAAAAGTGAACGGCAAAGATGTGATTATCTTCTGCGCCAACAATTACCTCGGACTTTCATCACATCCGAAAGTAATTGAAGCGGCACATCGTACGTTGGATCAACACGGATACGGAATGTCGTCGGTGCGTTTCATTTGCGGAACGCAGGATATTCACAAAACACTGGAAGAGAAAATTGCGAAGTTTCACGGAACGGAAGACACTATTCTGTATGCTGCATGTTTCGATGCCAATGGCGGTGTTTTCGAACCGCTGTTCGGTGAACAGGATGCTATCATCTCTGACGAATTGAATCACGCTTCCATTATCGACGGTGTGCGTTTGTGCAAAGCGCAGCGTTTCCGTTATAAGAACTGCGACATGGCTGATCTCGAAGCGCAACTGAAAGCAGCAGCTAATTGCAGATTCAAAGTTATCGTGACAGACGGCGTGTTCTCAATGGATGGATTCGTTGCACCGATTGACATAATCTGTGATCTCGCTGATAAATACAACGCATTGGTAATGGTGGATGAATCGCACGCAACAGGATTCATTGGTAAAACCGGTCGTGGCAGTGTAGAAGCAGCAAGCGCGATGGGCCGCGTGGATATTATCACAGGAACCTTGGGCAAAGCTTTAGGCGGTGCGATGGGCGGATTTACTACCGGCAAGAAGGAAATCATTGAAATGCTGCGTCAACGTTCGCGTCCGTACTTGTTCTCCAATTCATTGGCGCCTTCCATTGTGGGCGCATCTATTGCAGTGTTTGATATGCTGAGTGAGACAACCGCATTGCGTGATAAACTCGAATGGAATGTGAAGTATTTTAAGGATGGCATGAGCAAAATCGGTCTTGAATTCAAGAAAGGTGAATCTGCAATTGTTCCTGTGATGCTTTACGATGCTAAACTCGCGCAGGAATTTGCGGCGAAACTGCTCGACGAAGGCATTTATGTCATCGGATTCTTCTATCCTGTTGTAGCCAAAGGTCAAGCACGCATCCGTGTACAGCTAAGCGCTGCTCACGAGCAGGCGCATCTTGACAAAGCGATTGCCGCTTTTGAAAAAGTAGGCAAAGAGCTGGGTGTGATTAAGTAAATTTCTCCTTGCGCTATTATCGGCTGATAAAGCGCGGAATACATTGGCGTTTTACTACATTTGAACATGCGCTTCGCCGTGTTCATCGTCCTTTTCATGAGCCTGATCTCCATTTCGGGATTTGCGCAGAAACGTGATCGCGACTTTGACATTCCAGCGGACCGCTCGCTCGAAAATCTGCGCAAGTTGCCGGATGATTCGAACAAAGTGAAAATCATCAATTACATCGGTTGGGATACCGCCTATTACAATCTTGCTTTAGGACTTGATTACGGTTACGAAGCGTTGGCCGTTGCTAAGCGAATCAACTTCCGTCGTGGTCTGATGATGGCCTACAACACCATTGGTGCCACCTATGGCGACATGGGCAAGTTCGATGAAGCTCTGGAAGCACACATGAACGGTTTGCGTGTGGCTGAGGAAATGAATGATCCTCGCAGAATCGGAACATCGTGCATGAACATTTCTCTCATTTATAATTCAATGCATGACACCTCCAACTCCGTTAAATATCTGTTGCGCGCAGTTGAGAGTTACGAGAAAATCAATTACACAACCGGTCTTGCAGTCGCATATCTGAACCTTGGTGCACAGTATTACGAATTGAATCGCCTTACAGAAGCTTCCGCTACTTTGCGCAAATCATTGGCAATATCCAACGAACTGAATTTACCCAAAACCGCAGCTCACGCTTATGGCGGAATCGCTTTGATCCTCAGTGATTCGGGGCGGACTGAAGAAGCGCACGCTTATATGAACAAGGCATTCGCGGTGATGGATACTATTGATGATCCTTACGAAGAAGCAAAAGTGAAATCAAGCGCTGCCGCTATTTACATCAGAGAAAAGAATTACCCCAAGGCTATAGAAATGTACTACTACGCGCTGAATGTTTTGCGCTCAATCGGTGTGCGTGAAGAATTGGTTACAATCTACCGCGAGTTATCTGAAGTTTATGAAACTGCGGGGCAACCCGATTCGGCGCTAAGCGCATGGAGGAGCTATATCACACTTCAGGACAGTCTTGTGAATGAAGATGTCTTGGAACACCAGCGGAATCTGGAAGCGATGTACGAAAGTGAAAAGAAAGAACAGGAAATTGAATTGCTCACACGCAAAGGAAATGTGAGACAGTATTTTCTTTTGGCCATTATCGCTTGCTCCGTGGTCGTTCTATTTCTGGTGATCATGCTGTATAAGCGCAATCAATTCCGGAAACAAACAAACATTGAAACGGAACGAAGCAATTCTGAAATTGAAACCATCAATCGCAATATCACTGATAGTATAAACTACGCCAGTCGTATTCAGGAAGCGGTTGTGCCTTCAGTGAATCAATTGAAGAACGAATTCAAAGATGCTTTTGTATTGTCGCGGCCGAAAGATATTGTGAGCGGCGACTTCTGGTGGTGTACAAAACAGAATGATGCGTTCTTCCTCGCTGTTGCTGACAGCACAGGCCACGGTGTTCCGGGCGGATTCATGAGCATGCTCGGTTCCGTTTTTCTTTTTGAAACAATCAATGAAAAAGCTGTGACGTCACCTGCTTTGATTCTTGATCAGTTGCGTGCGAAGATTATTTCGGCATTAAGCAAATCAGGAAGTAACTCCGGTGTGAAAGACGGAATGGACATGGTGATGTGTCGCTTTCATAGCGGGAATCGTAAAATGGATTTTGCATGCGCAATGAATCCGGCATGGATTGTTCGTAATAAATCCGTGATAGAATTTCGTGCTGACAAATTTCCGGTGGGCGAATATCACGGGGAAATGAAAAACTTCAATGAGCAATCTGTAGATCTTGAGCCGGGCGATATGGTTTATCTGTTCAGCGACGGTTATGCAGATCAATTCGGCGGACCATCAGGTAAGAAAATGAAGTATCGAGCACTGCGTGATATTTTGCTTGAAGTAGCGACACTCTCTTGCAACGAACAGCGTGATGTGCTGAATAATAAGTTTGACGAGTGGAAAGGAAATCTGGAACAGGTGGATGATGTAATCATAACGGGAATCAGAATATGAAGAAGCTGCTCTCCATAGTGCTGCTGATGATTTCCGGTTACGTTGCCGGCCAGCGAAACTTTGATCTTGATTCACTGGCAAGAAAAATTGAAAGTAAAGACGATCGTGATACCACGAAAGTTTTGTTGATGAATGAACTTGCCTGGGACATTAGCTATCAGAATCTCGATAGCGGTTTGGCCATCGTGAATCGCGCCATTGAGCTCTCAAGGAAAAACGGATATCAGAATGGTGAAAGCGAAGGACTGAATGTTCAGGGAACAATTTATCTTGATCTGGGCAGATATGCCGAAGCTGTGGAGTCGCATCTGGCAGCAATTCGCTTCCGTGAAAAACGCGGGAGGCCCGACAAGCTTGGAGAATCGTATCACAACCTTGCGCTTGTATACGAATCGATGGACAGTGTAAAACTGAGTCTCGATTATCAGAGAAAGGCGTATTCCTATTATCTCAAAGCTTCTGATTCCAGCGGCATCGGTCCGATTGCATCGTACATCGGAAACTTACTGATCACACTTGACAGTAGCGATGCCGCAATACCGTATTTTATGCATGGAGCGGCTATTGCACGAACGTACAATCTGCATCACTGGATTGCAGAAAACACCGCCGGCTTAGCGTATTGTTATGCAATTAAAGGCGACACTGCACGTGCACGAATTCAAATGGAGGACGCATTTGAATTTGAACGCACGGAATACAACGATTACAACATGATGGGCATGTGGATCAGTAATTCACGATTGCTGAAACTCGAAAAGAAATATACGGAAGCAATCGCCAGTGTTGATTCAGCTCTGGCGATCGCTGTAAAACTTAATGTTCACGATGCACGCATGCAACATTACAACTTGCTTTCGGAGCTTTACGAATTGCAGGGAAATCCAACGCAGGCGCTGTTGTATGCGAAAAAACATCAGGTTCTGAAAGACAGTATTCTCAGTACGAAGAATCAACAACTCATTCGTAATCTCGAAGCAGTTTACGAAAAAGAAAAGCAGGAACAACAATTGGAAATTCTGCGTCAGGACGATCAGCTGCAGAAAATTCTTGTGACCGGCGGTATCGTCTTCACATTAGGGTTCATTGTTGTTGCGTTTCTCCTGTTCGGAAGAATCCGCATGGGGAAAATTGCGGGACAATTACTGCAGGAGAAAAAAGCAATTATTGAATCGAAGAACAAAGACATCATCGACAGCATCAACTACGCGCGTCGTATTCAGGATGCAGTAACACCTGCAGAGGAACAACTTTCACCGGCATTCCCGCATGCATTTGTTTTCAATCGCCCGAAAGAAATTGTAAGCGGAGATTTCTGGTGGACAGCAGAAACAGCCGATCACTATTATGTAGCTGCAGGTGATTGTTCCGGACACGGTGTTCCAGGCAGTTTCATGAGTGTGATGACGGCTTCGTTTCTGAACGGAATTATCATCGAACAACAAATCAGCAATCCTTCTGAAGTGTTGTTCGAGTTGAATGAAAGTGTAAGAGCAGCTTTGCAACATTCCGGCACGAATGAAAACACGCCTTTGGTTACAGATACGATTGACATTGCGGTATGTCGTATCGACAAACAAAAGAAGACTCTTGCATTTTCTGCAGCTGTAATGACAGTGACGATTATACGTTCAGATAAAATTATCGAATACCGTGGCTCAGATATTCCTGTTGGTGCTGCACGTACCGATGCTGACAATCCTTACAGAAACGAAATCGTAAATCTGGACACCGGTGATTCAGTGTTTCTCTTTAGTGATGGTCTCACCGCAATGATGAACCGTGATCCGCAACGTGATGCATTGAATGAATTGCTTTTATCGTTGAAATCTTCCGCAGATCAGAAACGCATTCTTGAAAATGCGGTCAGCAGGATTTATCCTTCAGGAAAAACAGATGATGATCTGCTCGTGATCGGATTCGGTGTATAATCAACGAAACGCGTCACTCATTTTCTCCTGCTCGCTTTTTGAAAGACCTGCATCTGAGGCAATCTTGTTCCACTGACTTTTCACAAGAAGAATTTCATCAGCAATTTTCTTTGCACGTGGTTGTTTGATTCTGAAATGTACAGCCACACTCATTGCTGCTTCAATATCTAAAGCAGATGAATCCGCTGTCACATTCATGCTGAGTGCTTCACCATTCGGAGTTGGATTCAGATCATACACGGGCGACAATTTCCATCCGCTCGATGTAAGCAGAAATCCATGATTATCGGAGTGATCGCCGGTGTTTCTGATGGCGATATTAAACACCATGCGACGCCACAATTCCTCAAGATCTGTAATCACATCACACCCTTGTTGCAAAATAAATCCTGCGATATCAAGATAACCCGGAAGAAGATTGTCTTCAGGCTGAAAACCGAGCAATGTTGTTGCAGAGGCGAAATGCAAACGTTCGCCTCGTTTGGTACGATCGAATCGCTGCACAAGAAATGTGTGATGATGATGACTCAGTTTTTTCATCATCGAGGGAGAAGTATTTATTCCGGCCAGACCCGCCATCGTGTGCGCAACAAATTCCCATCCACCCATGTCGGCGTAATCATTGACAGAAGGAAACTTCGCGATCCACATTTGCCAATCGTTATCCACGATTGTTGCTTTCGGTCGTTCACCGCCGAGAACAGCGCCGGCCGCAACAAGCATTCCCAGCGTGTCGTC
>JBJOKQ010000070.1:0-15247 GCA_046046005.1 Bacteroidota bacterium | reverse complement strand
TCAGTGCGGATCTACAACTACAACATATTCAGTAACCGTGAAACCTTATCCTGCTGTAGCTGCAGGCAATGACACAACAATATGCAGCAGCAGTCCTGTTACATTATCAACACCAACGGGAACCGGTTATGGGTATGCATGGACAGCTGGATCAAACTCGATAGGAACCACAAGTTCCGTGACAGTCACACCAACGGTTACAACAACTTTTGTAATTGCAACAACAGTATTGCCGGGCGGATGCGTCAGTCGTGATACTGTCGTAATAACAGTGAACTCGCTTGCGGATACATTATTAGTCACGGACGCGGGCTGTCCGGGTGATGATGGAAGTGCAACGGCGACACCATCAGGAGGTGTGCCACCATACTCGTATGTGTGGAGCAATGGTTCAACTACACCGATCATTGCAGGACTTGTTCCCGGACCTTACACGTGTGTAATTACGGACGGAGCAGGTTGTACTTATTCAGCATTGGCAAACGTGGGCGGAATCAGTTCACTGAATCCGGATGCGGGAATAACGACAACAATCACGCAAGGACAGAGCACAATGCTGACGGGAACCGGAGGCGGCAATTACAGTTGGTCGCCGGGCGGAAGTCTGAGCTGTACGAATTGTACCAACCCGATTGCAACACCTTCAGTAACGACAACCTATACGTTGACCGTTTCCGATTCGTTGGGTTGCACGCGTACAGATACAGTTACAATTTTCGTGGACATTATATGCGGTGATGTATTCGTGCCGAACGCATTCTCACCGAATGGAGACGGACAGAACGACGTACTCTTCTGTCGTGTTGATCCGCTTTGCGTTTCCGATTTTGAATTTATAGTCTTCAACCGTTGGGGCGAAGTTGTGTTCCGCACAACAGATCCTTCTGTTGGTTGGGACGGAATACATCGTGGTGTGAAATGCGAAACTGCGGTGTTTACATGGATGGCGAAAGGTGTTTTCGTGAGCGGAGATCCTCTTGAATCAAGTGGTAACGTATCATTGATCCGATAAGAGGCGAATCACAATTCAAAATTGAGAACCATGAAGACAGGAAAATTTCTCTCGATCGCAGCAACATTACTGGTGTCAATCACAGTAAGCGCACAAGATTTACACTTCTCGCAAATGACGCAAACACCTTTACTGATCAATCCTGCACACGCCGGACTTGGTCATAAGTTGAGCGCGTACGTGAACTACAAGAATCAGTGGAGAGCGGTCTCTGCCAATCCGTACAAAACGTTTAACGTTAGTGCGGATATGGCTTTCATGCAACGCAGTTCAGGAAGTCATGCAGGAATCGGAATCAATGTATTTTCCGATAAAGCCGGTGATGGTGCAATGTCCACAACAACCGGACAACTTCATTTGTCAGGTGTGATTGCGCTGAATCAAAACAGTTTTCTCTCTGCAGGTGTTTACGGAGGATTCGGTCAACGCAGTTTGAATTACAACAATCTGTATTGGGACAATCAATTCATCAACGGACAATTGGATCTGACCGCGCCATCCGGAGAACCGACAACATTCGCGAATCGTTCGTATGCAGATATGGGTGGCGGTCTTGCGTATTACTACGGAACCGGTAATAATACTATCAGCTCGAATGATGCATGGAATATTACCTGCGGAGTTTCGGCGTGGCATTTGAATCAACCGATGTATTCCTACTACGGAACTGCTGAAGGAAAACTTCCGATGAAATATGTTGGTTACGCTGCCGGAGAAATCGGAATCAAGAACTTCAGTTTGGTTGTAGAACCAACGGTGTTGTTTATGATGCAAGGCGGACACCGTGAAATCAACGCAGGAGCATTATTCAAATACTGGATGCAGGAAGCTTCAGTATATACAGGACGTAAGAAACCTGTGGCGTGGGTGCTCGGCGGCTATTACCGCTTTGCTGACGCGTTCAACATTGTAACAGGATTTGAAATGTATCCGTTCCGTGTCGGTTTCAGTTATGATGTGAATCTTTCACGTCTTACACCTGCGAGTCAATCGCGAGGCGGCTTTGAAGTTTCATTACGCTTTATGATGGCGGATGACGGCAAGAACCGCAACAAAGGATTCTTCAACTAAAATTATCGAGTACAGAATTATTCCTGAGTCGCTTATTTGAAGTGGCTCAGGAATTCTTCTTTATATGCGGGTGATACATCGACTTCAGAATTATCTGTCATGATTACAGAGCCGCTGCGTTGATATGATTTCACGCAATCCATATTCACAATATGTGAACGATGAACGCGAATAAACGGATGTGAAAGAATTTCGTCGTAATGTTTCAGAAAACGGCAAGCCATCTTTTTCGATCCGTCTTTGAGGAAAATGTCAGTGAAATTCCCGTTGCCTTGCAGGCGAACTACATCTTCCAACTTCACAACTTCAAAGCCTTCAACCGTTGGCAATATCACCTGACGACGTTCCGGTTTCTGTTCCCGAAAATTCTGAACCACAAATTTATTCCTGTCGAAAAAATCCGTTTTGGCAATTTCTTCGGATGCACGATCAACAGCGGTGATTAATTCTTCAATATTCACCGGTTTCAGAAGGTAATATGCTGCGCTTTGATTCAAGGCACGCAGAGAATATTCAGAGAATGCCGTTACGAAAATGGTTTCAAACTGAAGATCACTGCAACGCTCCAGAATGTCGAAAGCATTACCGAACGGCAGTTCCACATCCAGAAATACGAGTTGCGGTTTTAACTCGTGAAGTACTTTATCTGCTTCGTTCGCGTTGGTTGCTTCGCCAATCACATTTATATGCGGGCAATACTTTTCCAAATACGCTTTTAGCGCCGTTCTTGCAGACGGTTCGTCTTCAACTATTACGCTTCTGATTTTATCCTTTACCATTCGATCGTTGCCAGTGTGCCTCCTTCCGGTTTGTCTTCCAAAGAAAAAGTAATATTCGTTTTATAAATCTCATTCAGCAAACGAATTCTTTCTTCGGTATTCTTCAAACCGCGTGATTCGTACATTTTCTGATTTTTCGTTTTCAATCGCGCGCTTTCCTCCAAACCGATTCCATTGTCATCGATGGTTACAATGTAACCTGATTCAGTCTTTCCGAATTTCAATCGTATCCATCCGCCGGAATCTTTATAACGCAATCCGTGCCAGATTGCATTTTCAACATTCGGTTGAATCAACATATTCGGAATCTGAACTTCATCGGTTGTTAAATCAGAATCTACATCAATGTAGTAATCCAGTTTATCCGGGAATCGCAATTTTTCCAGTTCCAGATATTTTCTGATCTGTTGCAATTCAGTTTCCAGAGAAATAAAATCCTTTCCTGAATGTTCAACTATGTTGCGCATCAGTCCGGAATACGAAGTAAGAAACTGATTGGCTTTGCGTTCATCATTTCCAGCGATAAACTGATTCACACTGTTGAGGCTATTGAAAATGAAATGCGGATTCATTTCCCGGCGTAAAGATTGCAATGCAATTTTCCTGTTTCGATTACGAATGGAAATCCAAGCGTTAACAATTACCCCAAGTAAAATTACCAATACCGCCACAGAACCGATGAGCAACCAGTTGTAGCGATTCGTTCTTGAAATCAAATCGTCCTGTAACACTTGTTGCTTCTCCAATTGCGAAATGCGTTCTTCGTTGATCATCAATTGACGTCTGTTGAACATGGAACTGTCATTCGTCACCAATAAATCAGACTTCAGTATAAAATCACGAAGAATGGAATCTGATTTCGTTATTTGATTCTGTTTCGTGTATAGTTCTGCAAGTAATTCCGCACTTTCTCTCGCTCCGCGGAAACTATAAACCTGAACTGCTTTGATATATGCCGCTTCCAATGCGCGGATTGCAGCATCCGTACTATCGGCTTTGATATAGAGCGAAGAGAGCATTTTCAGTTGATCCACAACGCGCTCTCCGGATTTTCCTTCTTCCGTTTCTGCAACCAATTCTTTTTGCAACAGAATTGCAGAGGGCAAATCACTGGAAGCAACATATAGATCAACAATACTGGATTGAATCGCAATTGCTTCTTCGCTGGTGCTGTCTACAACGTTGAGCGCTTCATAGTAATTCATAATCGCCAACGGATTCTGATTCATGGCCACATTGGTATTCGCCATGGAATTCAGATTCTGCACGCGCTCGTAATTATCGTTGGTGGTATTCAGGATGATTGCATTCTGATTCAGATACTCCATCTGTTTCACAGGCGAAGACTGTTTCATTCGCGCAGCATCATTCAGATTCAGTTTACGCTGTGTGCTGTCTGATGATAACTCCGCAGCTTTCGAATAACTTGCAGCAGCAGGATCAAATGCCTTGCGTCGCTCCTGTATACGACCTAATTCGCGGTAATACTGTGCACGATTCTTTCCGCTTCCTTCCAATGATTCCTGAATGGCCTTGCTGATATTCAATTCAGCCTTGCTGAGATCGCCCGCAGTAGCATAAGTTTTTCCCAGATTGAAATAAGCCGCAGCGAGATCATCGTGACCTTTATTCTCGGCCAGCACAACCTGTACCTGATTCAACGCAGCATTGATCTGACGCACATATGTTCCATCGCCGGTATCCACAGCCATTGAATTCTGTGCAACAAGCTCCACAGTAAAAAAGAATGAACACAGAATCAGAATGAAATATCTCATGCGCCTATCAAATTTAATCAATCCTTTTCAGTTCTTCCGTTAAAAATGATTCCGCAAAGAACAATTGTTCTTCGCGGAATCTGATTCTATAGATTGCACTACTCTTCTTCTTTCCACGCAATGAGATAATTCTCGGATTTATACACGTTGCCATATTGATCAAAGCAATTCCACTCTCCTACTTTTCTTCCATACACATCCAATTCTCCAACCGACTTCATCGACTTTTGAGGAGTTTGCGGATACGGATCATAATAATGACCGTACCAATTCAAAGAAACGATCAGATTGGAAGTCATAACGGAATCATAGTATTCCGCGTGCAAGTGCAGTTTATCATTAGAGTTGTATGCATAGAAATCAACAAGCTGATCATAATCATAAGCCATGCGGAGTGAGTCGCAATTCACTGAACGGATTTTTATTCTGAATTGCTGCAAGGAACTGATGATGGTATTGGCGAGATGACGGTAGTTCTTTCGAATAAATCCGAACATGTGAAAATCCTGAGTAGAATTGCTGTTGGTGTATTCGCGGTAATACGTCCACGTACCTTCTTTTTTGTATTGTACCAATGAAATATTTCCATACAATTCTACACGTTGAGCGCCGGAATACGAAGAAGTCTCCGAATAGCTCCTTTGAAAAGGATTCCCGGTAACAAGAGATGTTAGAGGTTGCGATTGCGGAAGCATCATTGTATTCAATGCTGTCAATTCAATATTCTGAAACCACTGAAGATTTCCGGGATTGTAAATACGTTCCTGGCCGCAAGCAATCATAGAACCTTCGTAGTTGAAGATTTCTGTATAAACTAAATTCGAATCAAGCGGTTTACGAATGTATACAAGCGAATCTTCCAATGAGTAATTCGTTTTTGTAACTGCTTTACCGTCTTTAAAAAGAATCTCTTCGATCAATCTGCCCTGACGATCCCAGCGTTTTCTGATTCCGTTGAGCTTATCATTGCGCCAGTTCTCAGTTCTGCACAATTGACTTGTACCTTGATAATATTCCGACCATTGTCCGGAGCGTTGTCCGTCCTTGAAGTATCCGATAATCCACGGAAGTCCTTTAGAAAAATACTGAATCCATTTACCGTGCAGTGTGCCGTTCTTTCCTTCTCCTTTCACCCAGATATTCGCAGGTTCCGCTTTCATCGGCTTACCGGTATTCTCGTTTTCGAAATAGCGCGTCACCACTTCAGGCTTCTGCGGAATCTCAATTTTATTGGGAAGCGTCCATGCGAACGGAAGATAAGAGTCGTATGCTCCCTGAATCAACTTCAATTCTTCCATAGTAAATCCTGATTCTATTTGCCATTTCACAACATCAGGATCGGTGATATCTTTCACCCAGATGTAATTATCTTTCGCTGCTGTGCGCAATGCCAGCGCTTCATTTCCATTGCAACGCATGAGATGTCCGACTGCACAATGTGTTCCATTCTCATCAATGAAAACAGGAATGCGATCGAAGCGATAATAGTTCTGAGGAAATCGTCCTGCTACTCTGTACGCATCGAGTTCTTCAATCAACGTTAATCTGGATTCAATCTGAAGAGGAGTTAATCCGGAAGTAGGATTCCCCTTGAGAATGCGTATTACGTTCTCCAAATGTGTTTGAATCAATTCACGATCGGAAGGAAAGAATCGTGCCGGTCCGGACGGAGCTCTGTCTGCATATTTGAACCAATTCGGGTTGAATGCACACAGCTGATTGTAAAGAGTTGCCGCACCAGCTTGCAAGGCAACGAATAAGATTAATACGGTAACGACGGCTTTTTTCATGGTTTTGATCTGTTTGTGTGAGGCAAAACTGAGATTTAACAAGAAATCTGATTGCTCCGCAGGGTGAAATCAACCTTTCGATGGGTGAAGATTGAAGTTGAATTTGTAGCTTGCAGGTAGCGAACCCAATTATTCAGTAAAAGCTTTACACATGAAACACATTTTACAATCGAGAAAACTTGCCGTTCTCACTACCGGATTACTTGCGCTGAGCATGAATCTGCACGCGCAAGTTGTAACAACATTCAGCTTCACAGGTAGTGTTCAAACCTATACCGTCCCTGTTGGTGTAACATCTATTGACATTGAGTGCTGGGGCGCACAAGGCGCAGGCGGCAACGGAGGCAATGGCGGTTATGTGAAAGGAACAATGTCTGTTACTCCGGGGCAGGTATTGAATGTTTATGTAGGCGGACAAAACGGTTATAATGGAGGCGGTAACGGCCATGCTGCTATTGCAAGAAATGGTGGAGGTGCATCGGATGTGCGCGTATCGCCCTATGGCTTGACTGATCGTGTGATTGTTGCCGGTGGTGGTGGCGGAGGAGGACCAACCGACGTTGGCATCAGAAACGGTGGAGCAGGCGGCAGCGGAACTGTTGGACCTAACTATGCAGGCGGGCAAGGCGGGCAAGGTTACGGTGGCAATGGAGGTAATGGAGGAGCAACAGGAGGAACAGGAAATACATCATGTCATTCCGGTGGTGCCGGTGGTGGTGGATTTACATCAGGCGGACAACCTTCCTGCAATACATGTTACACGAGCTCATGCGGACAAGCCGGAACATTCGGTCAAGGTGGCAACAGTGATACCTGGGAAAACGGAATTTGCTATACAACATACGGTGGTACCAACGGCGGCGGCGGAGGTTATTACGGTGGTGGCGGATCATCCGTAGGGAACTGTGGCGGCGGCGGCGGCGGCGGCGGATCTTCTTACTCAGGAACGTTAACGAATCCGATTTTTACCGGCGGAATAAGAACAGGTAACGGACAGATTGTAATTACAACTGCAACTCCTTCATGTGCTAATCCAACATATTCACAACAACCTGCAAATGCTTCTGTTTGTGCAGGTGTAAACACTTCTTACAGTGTTGCAACTGCCGGAGCAACAACCTGGCAATGGGAAGTAAATACCGGATCAGGATTTACAACATTGGTGAACAACGGAACTTATTCAGGAGTGACAACACAAACGTTGAACATTACAGGTGTAACAACAGGAATGAACGGATACATTTACCGTTGTACAGCTGCAGATGGAGCATGTAATACACTTTCTTCAACTGCAACACTTTCTGTTTCTGCGCCGGCGATGACATTGGCATCCACAACCGATAACATTTGTTTTAATGGTGTAATCGGAGCGGCATCAGTAAATGCAGCTACAGGCGGAATCGGTTCTTACACCTATGATTGGCAGCCGGGTACTCCTACAGGAGACGGTACTACATCAGTGAGCGGATTAACTTCCGGTACATATACATGCATTGTAACCGACGGAATCGGATGTACGACAGCAGTTACGGCTTCTGTTACTTCACCATCTCAATTGTTGCCGCTTTCATCTGCAGGTTCAATTGCATGCAACGGAGGATCAACATCTGTTACAGTAACGGCATCGGGTGGAACAAGTCCGTATTCAGGAACAGGAACATTCACAGCAACGGTTGGAACGTTCACGTATAACGTATCTGATGCGAACGGATGTATCTCCACAACAAGCGTAACGATTACGGAACCTTCGGTACTTGCAGCGACAGTGAACGGAACCGATCCATCAACATGCAGTGGTGCTAACGGATCAGCAGATCTTACCGTAAGCGGAGGAACAAGTGCATATACATTCATTTGGAGTAATGCGGCAACCAGTGAAGATCTTTCCGGTATAACAGCAGGTAGCTACAACTGCACAATTACAGATGCTAACGGTTGTACAACAACGGCAAGTGTTACATTGAACGATCCTGCATTGCCGACGGTAACTTACTCGAATGCCTTCGTCACAATCTGTTTGGCAGATGCAGCGCAAACACTTACCGGCGGATCACCATCAGGTGGAACATACAGCGGAACAGGTGTGAGTGCAGGAATGTTTGACCCTGCAGCAGCCGGAACCGGTACGCATGTAATTACGTACACTTACACAGATGGAAACAGCTGTACATCCAGCGCAATTGATACTGTGACTGTAGATGTATGCACAGGTTTGAACAGCGTGAACGCAAGCGTTTCATTTACTGTAATGCCGAATCCGAATAACGGTTTGTTCACTTTAACATTGAACAGCACTGATTATGCAGACGTTTACGTTTATGACGCAACCGGGAAAGCAATTCAGTCAGAGCGTATGTTGGCGAACGAGAAGTTCGACATGACTATTGAAACTGCAGGAATCTATTTTATCACTGCGGTATCAGCTGATGGCACAAGAACGACGCAACGCGTAATTGTACAGAAGTAATTGAATTTTGCAAATGTGAAACCTCCCGTTGAATGACGGGAGGTTTTATTTTTCAGTCAGTTTCGTTTCCGCATTAATAATCTGACCAGACTCGCGTTAACTATTTAACCGATAAAGGATTCTCTTGTTGAATTAACAGAATCTGTAACAGATGTCGGATCATTGGTAATTTTACATCAACTTTGTACTTATAAATCAGCAGCACTTGAACCTGATGAAAAATTACATCACATATCTCGCAGTCGTTGTGCTCTCCGTTATTTCCTGTTCTTTAAAAGCGCAACAGACACTTCCCGACTCTTTGAATAAAATTGCAGTAAGTGTAAGCGCCGATTCAGCAGCTAAACTTTATGTGCAATTGGCGCGCCACTTTCTATCCGTCAGTCCGGATTCCGTTGTGGTTTACACTAACAAAGCGCTGAAAATTGCTCCTGCAAATTCAGTAGCTGTCGGTGATGCGAACATTCAGATGGGCAATTATTCGCACATGAGCGGGAACATGGATTCTGCAATTTATTACTACACCAAAGCGCAAACACACTTCAAAAACATCAATAACGAAAAAGGAATAGGGAAAGTTTACCAGAGCTTTGCCGTTGTCAAGCAATCCATGAAAGATTACGAAGGTGCGCTGAATGATAATCTTCAAGCCATTGCCATTTATGAAAAGATCGGTTTCCGAAAAGGTCTGACGATGGCATACATGGGCGCAGGAAACAACAACAAGTTTCTCGGGAAGAAAAAAGAAGGCGCAGTGTACTTTTTTAAAGCGATGGATAATGCATTGTCCTTAGGCGACAGCGCATTTTACTACCAGACGATGGCAGAATATGCTTCATTGAAATACAGCATGAGCGAAAAAGATTCGGCGATCTATTACTTCGACAAATCGATTCCTTATTTGGAACGCAACAACTTCCGGTACAATCTGATTTCTGTCTATATCTCATACAGCGAAATTCTGATTCACGAGAAACCCATCAACGATGAACTTGTTCGCAAATACACATTCGGATCATTAGCGATTTCAAAAGAGCTGGACATAAAAGACAATTTGCAATATATCTACGGTCAAATCGGTTTGTATTATGTCTACAAGAACAAACCGGATAGTGTTTATTATTACATGGCTCTGAGTAAGGCGATGGCGGATTCGCTTTGTGTTACACAGAATATGGAAATCCTGCATGAAACACAAACGAAGTTTGAGACCGAGAAGAAGGATTTGCAGATCAAGAATCAATCACTGGAACTTTCTGCTCAGGAAAAGGAAAATGAAGCGAAAACGAGAATGTTGCTCATTGGCACATTGGGACTTATTGCGGTTGGAGTATTCGGAGCTATTGCATATCGGAATTTCAGAAAGTCGCAAAAGGCAAATGTTGTTATCAACGAACAGAAAACCCGCGTTGAGCAACAAAAAGAAGAAATAGAAAAGCAGAAACTCCTGGTTGATGTAAAGCAGAAAGAAATACTCGACAGTATTGATTATGCGAAACGAATTCAATCTGCTATTTTACCTCCGCTGAAACAGTTCAAGGAATTTCTTCCTCAAAGTTTTGTGCTTTACAAACCTAAAGACATTGTTGCGGGCGACTTTTACTGGCTCGAACCGGTTGGAACAAGTATTCTTTTTGCCGCATGTGATTGTACAGGACATGGAGTACCGGGCGCCTTGGTTTCCGTAATCTGTAACAACGGTTTAAATCGCGCTGTACGTGAATTCAAATTGAATGTTCCCGGTCAGATTTTAGATCGAACAAGGGAAATAGTTATTTCAGAATTTGAAAAGTCGGAAGAAGATGTAAAGGATGGAATGGATATCGCGCTATGTGCATTAACCGGCAAAACACTCAGCTATTCCGGTGCTAACAATCCTCTTTGGATAATCAGAAAAGGTGCAACTGAAATCGAAGAAATAAAAGCAACAAAACAGCCAATCGGTGTTTACACTGATCCTGTTCCTTTCGTTACACATAACGTAACACTGGAAGCGGGTGATACATTCTACATTTTCTCTGACGGATATGGAGATCAATTCGGCGGCGAACATGGCAAAAAGTTTAAAGCAAACAGCTTGAAAAAACTATTGCTTTCCATTCAGGATGAATCAATGGCCCAGCAACACGAAATCCTGAATGCCGAATTCAATAAATGGAGAGAAGGATTTGAACAAACAGATGATGTTTGTGTTATCGGTGTACGTGTTTAATTGATTATATAAAAAGAAAATATCCCGACGTTCTGCCGGGATATTTTCGTTCATGCACTTTCCAAATTATTGCTTCACAATGCGAATAGTTTCGTCGCCAGCTTTGAGCAGATACAATCCGCTTTCAAAATCCGTCAGATCTATATCCGCTTTATTGCTGTTTTGTACAGATTCTTCAATCAGCAATCGACCGCGAAGATCATATACGTAAATGGTTTTCACCGAAGAACCGGAAGGCAGCAATACTGTAACGAAATCAGATGTCGGATTCGGGAACACCGACATTGTCTGTACATTCTGTGACGGAACACCGCTGCATACATCTACATACACAGTTTGACTTGCAGAGTTGCTGCATCCGTTCGCATCAGTGTAAGTGTAAACAATCGTGTGCGAACCTTGTCCGGCCACAGCAGGATTGAATGTATTTCCGCTTACACCCGGTCCGCTCCATGTTCCTCCTGCAGGTGATTCTCCACCCAATACAACCGTAGCCGTTGTTGTGCAGAATGTATCAATTGGAAGATTCAATGTAACGTTCGGTAACGGATTAACACTTACCGTCACACTTGCAGAAGTATCAATACAAGATCCGTTAGAAGCAATCACGTAGTACGTTCCTGCACCACCCACACTGATTGAACTTGCAGTGGAATTATCACTCCACGTGTAAGAGCTGCCGCCACTTGCTGTAAGTGTTACTGTGTTACCCTGACAAATTACAGTTGAACCTGAAGGTGTAATCGTTGCATTCGGAACAGAAAGAACGTTTACTGCAACAGGTGTTGCATTTCCCGTACAACCGAAACCATTCGTAACTGCTGCACTATAGTTTCCGGATGTTGAAACGGTAATCGACGGTGTCACTGCGTTGTTCGACCACAATATTGAACCTGATCCTGAAACACTCAACGTTACACTGTCACCTGAACAGAATGTTGTTGGTCCCGATGCAGTAATCACAGGCGACGGCGTCGGATTCACTGTCACGTTAATTGAAGATGATGTATCCGTACAAGCACCATTACTTGCAATTACATAGTAAGTGCCGCTTGTACCAACAACCAGTGAATTGCCTGTGCTGCTTTCGCTCCACACATAAGAGCTTCCGCCGCCCGCATTCAATGTTACTGTATTTCCCTGGCAGAATGTTGTCGGACCGGAAGCAGATATCGTTGCAACTGGCGCAGCAAGTACAGAAACACTCACTGGTGTTGCGGCACCTGTACATCCAAATCCGTTCGTAACATCCACACCGTATGTGCCGCTGCTTGTTACATTGATTGAAGATGTATTCGCTCCATTCGTCCAAGCGTAGGAACCACCACCGCTGACAGAAAGCGTGACATTACCGCCAGCGCAGAATGTAGTCGGTCCGGATGCATTGATGACCGGAGTCGGAGTCGGATTTACAGTGACTGCAACCGGAGAAGAAGTAGCCGTACATCCGTTGCCATCAGTTGTAGTCACGGTATAGTTACCGGAAGAGGTAATTGTAGTTGAACTGGTGGTCGCACTGTTGCTCCACGACAATGTTCCGCCGGAAGTTGTTGAAA
Organism: Bacteroidota bacterium; assembly: GCA_046046005.1. GTDB lineage: Bacteria > Bacteroidota > Bacteroidia > Palsa-965 > Palsa-965. The sequence goes on along the minus strand of JBJOKQ010000070.1, from coordinate 2,582 downwards.
GTACAACAGAACCACCCTGACAGAATGTTGTAGGTCCTCCTGCGGTTACTGTTGGTGTCGGAGGTCCGCTTACACTTACAACAACTATGCTTGAAGTTGCTGTACATCCCGTTGCATTTACAACAGTCACCCAATAAGATCCGTTCGTATTGACAACGATGCTTTGTGCTGTTGCGCCGGTATTCCAACTATATGTTGTATTCGGTGCTGCGGTAAGTGTTACTGTTCCGCCACTGCACAAATTCGTTGGTCCGCTTGCAGTAATGTTGGCGAGCGGTTGGTTCGGACAGGAAATTGTTGCATTCCATCCTGCAAATGTTGAACTCGCGTCAGAAGAGAATCGGAATGTCAAGCAGTTTCCTGTCGACTGAACAGGACCCGTGAATGTACCTGCGAGAGTTGCAATCAACGGAGATGCTGTACTCGGTCCGTCGTAGACGTAAAGTCGATCACAACAAGATTCCGAAGCGAAACTATTGAAGTCGAAACGTATTCCGCAACCGCTGTTGGAATAGAATGTCATCGTTCTGTTCTCTCCGTTCGGATAGTTCCCTCCTGCTCCGCCAACATCATAAAAAGTTCCGCCGCATGTGTAACGGATTCCTCCGCTCATGTTAACGGTTGGATTCGGATCCGGTGCTGACACGCATGATATCCATGCTTGCCATCCTACGTTATTCGTTGCTGCATCACTTTTGAAACGGAAAGTGAAGCTGCTGGTATTTGATGTCAATGCACCCGGACCTGTGTTGCCCGTAAGCACTGCGTACAATGGTGCAGCTGTTGAGGTTCCGTCGTAGATGAACAATGAATCACCATTAGGAATATTGAAATGATTCGGATTGAAATCGAATTTCAGATACTGTCCGCTTGCGGAAGTGAAAGTCATCACACGATTCTCATTGTTCGGGTAATTCGCTGCGGGTCCGCCGTTATCGTAGAACACACCGCTGCAGACTGTAACTGTACCGCTTGACATCGGATAAGAATTCAAAATCGGTCCTGCACACGCCATAGTTGCAGCCCATCCTGCGAAACTTGAAGATGCATCTGATGTGAACTGGAAGCATAACGAAGTTCCGGATGATGTGATTGTACCCGGATTTGAAGTGTACGTTCCGAGGAGCGGATACGCTGTACTTGGTCCGTCGTAAACATAAAGCCGATCGCAACAGGTTTCCACTGAGAATGCAGTGAAAGTTGCACTGATACGTTCTCCGTTATACGAAGTAAACACCTGCGTACGGTTTTCGCTGTTGCCATAGTTGTTACCGCTTCCACCCGAATCATAGAATCCGCCGCTGCAGATGTAACGTATACCTGCACTCATATTAAATGTCCCTGCAGTTGGTGATGCAGTTGTGCATTCAAACCATCCCGCCCAACCGGAAGCATTGCCGCTTGCATTACTCTTGAATCGGAATGTGATGCACGTGCCGCTTGAAATAAAACTTTCGAAGGTAGATCCTGCAACGTGCACAGCGAGTAATGGTGATGATGTGCTGCTTCCATCGTAAATGAAGAGTGAATCACCGGCCACAAGACTTGTTGAGGCTGTCCAGAATGTAAATTGCAAATGATCACTCGTTCCTGAACAAAATGTTTGAACGGTATTCAGATTATCTCCGTAATTAGCAGCAGGACCACCGTTGTCATATATTGCTCCGCTGCACGCAGTAACGGAACCCGGCAACAAAGGATAAACTGTAAGCACCGGAGTCGTACATGCAACAGTAGCTGCCCATCCAGGGAAAGAGGATGAAGCATCTGACGTAAACACAAAACAGATTGATGTTCCTGTTGAGTTGATTGTTCCCGGATTGGAAGTGTACACGCCAATCAAAGGATATGCAGCAGACGGTCCGTCGTAAATGTAAAGTCGGTCGCAGCAGGTTTCCACGGAGAAAGATGTGAACGTTACACTCAATCTGTTTCCATTGGACGACTGAAATGCCATGGTTCGGTTCTCGCTGTTACCATAGTTACCGCCGCTTCCGCCTGAGTCGTAGAAACCGCCACCGCAGGTTCCGCGAATACCGGTTGTCATGTTGTAAACACCAACAGACGCAGGCGTAGTTGTACATTGAAACCAACCTGCCCAACCGGAAGCATTTCCAGTTGCGGTACTCTTGAATCGGAATGTGATGCACGTGCCGCTTGACGTGAAGGACTCAATGAATGAACCTGTAGTGTACGCCCCGATCAAAGGAGAAGAAGTTGAACTTCCATCGTATGCGAAGAGTGTATCGCCAGCAGCAATGTTCGTTGCGTTCGTCAAGAATGTGAATTGAAGAAAATCACTTGTGCCTGAACAGTAGGTCTGTACTGTGTTCAAGTTGTCTGAATAATTCGCAGCAGGACCGTTATTATCATAGAATGCTCCGTTGCACGCTGTAACAGTTCCTGCAGTTAAATTGTACACCGGAAGCGGTGCTGTTGTACAACTGATTGTTGCAGCCCAACCTGAAGAAGTAGTTCCTGCATCGGAAGTAAATACAAAACACAATGCCGTTCCTGTTGACGTGATTGTTCCCGGATTCGAAGTGTACACTCCGATCAAAGGATATGCAGCAGACGGTCCG
>JBJOKQ010000069.1:0-15346 GCA_046046005.1 Bacteroidota bacterium | reverse complement strand
GAAGTAGATGCGAGCGGAAATGTACTTCCTCCTCCGGTTCCGAAGGAAGAAGTGAAACAGGAAACTCCTCCACCGCCGCCCCCTGCTCCGGATAATCAAACCGGCAAGAAGAAGAAAAAGAAAAACAAGAAGCCGAAAGGATCAAAGTACGACGATATCACGAAGTAAAACAGAACCGCAGTTGATGATTCAGCTGCGGTTTTTTTGTGCGATCGCGCAAATGCTCCTGATGCGTTTTGCCACAGATTACACTCATGGCACAGATTGGTTTCGTGTCATTACGAAGAATAAAGTAGTCCACGAATTAAGAGCATGGATTACTTACAGATGAGTTCGTAAACATCTTGCCAAAACCTCGAAAATTCCGCGCTCCTCCGTGTCTCCGTGGTTGTTTAAGTCGCATTTCTAACAAGTCTGATCTGCGATTCTCTGCGCCATCTGTGGCAAATTTTCGGTACAGATTAGCAGATGGCGCGTATTCATGGATTATGGACCTGCACACTCTAAAACAAAACAGCCCGACTTTCGTCAGGCTGTCAGTATTTAATTCAGCGCAGATTATTGCACGAACAACTTCTCTGTTGCCAATCGTGTTTCACCGTTACTTAGTTCAACAAAGTACATCCCGTTGGAAAGCGTATTGCGATTAATATAAATCACGTTATTATTCAACGACAATTCCGTGTAAACAACTTTCCCGTTGATATCGTAGATGTTCAATGAAAGTTTTTCCAAGCCGTAATTTGAGCAATTGAGTATCGTGATTGCGGATTGTTCCGTCATTGGATTCGGACCTACGAACATCTGCAACGGATGATATTGATTCGCAGCATTGATGTTAGTTGGAAATGCGCCTTCGTTCACAACGTTATGTGCGTCTATTGAAGGAGAAGCAATAACATCAACAATTCCGGAAGGCCAAATCACAACCGCGCTGTCGATTGCATTTGCCGAGCCTAAACCAAAATGAACCGCAAACGAATTCTGAATTCCATAAGCTTCGCCGCTTCGCACCTCACGAACCTGAACGCCCCATGGTCCATAAATTTTAACGATGGCTCCGATTCCGTTAATGTTACTCATCCCGTTTGATGCGCCACCAACAAGGTCAAAAAACACATAGTGATTATTGTTGTTGGTATTGTTCATCCACAACTTATCGCTGTATGAAGACGGCGTATTGTAGATGTCGCAGTAACTGGCAAACACGTCAAGAAAACCATCTCCGTTAAGATCACCAACTGCGTGCGCAGTGATACTGTGTCCGGAAAACGGGAATGGATTCGATATGGCCGTGAACGTCGAATCTCCGTTATTATGATACAGGAAATGATTGCCCCCGGAGATCAGCAGATCGAGATATCCATCGTTATCAAAATCATGGAAGGTTGCGTTCTCACCGAAGAATGATGTTGTGGAAGGAATACCGGAAATATTCATGTGATCATAGAATACACCTGAGCCGTCGTTATACATGAACTTACTGTTGACATCGTAATTCAGAACAAAAGCATCCTGATCTCCATCGTTATCTACATCGCCCCAAGCCGTGCTCCAGCCTTGAGCGCCGTCGCGCAAATTGGTCCAGTTCGTTACATCCTGCGTGTATGTTCCGTTTCCGTTATTGATAAACACCTGATCAATGCGGCGTGCATCAGATGGATTGTTAACGCCTTGACGACAATGCGTGATCATGAGATCCATCCAACCGTCGTTGTTAACGTCAGTCCAAATAGAAGCGTAATTTCCGCTGTTATCTGAAGCAGGTGTTGTGGCCAATGGCATTTCATTCGAGTTATTGAAGCTCCAGGATGAACCTGCGTTGTTCATGTAGATGTGCGACATCGCAACGTCATTGCAAACAAATGCGTCAATAAATCCATCGTTGTTAATATCAGAGAAATTGCATCCCTGAACAAAAATGAATGAAGCGGCGGTCGTATTTGTTATATTCTCGTCTGTGTAGTTGGAACCGTTTCGCTTCAGAACAATTGTGTTACCATAATCGCCCCACAGCACATCATTGAAACCATCATTGTTTACATCACCGACACACATTCCCCACGGATCACCGATTCCATTGGCGTAGGAGCTTTCCGTAAACGCTGCATTGGGAGCAGCCTGATATTCGATGTACTGCGTTACATTACCTACACCTCGAACGATATCGTCCTTGCGATCACCATCCATATCGCATACCCCGATTGCGTTCCCGCTACTCATTGTCGGCGAAGGCAACAATGAAGTCTGATTGATGAAAGAGATGGCTTGAGCGTTGAGTGAACTAAGAAATCCTGTTCCGAGCACCAATGCGATTGTGTAGAATTTTTTTCTCATAACCTGTAAATAAAAAACGACCCGCGTTGTTGCGGGTCGTTCCAATTAACTTTTTTCTATTGAACTAAAAGTTTCTCTGACGCGAGTCGGGTTTCTCCGTTACTCAACTCTACAAAGTACATTCCATTCGATAAAACAGAACGGTCGATGTAGATAATATTGTTGGTGAGTGAATTCTGCGCGTAAACAGATTTACCATTGATGTCGTAAATGTTCAATGAAATCTTCTCCAATCCGATCTGTCCGAAATTAAGCACAGTGATTGCTGTTTGTTCCGTCATTGGGTTTGGTCCGATAATCATTTGAACAGGACGCGGAGCGAATACGGTGTTGTTAGAAGTAGGGAAAGCACCCTCAGTAATTTCGTAAGCAGCATCTGCAGGCAGAGTAGGCATCACATCTACAATTCCTGAAGGCCAGTGTACAACAACACTGTCAATCGAAGTTTCGCTGCCAAGTCCGAAATGCACACGGAATGAATTCTGAATTCCGTATCCTTCTCCGGCGTGAACTACACGTGTCTGAACACCCCATGCACCATAAATTTTTACGATGGCTCCAACTCCATTACGGTTTGAATAACCGGAAACGCCACCGCCAACAAGGTCAAATTTGATCCAGTGATTGGTATTACCCATTGCAGGGCCGTTGTTCATCCAAAGGCGATCATTTCTGGTAGAGCTGGGAGTATTGTAGACGTTGCAATAACTCGCGTACAAATCAAGAAATCCATCACCATTCAAATCACCTATTGCATGTGAGGTGATCGTGTTAGCATTATAGCTAAACGGATTTGGAGATACCAGCGTGAAGGTTCCGTCTCCATTGCCTTTATACAGAAAATGATCATCGCCGGAAAGCATAAGATCGAGGTATGTATCGTTATCAAAATCATGGAAAGTTGCATTCATTCCGAAGAAGGATGTTGTGTTTGCAATTCCCGATGTAGCGATCTGATCCGTGAAAATACCGGTACCGTCATTGATAAATAGGCGGCTGTTTACATCGTAATTCAATACGAAAGCATCCATATCGCCATCGTTGTCAATATCACCGAATGTTGTGCTCCATCCTTGCGCTCCGTCTTTCAACCCGGTCCAGTTAGTCACGTCCTGAGTGAATGTTCCGTCTCCGTTGTTGATATAAACCTGATCGATACGACGCATGTCTGTGTTGACAGACACATTCTGACGGCAATGCGTTACATGAAGATCCACGAGTCCATCATTGTTGATATCTGACCAAACAGAAGCGTAATTACCGCTACCGTCAAAAGATGAACCTGTTCCCGGCAGACCGCATCCGGGAGGTACAGCCCACGGATCATACGCCCAACCTGTTCCACCCTGATTCATGAAAATCTGATTCGAGTCGGTATCTGCACAAACAAAGGCATCAATGAACGCATCGTTATTAATATCAAAGAAATTAACTCCCTGAACGAAAACATACCCGGAATTCAAGGTGCTGGATAAATTGGATCCCACGTAAGTAGTACCATTCCACGTCATCATGCGAACAGCGCCGTTATCACCCCACAAAGCATCGTTGATACCGTCGTTGTCTACATCGGCAACACACATGCCCCAAGGCGAACTAAGATTGTAAGTGTATTGGGAGCTGGTGAAAGCACCATTGGCCGTTCCCTGAAATTGCACTTCCATCGTCGTGTTGTCTGAACGAACAATATCGTCCTTTTTATCCCCGTTCATATCAACAACCGCAATTGCATTACCGCTGTGATATGTAGTTGTAGTTAACAGGCTCGTCTGATTGATGAACGGAATTGACTGCGCGCCTGCAGCAACTGCAAGACTACTTGCAACACCGAATGTCAGACTTCTGAGTAGCATTTGTTTCATTTTTGGTTCTGGTTTATCCTGCTAGATTACTAAAATTCAGCCCAAAAACAAAGTTTCAAGGTCAGTATTTCGACACATTTGTATTGTTTATCTTTAGAGCCATTCAATTTTGCCGACCAATGAAAAAATGGCTACTCCGAAATAAGGCGCTTACTGCACTGACTTCGGTAATAACTATAGCGGTACTGACATCGATGGTTTCCCGTCATCAGGCCGATGCCCGAACGTTTCATACTCCTGAAGAACGTCGTTATTTGCATGATTTGCTGGCTACACTTCCGACTGATACCAATTCATTATTTGCGGGATCCGGGAAATGCGGTGGTTGTCATGGTCATGATCCTGCCGGAAATGCATTTATTACGAATAACGGTGAAGATGTAAACATTGCCGATGATTGGGCGGGAACTATGATGGCTAATTCTGCCAAAGATCCGTTGTGGCGCGCGAAGGTTTCACATGAAATTCTCGTTAATCCGGGCCTGGCCACTGATATTCAGAATACGTGTACACGTTGTCATGCGCCAACAGGTCGTTTTGAGGCTGAACATCAGGGACAAATGCCGTACACCATTAACGACATGGTTAATGACTCGATTGCATTGGATGGAGTGAACTGTTCCGCTTGTCACCAGATCCGAGACACCTTACAGGGTAACAACTTTACAGGCAATCTTTTCTATTCTGATCGCATTGCATACGGACCCTATACAGATCCGGCATCATGGATCATGGAATTCTTTGTGGGATGGGTACCGGAATATTCTCCGCATGTAACTAAATCTGAGATGTGCGCTGGTTGCCACACGCTGATTACTAACTCGCACGATTCGTTGGGAAATCCAACCGGTCGTTCCTTCTTTGAACAAGTTACGTATCACGAATGGAAAAATTCCGTTTACAGCACGCAGGATTCGTCCTGCCAGGACTGTCACATTCCACGAATTAACGACAGCATAAAAATCGCTACAGATTATCCTTTCCTGGATCCGCGATCACCATTCGGAAAACATCATCTCGTTGGCGGAAACGTTTTCATGCTGAAAATACTTCGCGACAATATGAGCAGCGTGGGAGCTACATGCAGAACTTCCAATTTTGACACAACAATTGCACGTTCTCAACGAATTCTTCGCAATAACACGCTCGATCTGAATCTGCAATACATCAATCGCGTTAATGATACCGCATACTATGATGTGGAGCTCATTAACAGAACGGGACATAAATTTCCTTCAGGATATCCGGCACGTATTGCCTGGGTGGAAATGATGGCAATCGATGATCAGAACGACACCATTTTCTGGTCGGGAAAATACGACGGCAACGGAGATGTTGTTAATCGCGATACGCCTTGGGAACCGCATTACAACAATATAACTGCTGATAACCAAGTGCAGGTGTATGAAATGGTGATGGGCGATGTTTACGATGTACCAACAACTGTGCTCGAACGTTCGGATACAATTCTGAAAGACAACCGTCTTGTACCGAAAGGTTTCATGACTTCACATTACGCGTACGACACAGTGAAAATTTACGGAGTGAATAATGATCCTGACTTCAACTTCTCCGGACCTACAGAAGGAACGGGCGGTGATGTTATTCACTATCACATACCGATGAACGGTTACACCGGCCCATTGAAAATCAGAACCAAAGTTTGGTATCATTCCGTACCGCGCCCATGGCTGAATGAAATGTTCGGATACAACAGTCCTGAAATTGATTCATTCCGCAATTTCTATAACGCAGCTGATCAGACTCCGAATCTGGTTGCTGATGCGGAAATTGATGACATCAATACCGGCGGTGCACTGCAGAATGCTGCACGTGCATTACACGTTTGGCCGAATCCTACAAGCGATGGAAACGTACGCGTAAGCGGATGGAGAGAATTGAACGCAACTTCAGTTCGTGTGATTGATCTTACAGGACGTGAAGTGATGCCTGTAATCAGCGCAGAGCAGTTCAACGGATTGATTTCGCTGCCGGACAAAGGTGTTTACGTGTTGATATTTGAAACACCGCAGGGAATGATCACAAGAAAATTGTTGTGGCACTAGTGGAGTCAGGTGTTAACTCCTGACAACCACTAGTCCGTAAGGGATAAATTTCTTGTAAAGCGCGATTGTGCGATCTGCACAACACAGGTACCGCGACTCACGCGTTGTCCGTTTTCCATCACGAACATTTCACCGGTTATCGGGATCAGTCGCAGAATATTAATCATGCGATCACCCGGCATAGCGCGAATGGAATCGTAATCAATTGTTTCAGGAACCGGATTCAATACAATTTCCACTGCTGTATTTGACCACGTTCCGAACTTCATTGAACCGCTTTGATCATCAGTAGGAACTGATGCCTGAAAACACTCGTACGTTTCTCCGTTGAGTTCGATGTGCCCGATTTCTCCCGGCTCTTCACCGAATGCAACAGTAAAATTTTGGTTGCCGTTTTGAATTCCCAAATCAAAACACAAAGGACCCAACTCATTCTTCGCAACATACTGCGTGAACTGTTGCTTATTGAGTCCTTGCGGCATCCACACCTGGAAATCAGCTACGTAATCATGCCCGTTCGGTTTGAGTGAATCCACACGACCACCGATTTCCAGCGGACGAAATTCATCGTCGGAATAGGTCAGCACCACACGTGCTCCATCAAAATAAACTTCAGGCTTATTCGGAAAAAGTCCGGTATTCAATCCGCCGGAGAGTGAACGCGTCACTACACTGTCACGATTGAAATAAGTGTACACCACAGCGAAATAAGTATCTGAATACTCAAACGATCGTGACTGAATATTCCAGAAACGCAAGTTCCCTTCCACTGCTCCGCTGTATTGTCCGTAACGGATAAAATCTTTCAATTGAACGAGCGACAAAGCTGACGGATATACTTCAGATTTTTCTGCATCTGAAATTCCCGCGAGGAAAATCGGCGCTCCGCGAAAATTTTCGGATCGACCAATCCATTCCCATTGATTCTGCGCGTTGATAAAGACCATCACTTGTGTTCCCGGAAGTACACGCGGAATTCCCTTCGCCTTATTCACTGAAATTATTCCTGTACGCGGACTTCCTTTCACGGTTGTGTCCACATCGATGTGATAACTTTTATCACCAACATATTCTCCGAGATATGTTCCGATCAGAATTGTACGTGACTTCACCATCACTTCTTCCAATGAAGCGATCGTTGTTTTCGCAAGTAAATGTCCTCCTGATAAAATCAGAATGAGCATTGCTGCTGCGATTTTTGCGGGTTTGTTATTCATAATATCGTTTAAGCATTCGTCTGTCAGGACAGCGCTTTATCTTTTCTTCTGAAAGAAATCTTTCATCAGCTTGCCACATTCATCAGCGAGCAATCCGCGTTCAATTACGGTTTTCGGATGCAGCACAGGCTGATTGAGTTTTGCATAACCTCGTTTCTCATCTGAAGCACCGTACACAATCCGGCTGATCTGCGCCCAACTCAACGCACCAGCACACATCACACACGGCTCAAGAGTAACATAAAGCGTACAATCGGTAAGATATTTACCTCCGAGCGCATTGGCTGCTGCAGTAATGGCCTGCATTTCCGCATGAGCGGTAACATCATTCAATCGCTCTGTAAGATTATGGGCGCGGGCAATTATTCTGTTATTCGCAACAACAACAGCGCCCACGGGAACTTCATCCGAGTCAAAAGCCTTGCGCGCCTCTTTCAAAGCTTCACGCATAAACTGCTCGTCGGAAAAAACAGATAATTCCATTATGGTGCAAGATTACTTCGATAAATCGATGGCACGGATTGACTTTCAAAGCGGATATTCACAGCAAAATGTGAACTGCGAGCGGAATACACTCAGTTGAGGGCGCATTGCCACAATGTTTCCCAATGAAAGCGCGATAATTTCGTACTTTTGCCGTCTAATTATTCAGCATATGCTTCGTTCACATACTTGCGGAGAACTCCGCATCAGCGATGCCGGCAAACAGGTTACTCTTTCCGGTTGGGTTCAGATTTCACGCGATTTCGGCGGATTAACATTCGTTGATCTTCGCGATCGCTACGGAATTACTCAGTTGGCATTCAACATGAGTACAAACGCGGAACTGTGTGAACAGGCTCGTAAGCTGAATCGTGAATTCGTGGTGCAAGTAAGCGGCACTGTTCGTGAACGTGAAAATAAGAACCCGAAAATTCCTACCGGAGATATCGAGATCATCGTTGATGCGGTTAAAATTCTGAACGGCGCAAAAACTCCGCCGTTTACCATTGAAGATGAAACCGACGGTGGCGATGATCTGCGTATGAAGTATCGTTACCTCGATATCCGTCGCGCTCCTGTTCGCGAATCACTTTTGCTGCGTCATAAACTTGCGCAGGAAACACGACAGTATCTCAGCAATCAGGATTTCATCGAAGTGGAAACACCTGTATTGATCAAATCAACACCGGAAGGTGCGCGCGATTTCGTTGTGCCTTCACGTATGAATGCCGGACAGTTCTACGCCTTGCCGCAATCTCCGCAAACCTTCAAACAATTGCTGATGGTTGCGGGAATGGATCGCTATTTCCAGATTGTAAAATGTTTCCGCGATGAAGATTTGCGCGCAGATCGTCAGCCGGAGTTCACGCAGATCGATTGTGAAATGAGTTTTGTGGAGCGAGCTGATATTCTCGACATGTTCGAAGGACTTGTGCGTCATCTTTTCAAAACCGTTAAGGGAATTGATATCGGTACATTGCCGCATATGAGTTATGCCGATGCTGCTAAATATTACGGCAACGACAAACCGGATACGCGTTTTGAAATGAAGTTCGTTGAACTCAACGATGTTGTAAAGAACAAAGGCTTCAAAGTATTTGATGATGCAGAACTCGTTGTCGGAATCTGCGCGAAAGGAGCTGCAGGTTACACACGCAAACAGCTGGATGAACTCACGGAATTCGTGAAGCGTCCGCAACTCGGCGCTACCGGATTGGTTTATGCACGTTACAATGCCGACGGTACAATCAAATCTTCAGTAGATAAATTCTACAATGAAGATGAGTTAAAGAAATGGGTTGCAGCATTCGGTGCGGAGCCCGGCGATCTTATGCTGATTCTTGCAGGTGGAATTGATAAAACACGCAAAGCACTTTCAGAATTGCGACTCGAAATGGGAACGCAACTCGGTCTGCGCGATAAGAACAAATTCTCTTGCCTGTGGGTAATCGACTTTCCGCTTCTCGAATACAACGAAGAACACAATCGTTGGTTTGCGATGCACCATCCGTTTACCGCTCCATGGCCTGAAGACATTGAAAAGCTCAGCAATCCGGCTCAGTTCGGAGAAATCCGCGCGAATGCATACGACATGGTGATCAACGGAGTTGAAGTGGGCGGAGGTTCAATTCGTATTTACGACAAAGCACTTCAAGCGAAGATGTTTGAAACACTCGGATTCACCGCTGAAGAAGCACAAGCGCAATTCGGATTCCTGATGAATGCATTTGAATTCGGCGCTCCTCCACATGGTGGAATCGCTTTCGGATTTGATCGTTTGTGTTCATTGTTCGGTGGCGCAGATTCGATCCGTGACTTCATTGCATTCCCTAAAAACAATTCAGGAAGAGATGTGATGATTGATTCGCCAAGTGTGATTGATGATAAGCAGTTGAAAGAGCTGAACATCAAAACAACAGTTTGAAGCACCCGATTCACATTACAATTTCAATTGAAATGCATCAATGCGTCAGCAGGTGAACGAAACCGCTCTTCTGCTGATTGCCGTTGAAGTAACCGATATCGGCGATCCAGTAGTACACACCGTCTGAACACATTTTACCGTTCACCATGTACGTTCCGTCCCAGAATCCGTACACGTCCGTGTATTCATACACAAGCACGCCCCAGCGATCGTAAATCTGCACGCGGATGTTCAGCGCTTCAGGTTCATATAAGCTGAAACCGTCGTTAGTGCCATCTCCATTCGGAGAAAATACGTTTGGCGTTAACGGAGGACACTCTTCTACTGTGACATTCACCGGGATTAAACTTGTTCTGCAAACTCCGTCGCTGGACAAGATGAAAAAAGTTGAATCCGCAGGCAATCCCGAAGCGAATGTGAGGTTGGATCCTGTTCCGACAACATTTCCATTCACATCGTACCAATAAAATGCAGGAGTTCCGCTTGCATGAAGATGGAACGGAAAGTTTCGGCAAACTATCGTGTCTACTGCAGACGGTAAAGGCAAAGTATTCTGTTGAAACTGTACACTGATCGTATCATGTGCTTCACAACCGCCTGAATCTGCAGTAGTGAGTACATAGGAACCGGTGACATAAACAAGATGTGTTAAACTTGTATCGTTGCCCGGGGACCATGAATACGAATCCAATCCTGCGTTAGCGCCAAGCAAAACTGAATCACCTTCACAAACGGTGAGCGAACTCAATGGAGTAATCTGTGCGCTTACAATTGTCGGAACGATTGTGATCGATGCAACCGTTATGATATTACAGGCCGATACCGAAACAGAATATGTTCCTGCGGACGTTACTGTTTGCGTTAAGCTGCTTCCGCTCAATGGCGGTAACCACGCGAAGAAACTTCCGTTGCTGGAATACAATGAAAGCGTAACTGAATCGCCCGGACAAATAATTGCTGCCGGAGTCGCAATAATCTGCGGTGTATTGTACTGTTGAATGTTTACAGAATTGGTCAATAACTGGCAACCTTCCGGCGTATTGACTACGCAGTAATAAGTACCGGGAGAGGTAATCCAAATGGAATCTACGTTACCTGCAATCGGTCCATTCGGTCCTTGCCATTGATAAGTTCCCGAACCGGAAGCAACAGCGAGAACCGAATCGCCGGGACAAATTACTCCGTTAGACGGAACAAGCGTAATGGAAGGTTGCGGTGCCATTGTTACTTGTATAGCATCAGATCCGGAACTTACAGTGAAACATCCGTTTGAATTATAAACGGTATCAATGCAACTCACCGAATATGATCCGCCCTGCGTTACGTAAATTGTATCATTGGTTGATCCTGTTGACCAGGCATAATCATAACCGCCGGTAACAACCAGCATCGCAGTATCACCCGGGCATAACGTTGTATCACCTGTAATTACCAGATTGAAATTGATTGGCGGTGGTGCAGGAAGCAGATCAATGTAATAACTGTGCGTTGCGATAAGTGTATCGGTACCGCACGCACCTGAACGAATATAAGTTCCGGTTATCGTGTACCAACCTGATGTTGTAACGTTGAATGTTGCCTGCTGATAAGCGAAATTGATGCAATCTGTATAAGGATTGATACTTCCTGAAGGAGAAATTGTCCAGAGAATCTGCAGGATATTATCAATACACTCGAAATTCTCATTCGGGTTAGACAGCGAATCAAATGGAAAAATGAACAGTGGCAGGTTCTCGCAAATGGTGATGGAATCGTTCCTGTCAGTATCATTGAGACAAACCATATCAGGGAGATAAGTCAATAACGGACTATCCAATGTTACATCAACAGTATTGGAAGATGAACATCCGTACTGATCGAAAATAATAAATGTATACTGTCCCGAACTATCAACGATAACGGAATCATTGTTAACGCTTCCGGGATCAAAAGAAGGTCCGATCCAGATTACACTATCGCCTTGCGCGAAATTGCTTCCAAAAAGCAAAACGGAATCTGCACATAATACAATCGGATTTGTAACAGCAGCATTGGAGTTAATAATTACGTTATCACTGATGTATGGATTGGGCGGAGGATTGTGTAGAATAAAATGTATTGTGTCTTCACTTGAATAACACCCGTCAGCAGTAGTCATTACAACTGAGTAATTTCCCGTCGCACTTGCTGTTATGGAAGTTCCATTCTGACCGGTAGACCACAAGTAAGTGAAATCAGGTCCAATGCGTGTGATATTCGGTGAAACTGCAAGTTGACTCGTGTTACTCTGCGCATACAATACAGTTTGAAAACACCCGTCAATTGTATCAGGTCCGCAATTGTAATCGAATCCGTTATACTCTACGATACATGTTCCGACAAACTCCTGCGCACACGATGTGTTGTAATAGTAGTCGTACGGTGCACGCGAAGGATCCATTGGATTCGCAATAAAAATATCAGAGTTTCCTGATGAAGGTGCAATACCGAATGTACTGTAGAATTGATCACTGCATAATCCGTTATTGGGCGGTGGATTGGGAGTAATCGTCATGCCATACGAAGCGAAAGCAGGATAGCCGTAGAAGTTATTGCTGATCGGTGTAACGAAATCTTTCAGATAAGAACCTGCTATATGCGGATTACCAGCAGCATCCGCGGCAACACCATTACAAATCTGATCCTGCGATCCGCCGTATTGTCGTGCAATAGACCACGCTCCCGTTCCGCTGTTGTAACGCGCCGTAAAAACATCCCAATATCCGGAGCTGTTGAACAACCCTGTTGCGTAGCGGTCGCTGTACGAATCAAAAGTACATTTGAAATTTCCTGCTATCACCAGATTATTTCCGTTCGTGCTCACAGCACGTGATGTAACAGGAGAATCAGAGCTTTCGGAAACACTCCAAGTCAAATTACCCTGCACATCATATTTCCCAATGAAAATGCAATTGGAGTATGTGCCTGATAAAGATGTATTGCTTGGTCCGAAGAAAGTTATTGTTCCTTGAAAATCGCCGGTCAGATAAATTCCGTTCGCAGCATCAATGAAAATAGAATTGGCAATATTCATTGCGCCTCCGCCGATTTTACGAAACCACTGTTCGTTTCCCGATGCGTCATACTTGACCAGGAAAACTGCATTCAGCATTGTATTCAAATGCACCTGATCAAAAGTAATAGTATCTGAAAATTGACCGGTAACGTACACGTTACCCGATCCGTCACAATCCACATCTAATCCGCGATCGGTTTGCCATGCGCTGCCTTTCTTCGCCCACTGAAATGTTCCGCTGCTGTTCAGTTTTGCAGTGAAAACATCTACAGATCCACTCAAACTCGTTAATGATGTGCTTCCGAAAGTTGATGTTCCCGCAAACTCTCCTGTGATTACAACATTACCGTTCGCATCAACTGCAACACCGTTTCCGATATCTGATCCAGGTCCTCCTGCGCTTACTGCCCATAAGCAAGTTCCAGCGGTATTGTATTTAGCAACGAACACATCCTGTTGTCCCGCTGAAGTAATTGTTTGACTTCCGAAATTCGCTGTACCGAAGAAATATCCTGTGATGTATGTGTTACCTGCTGCGTCTGCCTTAATCGACAAAGCACGATCTGAATTCGATCCGCCCGCACTTACAGCCCAAATGTACTGACCGTTCACACCTTGCTTGCAGAGAAAAACATCATCAATACCTGCGGAGCCCACAGACAAACTTCCGAATGCCGCGGATGTAGTGAAGTATCCCGTTGTATAAGTATTTCCTGCAGCATCAACTGCCACGTCCATTCCTTCATCGATCGTTTGCCCTCCGGCATGATTGGTCCAGTATGTTTGTGCAGACGCCGTATTACCACTAAGAATGATAATATATAGAACTGCGATCGTCCTGATGATCGGTACAAGTGATTTCATGAAAATGATTTGCCAATGGGAAGTTACAATAAATCTCAGCGCGAAAGAATGAAAGCCGCGTTCAATTTTTCACCACGCTGTTTTCCTCGGAAAACGATTGAATTATCGCCTCCATCGCGCCTTTATTTGATTCGAATCGATCTGAGGGCGACCAAATCACGAAGCGATAATAGAACGTAGGAGTTTCAACACATGTAAGAATGAATTTACAATTCTCTCCTTTGCGCTTGCCTTCAATTTCCGTTTGCATGGCCGGATGACCGTCAATTTCAATACGCGAATTCACATGCAAGCCGACACTGTCGAGCGTACGCGTGGATATTTTCATGTACGTTTCCAAATCATAATCGAGACCGAATGAGGCAATCTTCTCCTTGGAGTCATCAATGATGAAAAACGAAATTCCCGTGGCAGCATCTGAATATTGCACAGAAGCATTATCGTTCAACTGATCGGGCAACATGTCGGCAGGAAGTTCTAATTTATAATTACTTCCATTCGCAGAAGCTACAGATGTTTTGAGGAGTGCATCACGATCGGAAATAATTATCCACGCCAATGCTCCTGTTAAAAGAAGAACAAGAAGTCCGATTCCGATTCGTGTACGCGACATATGCGAAAGATACAAATGATCAGTGATCCAGCGGTCGCTTTTTGATTATTCCGCCGCGCGTTTCTTTAACACCGGACATAACGACAAAAGCGTTCGGATCGATTTTCTCCAGTTCCGTTTTGAGTTTATTGAGTTCCAAACGTGTTACCACTGTATACACCACATCGATTTCGGGATTTTCTCCTCGCTTACCGTAACCGCGCTTTCCCGAATAAATTGTAACGCCTCTTCCCATGTTGTGAATGATCATTTCACGGATTTCTTCGCTGTGTGAGGAAACTATCGTAACTCCAATGTATTCTTCAATTCCCTCTACAATAAAATCCAGTGTTTTCGATGCAGCGAGATATGTAATCATCGAATACAATGCTATTTCGATGGAAAGAAAATAGGCGGCTGCGGAAAATATCACCACATTAATAATGATGATAATGTCGCCCATTGTTGCACTCAGTTTTCTGCTAAGGAATATTGCGAGTACTTCTGTCCCGTCAATCACAGCGCCTCCGCGCACGGATAATCCGATTCCGGCTCCAAGAAAGAAACCTCCGAAAACAGCGACGAGCAAATTATCATCTGTCACATTCGGAAATTCTACAAAGCCAACTACTGCTGCCAGCACAGGAATCGCAATCGCCGTTTTGATTGCAAACTCCTTCCCGATGATTTTGTAACCGAGAATGATAAACGGAATATTAATTCCGATCAGAAACCATGGCAAAGGAATTCCCGTAACTGCCGTTGTAAGAAGAGAAATTCCCGTTGCTCCTCCATCAATAAAATGATTGGTAAGGAGAAAACCTTTAAGACCGAATGCAGCTGAAAATATTCCGGCTGTAATCAACACGAAATCTTTTGCATAACGCCAACTCGTGATTTTCAATTCACGATACGCACGTGCTATTGCATAACGCGTAGGACTTTCTGTGCTTTTACCGCGTCTGGC
>JBJOKQ010000068.1:0-15347 GCA_046046005.1 Bacteroidota bacterium | reverse complement strand
AAATGGAATTACTATCTCTGCTATTGCGAAGCTGCTTTCGCAATGAGAAACATCAACGTCATGCAGATGGTCTACACTCGACCGAATAACACGTTGCGTTAGTTATGTAACATTGAACGTATTGGATGATTCTGCGGTATTCTGCGCAATCTGTGGCAATCAACTATGTGTTATCTATGTATCTATGTGTTTCAAAACGCACGCTACTTTCTCTCCCTGAATCTCAGAAACACCAACGCCGCAACACCGCAAAGCACAAATCCAACTAATCCGTTCAGTCGTATCCCGTAATCATCCCCCGGATCTTTACCATATGAAAGCAGCATCGCAAAAATCGCAATGCCCGCCGTCTGCGCCATCTTCACAAAAAAGTAACGCACTGCAAAGTACAGCGCCTCTTTGTTTTCTCCCGTGCGCGAAAAATCTTCCGCTATAATTCCTGATATGATCGCATTCGGTAATATGTTCAACGTTGCAACCGGAATCGCTGCTACTGCAATAAGTGAATAAATCTGCACCTGCGGATCAATATCGGGTTTACCGAGAAAGTACACACCCAGGAATACGGCCGCGAGCAACGACAACGAAAAAACCACAATGTTTCTCTTGCTGGTTTTCGCTGCTGCAATGTTGGTGATTGGATAAAATAAAAACGAAACGCCAACCATCGTTATCATCAGCTTGTTGCCGATGGAATCATCCAGCCCCAATAACACCGTAACGAAATACATTAATCCTGATGTAATTATTGTAACTCCGGTGAAGTACGAAAAGTCTGCCACAATAAAGTACATGAAGTTGCGATTCGTCAATGTAGATCGTATCGCTTTCTTCATCGATACAGGATGTGTATTGGCAGTCGCGGCGTTTTTTTCTTTGATTACCAAAACTGTTACTAACATCGCAAGTCCTCCAAGTAAGGCGAGCAACGCAGTGGTATATTGCATTGATAGAGTAGGAGAGAGGTGATAATAACTCTGAATCAATCCGGAAATGTTGAATGCATTCGACGCAATTGCAATGCCGAACACATAGCCTGCTGATTGCCATGTAGCCAGTTTCACTTGCGATTTTGAGTCGTGCGCGAGCTCCGGCAACAATGCATTGTAAGGAATGATATACGTCGTAGTTGCAACATAGAACAACACCAACATCACACTCAACCAGATTGCATTTCCTGTGCTTATTGAATCTGAAACAGGAACGAACACGAGCACGCAAAACAGGATTGAAGGAAGGATCGCCCATCGCATAATAGGAATTCTTCTTCCTTTCGGATTTTTACTCTGATCGCTGAATTGTGCAATGAAAGGATCATAGAACGCATCAACCAATCGTCCTCCTGCGGTAATCAATGCAATGAGATTGAAAAAACCGAAGACTGTTTCCTCTGAAATGAACGATGTAAATCCGGAATCTTTTGGCGGAAGATAGAAGTATACAAGAATCACGCTCACCACATTGATCATGATTCCCCATCCCATCATCCCGCAGGCATAGGCCAATTGTTTGCCGGTATTGAGGGGCGCGTTCATCGCAGGTTCATGTTGTTGCGTAGATGGTAATCAGCAGAGAATAAATCAAACAAATAATCAGTGAAAACGCATTGATTCTACAATCGTTTTTGTGGTCTTGTGAAAAACAAATTCTCCCTTTTTTACTTCACTGTTTATTGTAAACGTATAACTCAACGTGTATTCGTCTTTAAGCTCGGATTCAACTGTTTTATATTCGCGTTGTGCTTGCATCGAAAGCACTGCAGTGGCTAAACTATCTGCATCTTTCAGTATTAGATTCCGCAAGGAATTATAATTCGCACCAAAGTAAACACATTTCAATGCTCCGGGAAATTCACCTTGAACAATCGAAATGGAATCACAGGACAACTCTTTTATGGAGATCGAAACATCGCTGATGTAATTTACACTGTCGCGATCTGAATACCAGGAAAGGACAGGAACAAGTCGACCGTCTTGATAGTTCAAATAGACTCCCGCCTCTTTAGCGGAATCTCCAAATAAATCTACTTGAGCTGTGCTGGAATTATCTGCTGCGACGTAAGCGGGCACTTCACGACTACATCCTGTAAGAATGGTAACGAGCAAAACAACCATGCCGGCAATTGTTTTTTTCATCTGCCTGAAGAATTACTTTAATCCCAATATCAAAAAATCAAAGCAGCATCGGTAGCGCTTCTTGTTGTTTACTGTTTACAGGCCGGAGCTCAATATCAATACTGAATTACCTGCTCCTCAATATTCGCAGGCAACGCTCTGTACTCATATTGCTGTGTTCTCAGTTGCGGCTCAAATCCTGCTTCTTTAATCGCATTCATGATGCCTTTGTACGTAAAACGATGCGGTGCTCCTGCTGCCGAAACCACATTCTCTTCAATCATAATGGAACCGAAGTCGTTAGCTCCTGCATGCAGGCACAACTGCGCAATCTCTTTTCCAACGGTCAGCCACGAAGCTTGTATATTTTCAACATTCGGTAACATGATCCGACTCATCGCAATCATTCTTATGTATTCATCACCGCTTACCGAATTACGAACTCCTTTCACTCGGCGAAGCAATGTACCGTCATCCTGAAACGGCCACGGAATAAACGCAAGAAATCCCTTAGCATCTTTCGGTTTTTCACTCTGTACTTCACGCAACCAAACGAGATGCTCGAAACGCTCATATACAGTTTCAATATGCCCGAACATCATCGTTCCTGATGTTGTCAGATTCAATTGGTGAGCCGCACGCATTACATCAAGCCATTCGCGACCTGAACATTTCCCTTTTGAAATCAATCTGCGAACACGATCGTTCAGAATTTCCGCACCTGCTCCGGGAAGCGAATCCAATCCTGCATCTTTCAACGTCTGCAAAACTTCCGTATGTGTTTTGCCTTCGAGTTTTGAGATGTGCGCAATCTCCGGTGGTCCCAGTGAATGCAACTTCAGATTCGGATATAATCTTTTCAATTCACGGAACAGATCTGCATAATATTTCAATCCAAGATCAGGATGATGTCCGCCCTGCAACAGCAATTGCTCTCCGCCGTATTTGAACGTTTCTTCAATCTTAACCTTGTAAGTTTCTATATCGGTAATGTACGATTCCGCATGTCCCGGAATTCTGTAAAAGTTACAGAACTTGCAATTGGCAATGCAGACATTGGTTGTGTTCACATTACGATCGATGATCCATGTAACCTTGCCGTCTTTCTTCTTGCGTTTGCGCAACTCGTTACCGACAAACATCAATTCAGCCGTCGGCACATTCTCAAATAGAAATACACCTTCTTCTGCTGTCAGAAATTCTTCGTTCAGCGCCCGCTTCAGTAATTGTCCTGCATTCATCTTCCGTAAGTGTTATCTGATTCCTGTTAATTTATCGGTTGGTGAAAAATGTACTCCACCGAAGCGATTTAACCATTACAATGGTTACATTTATCTCCTGCAAAATTAGCAAACATGACGGTTATTAAACGGGCGGCACGCCTTTCTGAAAATAAATGTGTTGTTCTGATATGCTCTTCTGCTTCAGAATTGAAAAAATTCAGTCTTTCCGAGACAGATATCGCTTACTTTTCTTCCGCTTTGGCTGAAGAACGTAAATCAGCAGCGCTTTGCACTCCGCAAGGCGGTTTGTATGTCATTTTTAAAGACAAAAAACAACAGCGTTTTAAACTGGCCGAAAACCTTCGCAAAGCTGGAGCTAATGTAGTTTCCTGGTTTAACGATAACAGTTATTCTTCAGCGGAACTCTGCGATGCAGTTGATAATGCTGAACACGCGCTTCACGTTGCTGAAGGAATTGTTCTGGGAAATTATCAGTTTCTCAAGTATAAGTCAAACATTTCTCCTCGTGAGAAAAATGCTCTCGAAGAACTGATTCTCGTGGGCACTTCCGTGAAAGAAGCAGATGTGCAGAAATTGCGCATCACAAGCGAAGCTGCTTTCATTGCCCGCGATCTCGTGAACGAGCCGCCTGTAACACTTACTGCTGTTACATTGGCTGATGAGTTCAA
This sequence comes from Bacteroidota bacterium, assembly GCA_046046005.1. Lineage (GTDB taxonomy): Bacteria > Bacteroidota > Bacteroidia > Palsa-965 > Palsa-965. The sequence continues at coordinate 11,321 of JBJOKQ010000068.1, read as the reverse complement.
CAGACTTGCAAAAGATGCCGGCTTCCGCATTGAAGTGCTCAATAAATCCAAGATCACTTCACTTAAAATGGGCGGATTGCTCGCCGTGAACAAAGGCAGTGATATTCCTCCTACGTTCACCATCATGGAACACAAACCTGCTCGTCCTTCCAACAAAAAACCTGTGGTTATCGTTGGTAAAGGTGTGGTATATGATACCGGCGGGTACAACATTAAAGTGGGCACAGGAATGGAAACCATGAAATGCGATATGGCCGGCGCCGCTGTTGTTGGTGCTGTAATGTGGGCAGTCGCAAAAGCGAAACTCAATGTTCACGTAATCGGAATTGTTCCTGCTACAGACAATCGTATCAACGGAAGTGGATATGTTGCGGGCGATGTTCTTACAATGTACACCGGCAAAACTGTTGAGGTGTTGAATACAGATGCAGAAGGCCGACTCATCCTTGCTGATGCTTTAGGCTACGCAGAAAAATTCAATCCGGGACTTGTACTTGATTTTGCAACATTAACGGGCGCTGCAATGGTGGCAATCGGTCATCACGGCATCGTTACGATGGGTACAGCTCCCGATTCAGTTAAGAAAAGTCTCGCTGCCGCCGGCGACAGAACGCACGAACGACTGGCAGAATTTCCTTTCTGGGACGATTACGACGATTTAATTCGCTCTGATATCGCCGATATCAAGAACATCGGTGGCGCATACGCAGGTGCAATTACTGCAGGAAAGTTTCTGGCACACTTTGTGAAAGCTCCTTGGATGCACTTCGATATCGCAGGGCCTGCGTTCCTTGGCGCTAAAGACAGCTACAGACCGAAAGGCGGTACCGGCGTAGGCGTTCGATTAATGTTCGATTTTCTTTCTTCGTATAAAGGATAAAATGAAATTCAGAAAAGGCACATACTCTCTCTCACTTGCTGCCTTCATTGTTTTCATTTCATTGGCATTCGCTCCTGCTGCAGGAAAGCGATACCTCATTCTTGCAGAATATGATCCGGCTGCTGCTGTCAATCACATCGTACATCTTGTGCGTATTCCGTTCACCGACGGAATCCCTGGACCACGTGAAAAAATCATGGACGTCATCACTCAGCAAAGCGGCGACAAATCACCTCGTATTCGCTTCGATCTGGGTCCGAATCAAATCTATCGTAATCGATACATCATCACTGCATACGGACAAGTTGTAGACATCGTAGAGAAGAAAGTTCTCGTTGAAACACATGATAGATTTATCAAAGCTTCCGGCGACAGCATTGTCTTCTTTACGAATGATATTTTCAGAGGAAAGTTTTACTCCTTACTCGACTTGAAAACAGGTACATTCAAGCAAATTAGTAACCCCGCTTATAATCCGTTGTTCGGTCGTGATGTGGAAGCAGATTGTTCATCACGCAATATTAAAATCTGGTTCTTTCCTGCCTCGGCTCCTAAAGTGGAAATCGTTAAAGATGCCGGCTACGGCGAAGATGTGACTCTGATCCCCAACGGAAAAGTGCGCTTGCCTATGCATTGGATTGATAAAGACAATTTCATTTTTCCTTATTACAACTCCACACATGATGTTGTTACAATCACCAAAGTGAATGTACAATCGAAAGAGCAAAAGAAGATCGGAGTTATTGATCAGCTTCCCGAAAACAAGCAATACTCTGAATTCATATTCGATCCTGCCGGAAATATTCTTTATCACTGCGCGCGCGGATATTTTCTAATCGATCTGAAGAAAAGCAGCGTCGTTGAGGTTAAAGACTACAACATCGGTTTCGGTTTCACAATCGCTTTGGATGAAACGCCGGCTAAAGGCAATCAGGTTAAACTGAACGGATCTTCCATTGGATTTTATTTCTGCAATCCGCTCAATGCTTGCGCGTCTCAGAACAGCATCGCTTTCCCGTATGAAATTGTTATGGAACAGGAACGCTACCTGCAAGGCGCAATGTATTGGACTTCCGAATCTTCCAAATGGAAATCCGCCGGCGACAGCGATCTTTCCGCTGTTATTGGCTGGACTAGCGACTAACCACTATCTAAAGTCTAAAGTCTAACGTCTAAAGTCTGGTATATAGCTATCTTTACAGCATGTCAGACTCAAAACCACGCGTAGGAATTACTCAGGGAGATATGAACGGAATTGGTCCGGAGACAATCATCAAAGCATTGTCTGATCCTGCTATTCTCGAATTGATAACCCCGGTTATATATTCATCTTCTAAAGTTATCACCGCTCATCGTAAAACTATCGGTAACGAAGAATTTGCGTTGCACATCGTGAATTCGGGCGAACCACTCAATGGAAAGAAAGTGAATCTGATACAATGCTTCGAAGCAGAAGATGAAGTGGAATTCGGAAAACCATCTGCTGCCTCCGGCAAACTCGCTCTTCAATCTGTTGACGCAGCTATCGAAGATATTAAGCGCGGTTACATAGATGTTTTTGTTACGGCTCCTGTCGATAAACACGCGGTAGCAATGGCGCTCCCCGGATTTACAGGTCATACCGGTTACATCAGAAGCAAATTCAACGCGTCGGATGTGCTCATGCTTTTATTGAATGGCAATATGCGCATCGGTCTTGTTACCGAACATTTGCCGCTGCGTGATGTGGCTTCCGCTGTGACAACCGACAGAATTGTTGCGAAAGGAAAAATCATGGCGAAATCGTTACTCGAAGATTTCGGAATCCGCAAACCACGTATTGCTGTTCTTGGATTGAATCCGCACGCGGGCGACGGAGGCGAACTCGGCAACGAAGAAAAAACAATCATTCAGCCTGCAGTGGAACAACTCACCAATGCGGGTATTCTCGCTTTCGGCCCTTATCCCGCTGACGGATTCTTCGGCTCCGGCAATTGGACAAAGTTCGACGGCGTCCTCGCCATGTATCACGATCAAGGTCTCGCACCATTCAAAGCACTGGCGTTTTCCTCCGGTGTGAATTACTCCGCAGGACTTCAATTCATCCGCACATCACCGGATCACGGAACCGCTTTCGACATCGCAGGAAAAAACCTGGCTTCGGAGTCTTCTTTACGCGAGGCAATTTTCACAGCAGTGGATATTTTCCGGTCAAGAAGCAATTACAATGAAATTTCTGCGAATCCGCTTAAAGTTCAAATTCGCCAAAGAGAAGGAAGAGAGCGATAGTCTCGCTGAATTGTCCTCGCCATTGTGACATTCGCCGGATTGCGGGCTTATGTACAAACACCGCATTCATTTATAACCGCGATTATGAAAAAAACGGCATTAGCACTACTTATTTTCTTCGGCGCTTTCAGTATTTCGCTTCATGCTCAGTCTCAGGATTATCGCGTCTTCTTGGTGCAAGTCAGCACGCACTATAACGATTTCAATAGTTTCAATGCTGACATCGATACTATGAATGCGCATGGCGCAACATATTCGAAATTGTACGGTCATTTTACTTATGGCTTCGGATTCGTTCGCAAGAAAAGTTTACTCGAAACCGGCGGTCACATGTATTGGGGAAATACGAAAGAAATGGTATCCGGCACTTCAGATACCGTTAACAACGAAATCGTTTTTACAGACTATTGGGTTCGCCAGCGATTGCTTTCCTTCAACTATAGAATTGGACTTGCGATGGGTAATCATCTTTCTCTGGGAACGGATCTTGGCGGAGTACTCTCAAATTTTCAGCACCTCAAGATCGACCATGAGAAAACGCCGTTGTGGTTTATCAACTTTTCCGGCCAGCGTTCACTTGTAAGCGCAATTTCACCTTATCTGTCCATTCACGCATTGATCGAAGAATCTACCTACCTGAATATAGAACCTTACGCAACATTTACTTTTGGCGAAACACGGTACGACCAGGCTTTTGATTCTTCCGTTTTTTACCCGAATTCATCGATCGGCGGGCACATGAGAATGCGTTTTTATGGAGTCAGAATCTCAATCGGAATCGGATCAATTCTCTGAGAACGCCGTTTTTATCCCGATTTTTTATCGCAAAGAATCTCCGTTTTATCTAAAAAGCGCCCCTTTTTCGAGCTTTTTGACCTAAAACATCAAAAAATCTCCGATTCTATTGTTGAAATCCTGTTAATTTTAGTAGTTTTGCGACCCTTCTGAAAACAGGTTCAACCATGGGAAAATACAATGATCTCGTGATCCCGTTTTCGGGGATGAAAGAAGGCGATTATTCGTTCGATTTCAGCTTGAATGACTCGTTCTTTGAATCACTTGAAGTTTCTCAGTTTGAGAAAGGTGATCTCACCGTTCATGTCGATATGGAACGCAGGCAACATATGCTTACGCTCGGTATTAATATCGAGGGGCGCGTTCTGATGCAGTGCGATCGTTGTGGTAATGATTATTACCAACCGATTGAAACGCATCGAAATATGGTGGTGAATCTCGAAGCGGAAGAGTTTGAAGATGAAGATGATCTCATCAGCTTACCCGCGCATTACAACGATCTGGATCTGTCACAGTACGTGTATGAATATATCGTACTGGCTATTCCCGCTCGATTGGTTTGCCCCGAAGATCCCGGTTGCGATCCCGATGTAATCGCAAAACTCGAACAGCTGCAATCCGGAAACGAAGAAAACTCAAGTGAAGAAACCGATCCCCGATGGGACGCACTTAAAAATTTAAAACACAACAATTAATAATTATAAGTTATGCCAAATCCTAAGAAACGCCACTCCAAAAGCCGCCGCGACAAGCGTCGTACGCACTACAAGGCTGACATGCCTAACGTAGCGGTTTGTTCTGTAACAGGAGAAGCGCACCTCTGGCATCGTGCTTATTGGCACGATGGCGCCCTTTACTACAAAGGGAAAGTGGTGATGGAGAAAAAAGACTAATCACGGCACGCACGGATGCGAATCGGGATTGACATTCTTGGCGGAGATTATGCACCTCAGGCACCGCTTGATGGTGTGTGCCTTGCACTCTCCGAACTCGAACCCGGAATCAAACTGGTACTCATCGGAGACCAGGAACAGATCCGCGAACATCTTACCGCGAAGGGTATAGACCCTTCCGCGGTGGAAATCGTTCATGCTGTTGAAGTGATTGAAATGGGAGAACATCCCGTTAAAGCATTTTCAAAAAAGCAGAACTCCACAATTGCAGTCGGATTGAAAATGATGCTGGCAGGGCAACTCGATGCTTTCGCCAGCTGCGGTAATACCGGTGCTATGCTTGTCGGTTCAATGTACACCGTTAAAGCAATTGCAGGTGTTATTCGCCCTTGTATTACAACGGCATTTCCAAAACCCGACGGCGGATTCACTTTACTTCTCGACGTAGGCAGCAATGCAGATTGCAAACCTGATGTGCTTTGTCAATTCGGTACGCTTGGCAAACTTTATGCTGAAAACGTATTCGGAGTGAAGAATCCACGCGTTGCTTTGCTGAATATCGGGGAAGAACCTGAAAAAGGGAATCTCGTTGCACAGGCTGCACACGAATTGATGAAGGATTCGCAGGATTTCAACTTCGTTGGAAATGTTGAAGGTCGCGACATCATCGGTGATAAAGCTGATGTTATCGTGTGCGAAGGTTTCGCAGGAAACGTAGTGCTGAAATTTGCTGAAGCGTTTTACGAATCAATGAAGCATAGCGGTGTGAAAAACGAATACCTCGATCGCTTCAATTATGAAATTTATGGCGGCACTCCGATTCTCGGTGTCAACGGAAACGTGATGATAGGTCACGGTATTTCCAGTCCGCTTGCAATCAAAAACATGATTCTGCTTTCCCGAGATGTGGTAAAAGCAAATCTCCCTGATAAAATCCGGAAAGCATTCTAATTATGGCAAACAGGAAAGCTGCAATTACCGCTGTGGGCGGATGGTTACCGGAAACGGTACTCTCCAATAAAGACCTCGAGAAAATCGTTGACACCACAGACGAATGGATTCTTTCCCGCACCGGAATCAGCGAACGCCGTATCATGAAAGGTCCGAACCGCGGAACTTCTGAAATCGGTGTACATGCAATTAAAAGCATTCTCGAAAAAAAAGGAATTGATCCGTTGGAAATCGATATGGTAATCGTGGGTACTGTTACTCCCGATTATGTTTTCCCGTCAACGTCCAATATCATCTGCGACAAAGCAGGACTTAAAAATGCATGGGGATTTGACTTGTCCGCTGCATGTTCCGGCTTCCTGTTTGCTCTTGCAACCGGCGCACAATTCATCGAGTCAGGCCGCTACAAAAAAGTTATTGTTGTAGGCGCCGATAAAATGTCTTCAATCATCAATTACGAAGACCGCACAACTTGCATCATTTTCGGTGATGGCGGCGGCGCTGTTCTTCTCGAACCAAGTGAAGATGAAAACGGAATCGTGGATTTCGTTTTGCATACCGACGGTTCAGGATTTCAACACCTCAACATGCCCGCTGGTGGATCTGTGAATCCGGCTTCGCATGCAACAGTTGATGCAAAACAACATTTCGCATATCAGGAAGGTCAGGCTGTGTTCAAACATGCCGTTGTAAACATGGCAGAAGTTTCAGCGAAGATTATGGAGAAAAATAATCTCAAAGCTGAAGATATTGCATACCTGCTTCCGCATCAGGCAAACAAACGAATTTGTGATGCTACCGCAAACCGCATGGGAATCGGCCCTGAAAAAATGCTGATGAACATCGAACGTTACGGCAACACAACCGCAGGAACAATTCCGTTGCTGATGTACGATTACGAAAAGAAATTTAAAAAAGGAGACAACATCATCCTCGCTGCCTTCGGAGGCGGATTCACTTGGGGAAGTATTTACATCAAATGGGCGTATGACGCCTGAAATCAGCGCGATCCGGCATTGTTGAAAAAACTCAGAACGCCGGAACAGTGTTGACCACTATATTTGAACGCTTGCATTATTAACAGAACTAACAAAACGCACAATGAAACTTACCGAAATTCAGGATCTGATCAAGTTTGTAGCTAAATCAGGTGCCAGTGAAGTAGCGTTGGAAACGAAGGATATCAAAATCACTATCAAGACCAGCGGAAAAGGCAAGACGGATCAACCTGTGATTGTTCAACAGGCTATGCCGATGATGCAGGCTCCTGTTGCTATGCAACAACCGGTAATGCAACAAGCCGCTCCTCAGATTTCTGCGGAAGCAAAAGCTCCTGAAGCAAAATCAGAATCTTCTGCGAATCTGATCACCGTTAAATCTCCAATGATCGGTACTTTCTACCGCTCAAGCGCTCCTGATAAACCTTCGTTCGTAAACGTTGGCGATGAAATCAAAGCAGGAAAAGTACTTTGCATCATCGAAGCGATGAAACTCTTCAACGAAATCGAAAGCGAAGTAAGCGGACGTATCGTTAAAGTTCTCGTTGACGACGCAACTCCGGTTGAATACGATCAGCCTCTGTTCCTGGTTGAGCCTGCTTAATCAAGCACTCACATCTAAGGTCTCAGGTCTCGTATCTCAGGTCTAACGTCTAAAGTCTAACGTCTGCCAATGGCCAAAGAAAAAATGTTCAAGAAAATCCTGATCGCGAACCGCGGTGAAATCGCCCTGCGCGTAATCCGCACATGTCGCGAAATGGGTATCAAAACGGTTGCCGTTTATTCTACTGCTGACAAGGAATCACTTCACGTGAAATTCGCTGACGAAGCAGTTTGTATCGGACCGCCTCCTAGCAAAGATTCTTACCTTAATATCCCGAATATCATCGCTGCGGCTGAAATCACAAACGCAGATGCTATTCACCCGGGATACGGATTCCTCTCTGAAAATTCCAAGTTCTCACGCATCTGCAAAGAGCACGGCATCAAATTTATCGGCGCTACTCCGGAACAGATCGATGCAATGGGCGATAAGTCCAACGCAAAAGCAACAATGAAAGCAGCTGGCGTTCCTTGCGTTCCCGGCAGCGAAGGATTGCTTGTTGATATCGAACATGCAAAGAAAGATGCAGCTGAAATCGGTTATCCTGTAATCATCAAAGCAACTGCAGGTGGCGGCGGACGCGGAATGCGTATCAATTGGAATGAGGAAGAACTCATCACCAATTTCGAATCCGCTTCCAAAGAAGCGGAAGCAGCTTTCGGAAACGGCGCGATGTACATGGAAAAATACATCGAAGAACCGCGTCACATCGAAATTCAGATCGCCGGCGATCAATACGGAAAAGTTTGTCACCTCTCTGAACGCGACTGCTCTATTCAGCGTCGCCACCAGAAACTCGCTGAAGAAACTCCGTCTCCTTTCATGACAGACGAACTTCGCGACAGAATGGGTGAAGCCGCTTGTAAAGCTGCTGCAGCTGTTGCTTACGAAGGCGTTGGTACTGTAGAGTTCCTCGTCGACAAGCACCGCAATTTCTACTTCATGGAAATGAATACGCGTATTCAGGTGGAGCACCCGGTAACCGAAGAGGTTATCGACTACGATCTGATCCGCGAACAAATACTAATCGCTGCAGGCGTTCCTATTTCAGGAAAAAATTATTTCCCGCAATTGCACGCTATCGAAGTTCGTATCAACGCTGAAGATCCGTTCAACGGATTCCGCCCTTCACCGGGCAAAATCACTGTGTTGCATACTCCGGGCGGACACGGCGTTCGTGTTGATTCACACATCTACGCAGGTTACACAATCCCGCCGAACTACGATTCAATGGTTGCGAAACTCATCACGATGGCACAAACACGCGAAGAAGCAATCGCAAAAATGCGTCGCGCATTAAGCGAGTTCGTGATCGAAGGCGTGAAGACAACAATTCCGTTCCACTTACGACTGATGAACGACGAAAATTTCATCAAAGGAAATTACACAACCAAGTTCCTCGAAACTTTTGATCTCTCCGAATAACAAAAAATCCCGCCACAGCGGGATTTTTTTCTAAAGTCTAAAGTCTAAGGTCTAACGTCTATTTCACCTTCGGCATCTCAATCTCACACGCCACAATAAAACTCGCCGGGTAATCTGCTCTGATCTTTCTCAGGAATCGATAGGCTTCCAAACGGGTTCTGAAATCGCCAACTCGGATCTTGAAATTCGGAACCTCGTAAATCTCATAGGCTCTCGCCTCCGAACCGTAAGCAGCAATAAATTTCGACTTGATTTCCTTCGCTTTGGCCTTGTCCGCACCGAAGTAAATCTGAACGCGATAGCCCTTCTGCTGACCCTTAGTCAGAACCTCTTTGTGCTTGGAAACCAGAACTTTAAGTCTGGGATCAGCGTGAACTCCGGTCTGCAGAGAATCGGCATTCTGTGCCGCCAAACCCATCGAAAACAACCCGCTCAGCAGGACGAAAAGAATGCGTAAAATCATGCCCAAATTTAGCAAGTTTCGAGCCACTTTGTATGTCGGATTTTCGACCAATCCACACACTTGTTCGCCCGTCAGCCCGCTTCCAGTGACTAAACGAAAAACATTCGATTTTTCCAAAAATCTGGCACAATTAACAATTATTTAGAATCATTATAAATTAAATAATGTGTGCATTTTTTCTGTCGGAAAAGGGTCAGATACTAAGTGTGACTGCTAAATTTGCCACGCCTTGAAGTGTAAGGCATGAATTAACCGATAGCCAACAGCAAAAATCGCTATATGAACAGCCTCTGGCAAAACGTACGAAGCACACGCCTAGTCGTTCTATTCTCTCTGGCATTTTTCGTCCTCGCCTCGAATGCATTTGCACAGGATGGAAAAGCACTCTTCAAATCAAAATGTTCTTCGTGTCACTACGCTTCTGAAAAGAACGGAACAGGTCCCGGACTCAAAGGAGTTCTGGATCGTATTCCCGGTGGCGACTGGAAGTACAACTGGGTGAAGAATCCTGCAGCCGTTATCAAGTCCGGTGATTCTTACATCGCCGGTTTGTATCCTGCGAAATTCAAAACCATCATGACCGGCTTTCCGGATCTGAAGAATGAAGAGATCGACGCGATCCTCGCTTATGCTTCAAATCCACCTCAGGATATGGCAACTACTCCTGGTGCTACTGGCCCTGTTGGTCCTGAAGTTGTACAGGATGAAAACAATCCTTGGTTTATAATCGCGATTATAATCGCACTTCTGATCGTTCTGATCACTACTCTTCGCTTTACAAAAATTCACCTTCGCAACGCACTCAACGAAAAAGAGGGCCGCGATGAAGAGCCAGCACAGCCTTTCCTCACTGCAAGCCGCTCTTGGGTAAACAACAACAAGAAGCTCGTTGGATTCCTCGGATTCTTCTTCTTCTGTTACTTGGTTGTACAAGGTTGGTATGTGCTCAAAGGGGTTGGCGTTTACGCTGAAGAAGTAAAACCGGATCAGTGGGTAGGTTATCATCCTTCTCAGCCGATTAACTTCTCTCACAAGATCCACGCGGGCGACAACGGAATCCAGTGTCAGTACTGCCACTCAGGAGTTGAGAAGTCTAAGCACGCAAGCATTCCTTCTGTGAATGTTTGTATGAACTGCCACAAAGCAATTTCTCAAACTAAGAACGAAGGTTCTGCAGAAGAGATTCAGAAAATTTACACTGCAGCGGGATATGACCCGACTAACCAGACATACACTCTCGTTCCTCAGCCGCTTCGCTGGAATAAAGTTCACAACCTTCCTGATCACGTTTACTTCTCTCACCAGCAACACGTAGTTGTGGGTGGCGTTGCTTGCGAAACTTGTCACGGCGATGTGAAGAAAATGGGAACAGTTGAACAACAGCGTCCGCTCACAATGGGATGGTGTATCGATTGTCACCGCAACACTCCGCTCAAAATGGAAGGCAACGGTTACTACACCGAACTGCACGAGAAGATGAAAGAGAAGTACAAAGGCCAGCCGATTACCGTGGCTATGGCCGGCGGACTCGAATGCGGACGTTGTCACTATTAATCTTCAGAAAAAGAAATTCCTTAGAACCGAATACAGATCGCAAACATTATGGCGAACGAAACAAAATACTGGAAAGGCCTGGCTCACCTGAACAACGATTCTACAGTTGTTGAGAAAAACCAGAACGAATTTGCCGAGTACATCCCGGTTGAAGAGTTTGTTACAGACAAAGGAACTCTCGAAGCGAACACAAGCCGCCGCGACTTCCTGAAGTTTCTCGGATTCTCTACAGTTGCAGCTACACTGGCTGCCTGCGAAGCTCCGGTAATCAAATCAGTACCTTACGTTAATCGTCCCGATGAAATCATCCCGGGCGTTGCAAACTGGTACGCTTCAACGTTCTTCGACGGTCACGATTACAGCAGCATTGTTGTAAAAACTCGCGAAGGTCGTCCGATCAAAATCGAAGGCAACACGCTTTCCAAAGTAACGATGGGTGCAACAAACTCTCGTACTCAGGCGTCTGTGCTTTCTGTATATGATTCTACAC
>JBJOKQ010000067.1:0-15675 GCA_046046005.1 Bacteroidota bacterium | reverse complement strand
AAGGAGAAAACCTTTAAGACCGAATGCAGCTGAAAATATTCCGGCTGTAATCAACACGAAATCTTTTGCATAACGCCAACTCGTGATTTTCAATTCACGATACGCACGTGCTATTGCATAACGCGTTGGACTTTCTGTGCTTTTACCGCGTCTGGCTTTACGTGCAGCCTGAATTACAATTTGCGCAAGAAACGGATTCATAGCCTAATGATACGAACCGATCCTTGATCAGCCAAATCGAAATTGTTAAGATGTCTTATTGTTCAGGAAACGAACTCCCACATGCTTCTGTACCCGTTGACTTCTTCAACATAATCAAGAAAAGATTTGTAGAATCCGTGATTGGCGAGTGTCGCGCTGTCGCCGAACGCAATGAGTTTGCGTTTTGCACGCGTGAGTGCGACATTCATACGTCTTGTATCGGCAAGAAATCCGATTTCTCCATTGTCATTACTACGGGTCATGCTGATACAGATGATATCACGCTCCTGACCTTGAAAACCGTCTACAGTTCGTACTGAAAAATGATGGCGAGATTCTGCCAACACAACACTCTCTGCAACCAAAGCAGTAAGCAATTCTGTTTGCTGACGATAAGGTGCAATGATTCCTATACGCAGTGCTTCATCCTTTCTATTGTCGTATTGCGCAATTACTTTTTCAAGATGTGTAATCACAAGACGCGCTTCTTCCGGATTGGAATAACTCAATGTTTCCGGATTCTGCACTTCATTGTACCCGCTTCCGGCTGTATCAATGAACTCGAAAGGACGTATCAGCAAATCATCTTCTTCATCGAATGAAAGCAGATTGTCGCGAACAGTCGCATCGCTTTCTATCTTCGACTCATAGAACATTTTATTTGAAAATCCGGCGATCTTCTCATGCATGCGGTATTGTGTGCGCAGAAGTGAAACTGATTTCGGTTGCGCCTTGACAGCTCTTTCGAACAGCGTGTATTTCAATCCGCCTTCTTCTGCTTTACGTGATTTCACCGTAGGCGGCAATTGTAAATGATCGCCTGCAAATATCACGCGATCCGCCCGTGTAATCGGAATCCAACACATCGGCTCCAACGCTTGCGCAGCTTCATCAATGAAAACGGTTTTGAATCGCAAGTCGCGCATTAGTTTTCCTGCAGCCACTACAGGAGTACAGGCAATCACCTGCGCTTTGTCGAACTGATCCCAAAGAATGTAATCTTCGAGTGTCATCGCGTCTTTCTGCAACGCACGTGCTTCTTTGAACATCAGATCGCGCTGTTGCCGTTCCGAAGCACCGAAATTGCGTTTGTATTTTTTCGCCATCGCAAAAAATTCTTCGGCACGTTTGCGATACGCTTTTAATTCTTTCCAATCCGGATGATTCATCATGCGAACATCCAGCGTGTTGTTCATCACTTCTTCTGAAACACGCGCAGGATTTCCCAAACGCAAAACGTTGACACCTTGCTGCACGAGCTTTTCGGTGAGTAAATCAACCGCGATATTGCTCGGACTGCAAACCAAAACCTGCTTCTCATGCAAAAGAGTTTGCATAATGGCACGAATGAAAGTTGTTGTTTTCCCGGTTCCCGGCGGACCATGCACTACAGCAACATCCTCCGCAGAAGTGATTAGCCGAACAGCTTCCTGTTGAGAGGTATTCAGCTGATGTAAAACTGATATTTCCTCCGGCTTCGAAAATATTGCGGGTGTTTCGCCGTACAATACATCGCGCAAATGAGCCAGTCGTGACCGTTCGGCTTCCATTACTTTCTGCAGCGCGATAATCATCTCTCTGTAGCTTGCTTCATCAAACAGCAGATTGATTCCGAGCTTCCCGCGATCAGCCCATCCGGGAAGTTCATCCACTGTAAACGCAATGCGCATACGATTACCCCAAACATTCTTGACAGTGCCGTTCAGTTTGCGGTGCTCATCATCGCTGTCTCCTGAATTGGAGAACAACTCAATCGGTTTCCCATTGGAGAATTGATGCAGAAGATCTATGCCCTGCGTTCTTTCCACTTCAATCGTAACGTAATCTCCTGCTCCGATTTCTTCAGAATTTATTCTCAACGGATACCACGTAACACCGTTCTCGCGCCGTTGCGTTATACTGCATCTTTCAAACTGCTCAAGATACTGACGAAGATCTTCCTCCTTTTCTGTCGCAAGCAAATCAACCAATTTGCGCAGTTGTTCTTTCACATTCATCCGCACTATTTATTGAATCGCAAAACGCAATACACCGGCAAATGATCGCTGTAACCGCCAATGTAACGGGAACCTGCCCATGTTCTTTTCGGAGAAAGTCCGTCACCTTTATAAACTTCCGCGAAAATCCATTCCGGCTTGAAAATCATTGCGCAGCATACATAATATGATTTCTTTTCAAGCAACGCAGGTGTGACCATAATCTGATCAAGACAGCTTTTCTCCTTCTTGTAATAATGTGTGCCTTCTCCTTTGGCATCAATTGTATCCATAAGATTTGCAAACACCGGTTCAACCATCTGTCCGGTTGCGGTAAGACTCTGAATACTCACGTCCGTAGGTTCATCATTGAAATCTCCGAGTGAAATAATCTCTCCGTTCGGATACAATCGATTCAAACTATCGACAATGTAACGCACTGTTGCAGCTGCAAATATTCTGCGTTGTTCGCTATCGTCTTTTCCTCCGCGACGTGAAGGCCAATGATTGACAAGAACGGTAACAGTATCTTTCTTGTTCACCACGCCACGCACAACGAGAATATTTCTTGTCGGCAACAAAGTGTCAGAAGGTTGTTGTGTTTTTACACTTGCAGAAGAGAGCACGGTAAACACTTTCGTCTTGTAGATCAATGCCACGTCAATTCCACGTTGATCGGGAGAATCGTAATGTACAATTCCGTATTTCTGCTTTTTTAATGCAGGTTGTTTTACAAGATCATTAAGCACTGAACGATTTTCAACTTCCGCCATTCCGAGAATATCCGGATTCATTGCAGCGATGACCTGCGCAGTGTTCTTTTGCTTTGTTTTATAGCGTTGTGATGTCCATGCGTTCTTCGCCGAAGGCAGAAATTCTTCGTCTTTTATTTGCGGATCGTCGATTGTATCATACAAGTTTTCGACATTCCAAAAACCTACGCGAACGTCTTTTTGAGCGAAAACAGTGGTTGTTATCAGGAGTATTGCGAGCGCTACGAATCCCGATTTCAGAGGGTTAAGAATCATAGATTAAAGACGAATGAATGTATAATGTCGACGAATGTACATGTATTAACCTCTAACGTCAACTTTCATTATCAACATGAAAATGAGAGTAATACGTCGAATTAAAACTTGCAACAAAGTAACGGAATTGTATATTTGTTTTAACACACGAACAAACCAATTCTCGTCATGAGAACACTAATCTTAACAGTTGCTTTACTCCTGACCACTTTCGCAGTGGATGTGCGCGCAACGAATACTGAGAATCAGGAAACAGCAGGAACCAATCTTGTTGTTACTCCACTGGACTCACAGGTACTGTTATCCTGGACCACATCGCGTTCAGGTGTTGAGGTTTACGAAATCGAAAGATCAAAGAACGGTATTGATTACAGTACACTTTCACGAGTAGAACCCGGTTCTGTGAATATGGAATTCATGGAAACGGACTTCTCTCCAATGGAAGGAGTTTCTTACTACCGCGTGAAAGTTATTGATGCAGAAGGAAACGTTACATTTTCCAATGCAGCTCCTGTGAAATACACTGCATCCGGTCCTGCCTCGGTTGTTTCTACAAAAACAACTACTTCATCCGATGGCCCGATTCTGATTGTTGTACGAAATGCAAGCGGAGAAGAATATTACAGTAAAGTAGAAGTTGCTGAGAATTCTGATCCAATGTTGGTTAAAGATCTTGAAGAGCGTTTGAGTGCGGGCACTTACACTATCGTAAGTTCGTCTGTTCAGGCTTACTACAGCAGAAAAATTGTGGTGAAATAAACACACTCGAATAACTAACTTAGCCCTGATAAACAATCAGGGCTTTTTTATGCGCTACACTTTCGCAATTATTCTCAGCTTGATATTCACTTTTGTGGCTTCTCCGGCTAACGCACAAGTGAAAAAGAACGGTCAAAATGTAATCAAGAATTCAGACGGTACCACCAGCAGCGGAAAAACAAAAAAGTATAATAAAACCGGAATGTGGATTACCAAAACAGCTCAAGGCGAATTGGTAAGAGAAACTGAATACAAGAATGATCAGAAAGACGGGATTGAAAAAGAGTATTTCCCGAATGGATCAATTAAATCGATTATTCACTACACCAACGGAACGAAAAACGGAGAATGTATCAGGTTTAATGCAAAAGGCGACACCACGGTTGTCTGCAATTACCTCGATAATATGCTTCATGGAGAATATATTGAAAACATCCGATCTTACTATAAGAATGGCACATTAAAAGGCACATACAATCTCGGTAGAAAAGAGGGTTTGTGGATCGAAAACACGATTAGAATTCAAAATTCAAAAGACGTTGATCTGGATTCAACCTGGTTCGCTAAAGACAGGATGGATGGCAGATCGGTATTGTATGTCAACGGCAAATTGATACGTTCCGGTAACTATTCTCAAGGACGGGAAGAGGGCGAACAACGCGCGTATTATCTGACAAAGCCGGAACAGATTCAATTCATTACATACTACAAAGCCGGCCGCAAAAACGGACCTTCTTTCTCGTATTACGTGAGTGGCAACATCATGTCCGTGATGCACTATTCTGAAGGAAGGAAAAACGGGTGCGATACAACATGGTTTGACAAGACGCGGAGTATAATGAATACCATTTGCTACTATGAAAGCGGTTTGCCTCAATATTCCCGCGAATATTCGGAGAATGGTAAACTGAAATCACGTGTCTACTATTCGAATAAACACTACAAAGCTGATTCTTCATTTTTATATAACGAAAACGGTCAGTTGTTTTATGAATGGCATAGCAAAACCGGCGAAGGTGTTCAATCGATCGAGTATTATCCGAATGGCAAGGTAAAAGCCCAAGGAGATTACATTTTGGAAAAGAAAAACGGATTGTGGGTGTACTATGATTCAACCGGAAAGAAAACAAAGGAGAAGAATTATGTGCGCAACTCGGTAAGCGGTTGGTACGTGGATTATTATCCCAACGGTAAAGTGCGTTACAAAGCCAAATGCAATTACGGAATTCCCCGTGATTCAATTTATGCGTTCGACAGCAAAGGAAAAAGACTCGCTAATGATTCGAAAGAGTTCAAGGCGATACAGGATAATATCGTCCAAAATGATAAAGAGATAAGTTTGACGCCAATAGAAACCGATTGGATTGTGGATGCAATTGATGGAGATTACGATGCTGTCGAAGTTGCAGAAGCGCCCGCACCAACTGAGGATGAGATTTACTCGTTTGTTGAAGAAATGCCTGAATTCCCCGGAGGACAAGACTCACTCAACAGTTATCTGCGACGCAATATAAAATATCCGCAGTTTGAAAAAGAGCAAGGGAAACAAGGAACAGTTTACATGTCATTCGTAGTACGAAAAGACGGAAGCATCACGGATGTAAAAGTATTGAAGGAAGTACCGGGCGCGCCGGGCTTTACTAAAGAAGCAGCGCGCGTCATTAATGCGATGCCGATTTGGAAACCCGGAAAAATGAATGGACGTCCGGTGAATACGAATTTGACGATTCCGATAAAGTTTTCGCTTAAAAACTAATTTGTTCGTGTTACTTCAGACGCCTGAACGTTTTACCGTAGTCATCGGACTTCATTATTTCCGTGTCATTGTCTGAACCTCCAACAATATTAGTAACCAAATACACCAAAGTGATACCGGATTCTCCTGCGAATGCAACATGACTCAACCTTCCGCTCTTGCACAAACCAGACAACCTGAATTCGTGTTGTTGCCAAGTTGCGCCACCATCAGAAGTCAATGAGTAAAATTGCTGCGTTACACCCATCTGCCAAAGAATAATTCCGTGTTTATCATCGAACATATGTAAATGTGTCAATGCAGGGCCCATCAAGCTTGCATCCTTCTTCAAATCCCCCACAGTATAGAATGTCCAGTTGTGCCCGCCATCTTCAGTGCGATATACAAAAGGATAATAACCATACATCAACGAATTACCGTACAGAAATCCAATCTTTCTGTTTACAAATTCCAACTCGGGAACATCCGAATATTCATATGCAGAATTAAAAATAATTCCCGAGTCTTTAGCAACCAGCGGGTGTTTTGTACGGGCAGTGCGCATCAAGCTGTCCAAATCGTAAGAATAATATGCACTGTAATTCTCTTCTCCCCAATAAGCATGTTCAAAATTTAAACTGTAATGATGAACGGGGTATTTATGTGAAGAATCAATCGTTTCACGGATTACAATATAAAAATCATCGTCCACTTTATCCATCTTCACAAACTTGCCCGGAAGTTTATTCACTAAGACAAAGCCAAGCAACGGGAGTAAAAGCAGCAGTTTATTCATCCTTATGTAACGCATTTCTTTTCTGTTTGTTGCGCGAAATATTTTTTTCAATCCTTGACTTGCGTATTGAAAAAGATTTACATTTGCCACCCGAATAAAAACAACAAATGAAAACTTTGCACACATATCTCATCAGCCGCAACGCATCGAACCCTGTGTTCGACGTGTGCGTGTCCCTCTGCGGAAGAGAAGTGCAGTAGTTTGTTCCACTGATTCTTCGAAGCCCGCAGCACACACTGCGGGCTTTTTGTTTCCAATCCATTAAAACAACATCCGTCAGGGATTAACCTGACACATCATCCTATGCGAAAGAATGGAGGTATAATTTTTATGAACGCAACACGTGCGACTGCAGTTACAATTGATGGCGGAGTTTTCGGTGCAACAACTGAAACGCCTCCAGAAGATCCGCCGCCCGATAACAAAGCTGCCTGGGCAATCGGTGTGCATCTTCTGGTGCATCTATCTATTCATCTGGCTAAAATCAATCATCACTATGAAAACAATTATGAATTCAATCCGCAAGTTGTCCGCATTCGAGTGGATGCTGATCGCTTTCGTGACACTCAAACTCCTCGGAGTATAAATCATGTTGAACCAATTAAAACAAAGTAATATGAGAACTTACAATCGCTTCGTACTTGAAAGCATGCGTCCAACTGTAGCATTGCAGACCAAAAACGGAATTCTGCATTTGCTGCGTGAATACATTGCAGCTGTTTTCCGCCGGTTGAACCGCAGCGGATAATCACATGCTATCGAAACAGAAATGAAAGAAGATTGTGTATATTAGAGTGTGCGCAAATCAACTTTCATTTCTGTTCTCATTCTTTCGCTGATGTGCGGAAGCGGATTCCTATTGTCTGCTCAGAACAGAAATCTGTTTCTTGAACTCGGCGGCAGCGGCGGACTTGGATCGGTCAATTACGAATGGATGAAACTCCCTGGATCAGGAAATGACGCCAGTGCGAGTGCATGGTCACGAGGAATCAGACTGGGAATCGGATTTACTCCGGTAGACAAAAACAATGGAGTTGTTTTAATTGTCCCTGTGATGGGAACAATGATATACAACAAGAATAAATCTCCGCACGGAATCGAAATAAGTGCCGGCATCGCACCTTCCATTACAACCAAAGGATCATGGTATGTGAAATCTCCGTTGGCATTGGGTTACAGATATGCTCCGGATGATAAAAAGCTATTTTATCGTATAACCTATACACCCATTGTCGGTTGGCTGGTTGATTACAACTGGCAGCATTGGGCTGGAATATCAATCGGATACAAACTCAAATGAAAAAGATCGCGATTGTACTTATTGTTCTGAGCGCATCCGTTTCCTGCAACAAGGAAAAATGGTTTGCGGGCGACAACTATATTTCGGAAGGTTTCGAAACGTATGCACATGTTGACAGTATGTTTTCTTACGAAGACATACATTGGTCGTATCATCAGAATACGCATGAGGGAAATTACATTGCTTTCGACACGAGTATTGTGCATTCCGGAAATCGTTCGCTTAAATTTTTCGGAGCGGCGCATCCGGGAGAAGTTTCGAAAAGCAGTATTGCCAAACAGGAGATGGCATTTTTTGAAGGTGATGTTGTTCTCGTTTCGGCATGGTACTACATTGAATCGGCACCTTCAACCGGCTGGATATTTCTCTTTGACTTTGAAGAGCAAACTGCTATTGGCGCAGGTCCCGGCATACGCATTGCAGATACACAGGAAAGCGGTTTGGTGTTGGAACATAAATTCTACAACGACGATATCTTTCAACCTGCTACAGGATTTATTGCCATGCCCCGCAATCAATGGGTGAACATTACCATGGAAGTAAAACTTTCACAGAAGAAAAAAGGTTACGTAAAAATCTGGCAGGACAATCAACTCATCATTGAAGGATATGACCGGAAAACTTTGCCGAAAGATTTTCTTTATTCACAGCAAGGCACAAAAGGAATGTATCAGAGCATTGAGTTCGGTGTTACAGCAAACTCGTCATCAACGGATGTGATAATGTATGTGGATGATATTGAGGTGAAGAAGGTGAATTAAATGCGTTTTCAGAGGGATGACTAAAACCCATACACCGCATTCACCGTAACCGTCAACTCCGCTGTCGCCTGCAACCCCGTTACAACAGGAAGTTTATTGACATAAACCGCATTCGCGCTGAATGAAGGTCGTCCGAATTTCGGATTCTTTACTTTCGGTGTATACGAAGCCTGCGCACGGTAGCTCATCACATTATTCAGCAACACGGAATTT
Source organism: Bacteroidota bacterium (assembly GCA_046046005.1). Lineage (GTDB taxonomy): Bacteria > Bacteroidota > Bacteroidia > Palsa-965 > Palsa-965. The sequence continues at coordinate 6,906 of JBJOKQ010000067.1, read as the reverse complement.
GTGTAGGAGCGATTGTAAACTCCGCCCGCAGAAAAACGCACTCTGTTTTTCATGAGCGATTTACTGCATTGTATTCCCGGTCCGAATTGCTGAGTAACTGTTGAAGTATTTTCACTTTGATTGAAATTACTGATCATGGTTACTGAAAATTTCGACTTCACCCATTGCAGAGACCACGTGAGATTGCCATTCACAATATTCGTTTGCGGAAGAACATCACCTGATTGCTGTTGACCTGTTACCTGATACGAACTGACCAGCGCAATAGTATTTTTAATTCGCTTTTCACCGAACATGTAAGATATCATTCCGTTTCCCTGCTGGGAGAGCTGATAAAAACTCAGAGTATCAGCCGGAGAAGGCGTCCAGAACGGATCTGCCTGAGGACGATTGCGCGTGTACGAACTGAAATTAGAATATGAAACCGTGATCATCCATTTCTTACTTGGATTACAACTCACATTCACACTTCCAACCCAACGCTGCGTTGTAGCTAATCTGTCTCCGCCAAGATTATTTCTTTGGAATCCTGTGTTCACGGCGAGATTTAATTTGCCCTTCCACAAACGCACTGAAGGAGCAAGTGTATAATTTTCTAAATCGTTATTGAAGAAGTACGCGCCCAGCGTCTGGTATCCCGGATCAACATGTTCGTGAATAGCGTTAATGGAAAATGTTTTTCCCGAATAACCAACAGAAAATTTCCACGATCGGAAAAACTCAGTCGTGCTTCTGGTTCGTATCAGCCACTTTTCCCAGCCGTTGAAATCCGTTGTTTCTTCCTGCGACTCCGTATTCAGCGTTAAGCCGGAAATCGCGAATTCTGCTTCCATGTTAACGCATTTCCAAAGTTTCGTTTTCCCCGTTAACGCAATTGCAGTATTCTCCATGGGAGAAAGATTCAATGCAGAAGGTACAAATGTCAGTGAGTTAAGTTCATCCTGTGCATGGAAGTAAGAAACGTAAAGCGAATGTCCATTCAGATCATAACCTGCTTTGAATGCGTAACCCATTCTACGAAAGCTGACATCGTTATCGTTGGATGTTAGAAAATCATACTCAACAGCTTTTCTGAAGCGACCATACATTCCACCAATGAAGAATCCGTTGGGAGTGAATTCTATTCCGGCACCGGTGAACATATGACCACCCAAAGTGTACGGTGAGTAATTCAAAGATGTTGTTCCGATATGGGCCTGCACCCATTTGTACTTCGGACTGCAACTTTGCATATTGAAAGGCTGCGTATATGAGCTGTTACGATTAGAATAGCTGTAAGTAAACGGCAACGCAACGTCCAGAATATTCACCGTCATGGAACCATTGAAAAACCATGTCAGCGGATCTCTTCGCGGAGTGAATCCATAAGCATCGTAAAAAATGGAATTGAGACTCATGCTTCCGCTCAGCGTTACCATGTCCTTCTTCCCTATTTTTTCCAAGTTCTGCGTATGCAATTCAGATGTGATAAAACATAGAATCGTTAACGCCGCAACAACTAACCATATGTTTTTACGAAGCGCGCTCATTGAGAAATAACAAATGGTATTGCTGCTGTATCGTATTCCGCTATAACACGCAACACATAATTGCCTGGAACCGGATTCGAAACAGAAATTGTTCCTGTCCACTCGTCTGCATCGCTCACTTGTACTCGAGCATGTTCCAATCCGTTAGCATCTGTGACGAGAATCACAAAGTTCTGTTTCGACTGTAAGTGAACATGTGTTGTAAAAACTCCGCTGTTCGGATTCGGATAAACAACAAGTGAGTCAATGGCATTAGTTCCCCAAGGCTGCGCACCGAGACTATCAAACGGATTTACATTAATCAATCTTGTGTAAACCACTTCACAGGTTCCGTACCATGCATGCATGGTAATGGTGAAATTGCCGGTATCTCCCGGAATTATAACAGGAGCATACATTGAAGAATCCGTTACTTCAGTTCCAAACGGAAAATCCCACACAACACTATCCGGACGTGGATTGGAAATATCAACGAGCACAATGGTATCTCCGAGTTCAGGTGACGTTGAGACAATAAAATCAGGTGATGGACTCAAACTGTTTGTATCAATATCCCCTGTGGTATTGTGTGTGCAGCCCAATGCATCCTGAATTACAAATTGGTAATTTCCATATGTCAATCCGGGAAAGATGTTCGACGATTGCCATGTCAATCCGTTATCAGATGAATACTGAAACGGCGGAGCTCCACCGGAAGGATAAATCTGTATTTGACCTGTGGGTTGATTCGGATCACATGGCTGAAAGCTAAGCACCGAATCTGTAATTGGATCAGGGACATTCACATTTACGGTATCAAATCCGCTGCAACCGACTCCGTCAACAACTGCAACGATATACTGCAAAGTATCTGAAGGGTAAACGGTAACGAGTGCAGAATTTCCGCCTCCGTTGTTCCATGAATATTGAAACGGAGCCGTTCCTCCGATTGGTGCAACATTCAGAACCGCGCCACTGCCGTTACAAATTGCAGTATCATGCACTCCGTTCACTAAAAGTAATGGCGTGAATCCAACATAGGCAGAATCAACGGTCACGCATCCATTCAAAGTATCCGTCAGAACGCAATAGTACACACCTTGTGTTGTCACGTAAGATGGATTACCACCATTGAAGGAAGAAGAATCCGTCCATTGAAAAGTTGCGGAAGCTGTGAGTGAGTTACCAATAAGCAATGCACTATTCGAAGAACACGTGATATTGAAACTGTCACTTGGTAATGTCAAATTCGGTGGAGTGGTCCATGAATTTAAAATCTGTACTATCGGAGTTGAAAAACATCCGTTCATAGTGTCAATTGCCATTGCGCTATATGCGCCACTAACTGTAGCATAAAACGGATTCGGATAATGTATGAGCGATGTATCTATCCAGATGAACACTACGTTAGGGCCTGGAGATGTTGCTGTCAACAAAATGGAATCCACGGCACAGGTAAACAATGTATCAGAAGTTGTGGCCGAACCTGTCGGATGAACAATATTCTGTGTAACTGTTACGGTGTCCTGCGCATCACAACCGTTGTTGAGATCAACCACTGTCAGAAACACCGAACCCGGTTGCGTTATCGTAACAGGATTCGGAAATGAGCCCGTTCCTGTAGTCCATCGAAGTGAATCTCCCGGATAAAGTGAAGATGCATTCAGTTGTATTGAAGTGTTCACACAAGTGAGTTGAGGAACGGATCCGTAAGGTGTGATGGAAGGTGGCAGTGTATCAATTCCGATTTGAACCGTATCGCGTCCACGGCATCCATCAATACTAACACATTGCAAAATGTAAGTCCCGGGTGCGGTGACATAAACAGAATCTGCGTTGCTTGTTGCCGGTCCGGACCAATTCCAACTTACCGGCGAAGGAATACAGCTGCCGTGTATCGTCAGCGAATTTGTTGCGCACGTGAGCGAGTCTGACAGTCCGGCATCAACATTAGGAACAGGAAGCGATGTTAGAATACGAAATATTGCATTCTGATTTTGAACTCCGCAAGATGTTTGACCACGTAAACGAATAGTATCGTTACCTGTGAATGCGGGAGTTGTTATCAGAAGACATGAATCTCCATTTGGATAAAGAACAACATTAGGAGAATAAGACGTCCAGATATAATTTGAATAGTATGCATTGGGTGTAGTATAAAACCAAAGAGTGTCATCCGGACAGATTGGATTCTGTCCATACATAGGATTACTATTGTACGGCACCTTCAAACACCAACTATAAATATTGCAATAGTGGCTTCCATTAGGAAATGATGTGTGATACGCAAACTTATCTATCTCATACATTCGTGCATTACCGATCAATAAATCAACATTGAAATTACCCTGCAAACCGGATTGATCGGAATCGTATGTTTTCAGTACTCGGTAAGTTGCGCTTCTGTAATGAAGAACATAGATACGATGGTTGCCATATGTAGTTGCAGCGCCATCTGCAACGCCAACATACAAACTGTCTCTATAAAACTCTATGCAGAATCTGCTGTCCAAATCGTAGTACGGGTATACTACTGGTAAAACAAACGACCAACTCCTCTTTACCTTCGTTACAACATTCACCACGACAGAGTTTTGATATCCGATTCCATTGATCTCGGAAAACGTACCGACAATGTATGCTGTATCTCCACGAGTCACGAAATCCTGTAGCTTTTGTTCAGCACCAGGTGAAGACGTTGAAGTACTAAGAATACTAACCGGAGCGTTGGTAAAGACCGTATCAATTCTGCGAAAAGTAGATTCTAAGGCACTGTCGGCTATTACCAACATCCGGGAATAATGCGCCCGCATTTTTCTAACTACTCCTAAGGATGGCGCTCCCGTCAATACCGCCCCCGTTCTGCTCACCTTCGCCACATTCGTACGCGATTGTCCGAATACCGTCGTGAATCTCCCACCAATGTAAATTCTGTTGCGGTAGTAGTTGATCGCGAAAACTGTGTCGCTTGTTGAGCCTACGCCAAGCGCAAATGAAGGCAACAACGCACCTGTGCTGATTCGTATTGCTGCGAAATTCACTCGGGCAACATTATTCACTTTGTTGAATCTTCCGCCGATGAACAACGTATCGCCAACTTTCGCAATTGCGTATACGCAACCTGTTGAATCAACCGCTACATTGAAATTCAGGAGTGTTCCCGTCGCTCCGTTCAGAGCCGCCAACCCGTAACGTGTATTTGAACCGATCTTCCGGAAAACACCGCCCACATATAGCGTTTCCGTAAGAGTATCCACATACGAAGCAGTAATGTGCGACTTCACACTTGTGAATGCCGGACATGTTACCGCATTGCATGTAGCTTGCGGATACACCACGCTGCTCAATGTTTGTGCTCGCACACACATTGAGAAAATGCTCAGCAGAATAACTAACGCGCGACGCATAAAAATTATTTCAGGCCGCTAATGTAAAACGAGTGTTTGGCGCTAGTCGGGAGCAAACGGATAAAATTTACAGGGCGTGAGATTGCGCTTGGATTTTCCGAAAAAAGCGGGTTTGTGGAATGCGGAAGGGTTCCGACCCTTGGAGCGTGAGAACCCTTGGAGGGTCCGGATCCTTGGAGCGTTCAGACCTTTCCGACTCCAACAAAAAAGCCTCCCCCGAATACGGAAGAGGCTTTTGTATTTACAGGAGCGGCGGCTTACAATGTTCCGCGGCGTTCCTGCTCGCGTTCGATAGATTCAAACAACGCTTTGAAGTTGCCCGCACCGAATCCGCGCGCGCCCATACGCTGAATGATTTCGTAAAACAATGTAGGACGGTCTTCTACCGGCTTGGTGAAAATCTGAAGCAGATATCCTTCCTCATCGGCATCAACAAGAATTGCGAGCTTCTGCAACTCTTTGATATCTTCTTTCATCATGCTCATGTGCTTGCCCAAACGTGCAGGAATTTCTTCGTAATACGCAGCAGGCGGAGCAGAAAGGAATTCCACACCGCGCTTACGCATTTCTGTTACCGTCTTGATGATATCATCAGTAGCAACAGCGATGTGCTGACATCCGGATCCTTCGTAGAACTGAATGTATTCTTCAATCTGCGATTTCTTTTTGCCTTCTGCAGGTTCGTTGATAGGGAATTTAATGCGACCGTTTCCGTTCGACATTACTTTCGACATCAATGCAGAATACTCGGTGTGAATTTGTTTGTCATCGAATGAAAGGAAATTCACAAAGCCCATTACGTCTTCGTAGAATTTCACCCACTGATTCATTTCGCCCCAACCTACGTTGCCTACCATGTGATCCACAAACTTCAAACCTACATCAGAAGGATTGTAGTCTGATTCCCATTTCACAAATCCAGGCAGGAATGGTCCGTCGTATTTTTTACGCTCTACAAAAATGTGAACTGTTTCACCGTAAGTATAAATCCCGGAACGAACCACTTCTCCAAATTGATCTTTCTCTACAGTTGGTTGCATGAATGGTTTCGCACCGCGCTTTACTGTTTCTTCGAATGATTTTGTTGCGTCTTCCACCCAAAGTGCAATCACTTTCACACCATCACCGTGCTTCTTGATGTGATCGGCAATCGGAGAATCACTCACCAACGGAGTTGTAAGTACCAGACGGATTTTGTTCTGCGACAAAACGTAAGAACAACGGTCTTTCAAACCCGTTTCCAATCCTGCATAAGCATGTGATTGAAAACCGAATGCTGTTTTATAGTAGTGTGCCGCCTGCTTGGCGTTGCCCACGTAGAATTCAACGTAATCTGTTCCGAGAAGCGGAAGAAAATCCTGCGCTCCTTCAAAAATTTTCTCGAGACCGTACTCGACGTTTTTTACTTCTTTAGCCATTGTAATATACTTTGAGATTGTGTGGTTGATTGAAAAATATGCGAACTGTAATCGGAAAGAAATCCGCTTACGACCACATGGCGCGGCAATGAGCAGAAATGAGATTCTGATTCATCTTGTTCATCCATTAAAGTTACACAAATTCCGTAAGGACATTAAAATCATAACACCCTGCATTCAACAGAGCGCATGATTATTGTCAGTTTTATTCGCACCAGGTTTTAAAATAACCCGGATCCTCGATACGGAGCGCTTCTTCAGTGATCATGAGCGGACGGAATGTATCGACCATTACAGCCAGCTCCTGAGTTTCTTTTTGTCCGATACTGCGTTCCATTGCGCCCGGCGCAGGTCCGTGCGGAATTCCCTTCGGATGCAACGTGATGTGTCCTTGCTTGATGTTGTTACGGCTCATGAAATCTCCGTCAACATAATACAACACTTCATCACTGTCAACGTTGCTGTGATTGTACGGTGCAGGAATTGCCTGCGGATGATAATCGTACAGGCGCGGAACAAACGAGCACACTACGAATGCAGAAGTTTCAAATGTCTGGTGAATCGGAGGTGGCA
>JBJOKQ010000066.1:0-15676 GCA_046046005.1 Bacteroidota bacterium | reverse complement strand
GTAAACGTCCAGATCATCATTGTCGCCGAAATGGAAAAGCGGACGAAGACCGATACTCTGACGTGAAAGCACGTCTTTAAAATCTCCGGTAATCAAAACGTTTGAAGTATCTGCGTAGTAAGAATTGTATTTCGCAGTAAGACCCTGATACGTGTAAACAGCACCGATACTGAATCGATCACTAACGCCGTAATCCAAACCTCCGATAATTACAGGGGTTTTAGAAGACTTTACATCCACTGCGTTAAGTCCGTCTGAGATTGCTGTAAAAATAATTCCGGCAACACTGTAACCGGCAGCTCCGAAAGGAACGATTTGTCCCTGGAACTTTTGTGCTTCTGCGTTTTTCGGCAAAGCAACGCATACGGCCATTACAGCAGTTGCGGCAAATAATTTGAACTTTTTCATTTTATCTGTGGTTTTAGAGTAGGGTTACATTAAGCGTTTTGCAAACGACGTGCCACTTCGTCCCAATTTACAAGATTCCAGAATGCGGAAATGTAATCCGGGCGGCGATTTTGATAATTCAAGTAGTACGCGTGCTCCCAAACATCGAGTCCAAGGATTGGAGTTCCTTTAACCTCAGCGATATCCATAAGCGGATTATCCTGGTTTGGAGTTGAGCAAATAGCAAGCTTTTTGTCGGCACCAACAATGAGCCACGCCCAACCTGATCCGAAACGTGTTGCACCTGCAGCTGCAAATTTTTCTTTGAAAGCATCGAAACTTCCAAAAGCTGCATTAATACCGTCAGCTACTGCACCTGAAGGAACACCACCTTTGTTAGGTCCGAGAACTTTCCAGAACAAATCGTGGTTGTAGTGTCCGCCACCGTTATTGCGAACTGCCGCAGGATACTTTGATATATTCCGGCAGATTTCTTCAATACTGAGCTTTTCAGCATCCGTCCCGGCAATCGCGTTATTGAGATTGGTTACGTAAGCCTGATGATGTTTGGTGTGGTGTATTTCCATTGTACGTGCATCAATATGCGGCTCGAGCGCGTTGTATGCATATGGTAATTGAGGTAATTCGAAAGCCATAATATTAGATTTTAGAATGAGTTTCAAATATAGAAAACCCTTCGGGCATCTGCTGCCGCTGTGAATAAAGATTTGATTAATTTAGTCGCTCAAAATCACTATACATTCATGAAAAAGACCTTTTCCCTTATTGCAGCGTCCCTGATGGTAATGACTTTCGTTGCCTGCGGACAGTCAGAAGAAGACAAAAAGAAAGATTCCATGCAGATGGATTCTGTAGATAAAGAAACATCCGCAACAGGAGACAGCTTGCTGATGATGATGGAAGCTATGAATGACTCTATTGCCAATGCTGATTCAGCTGCAGCGAAAGATTCGTCTGCAAAAAAATAATCCGTAGAGAATATGGAGGAGCCGCCTTGCGCAAGCAGGGCGGTTTTTATTTTTTAGTCAACGCCGATAATGCAGTTTGCACTGCAGGGTCTTCATCATTCCACACCGGGAAATATCCTTGATCATCGAACAAAGAACGAGCTGCGTATGCTTTGATGTACCTGCGAATCAGTTTATCACTTTGCTTTTCCGCTTCAGGATTTCTTTTTGCACCATTGGCAGTTGCCACTTTGAAAAAGCCTGCTAAAACTGCATCATCAACTATAAAGTTCTTACGGAACGATTGCATACCGGCCGCTTTCCATTTGTTACCCTCTGTTTTGTTGAATTCCAACGACCAGAGCACAAATGCATTGCTGTAATACAAATCGGTCAGATACTTTGAGTTCCCTGAAGTATCAATCGGCACAAAAATGTCAGGCATTATTCCACCTCCGCCGTACACTGTTTTTCCTCCCTTGGTTTTATACTTCAATGAATCAGGAAAATGAATACTGTCTGCATGAAGCAATTCTCCATTGTTGAATCTGTCAACGGATTCCATTTCATAATCATGTATTCCGTTTGTATAAGGCTTCTGAATACATCTTCCTGATGGTGTATAATATCTGGCGATGGTCAGCCGGAATGAAGATCCATCCGCAAGAGGAATTTCTTCCTGCACAAGTCCTTTCCCGAAAGAGCGTCTGCCGACAATCACACCCCGATCGTTATCCTGAATGGCGCCGGCAACAATTTCACTCGCAGAAGCGGAATTCTCGTCAATGAGAATTGCCAATGGCGTTTTTTCCAGAGTTCCCTTCTTGGTAGCCATCACTTTCTCTTCTCCGTCTGCGCGACCTTTCGTATAAACAATCATATTGCCTTCTGATAGAAACTCATCACAAATCTCTATTGCAGTGCGCAACAATCCACCGCCATTCCCGCGCAAATCAAAAACCAACTTCGTCATTCCTTGTTTGCGAAGTGAATCTCCCGCTTTCATGAATTCGTCGTATGATGTTTCTGCAAATCGTGTAAGTCGGATGTATCCTGTAGTTGCATCAAGCATGTAGTATGATTCCACACTGTATATCGGAATACTGCCGCGTACAATTCTGACATTGATCGGGGCTCTTACTCCGGGTCGCAGCAACGTAACATTTACTGATGTTCCTGCAGGTCCGCGCAGTCTGCCTTTGACAATTTTCTCTTGTGCGCTATCGCCAGTCAAGTTGATTTTTTCAGCAGCAATAATTCTGTCTCCGGTTTTTACTCCGGCGCTGTCGGATGGACCTCCGCGAATTACGTTCAGTACAACAATCGTATCACGGATGATGTTGTATTCGATTCCAACGCCCTGAAAATTGCCTTGCATCGGTTCATTCATTTCTGCAGCTTCTGTTGCATTGTAATATCCCGAATGCGGATCGAGCTGCTGCAAAATATCCTGAATTGACAATTCCACCAGTTCATTCGTGTTCACGGAATCAACATAGTGATCTTCAACATAACCGAGGATGGCTTTGAGTTTGTCCATGCCGGTCATGTCGTCTGATGCAGAAAACCCGGGACCGATCATTGTGCCAATGAGAATTCCAACGGCAATACTTATGCCGGAGATGAACGGAATCCAGGGAGTAAGACGGTTCATTATTGCTTCTGATAGCGGATTACATCAACACCGAACTTGCGGAGAAAATCAACTCCTTCGTCGGACGGAATCTTCTTGTATTCGGCATACGAATGAAGATATATCACCTTTTTTATTCCGGTCGAATAAATGATTCGCGCACAGGAAATACAAGGAGATAACGTTACGTACAAAGTGCAGTCTTCAATCGGCACATTGTTCTTAGACGCATAAAGAATCGCATTCATTTCGGCATGCAATGCCAATGAACAAGATCCTTTACTATCTCGCGGGCAACCGGTTTCCGGCCACTCGAGATCACAGTTGTGAGTTCCCGCCGGCGGTCCATTATAACCAAGCGATATGATGCGAGTGTCTTTGGTAAGCACAGCTCCAACTTTCGCTTTCACGCAATGCGATCGTAACGCGAGATTTTCTGCGAGATCCATATAGATTTCGTCGAACGAAGGACGTACTGTTTTAATTTCAGCCATGCGGAGGCAAATGTACCAAGAAACAGTCATTCCTGCCTCTGCGAATAGTTGATCGAATGCGGGAAAGTTGCTGTCAACGCTAACTGTACTTGTTTATCTTTGCGTAACGCACTTAACACTATGACGAGGGTTCTTCTCGCTTTTTTTATTTCTGTGACGATTCTTGCCGGATGTTCGGGCGAACCCGAAGTGAACAACAAGATTCTGATCAATCACACTCCTTTTGTTCAATACATTTTTCAGAGCGACGACAGCCTGTTGCATGGAATTACGCTTGGACAGAAAAAAGAAATCGTTAAGAAAAATGCAGCTGCTAACGATAGTTTAAGTCTGGAAGAATCCGACTACGTTTTTTACGAAGGTAAATTTGATCCGACGCATTATTACACGTACGAATGCAGTTTTGACTCTGCAGGCGTATATTCCCTGACACTTGATATTTACCTGACATCCGATGAATCGGGAACCGGAGTTTTTCAGGATATCACTGCATACTTCACAGAAAAATACGGTCCTGCTACAGATGATGGCTATTCGCTGGTGTGGGAAATCAAAAACACACAACGTCCTTTCCGGATTGAGTTGCAGGAAGACACAGAATATCCTTACGGAAAAGTAACGATGGACTGTTACGATTTAAGCTTTGTGCCTGAGGAAACAGAGCCTTCCGGTCAGGATTCACTGTTTCTGCCTGAATCCATCTGATTCAATTTTCAAGAATGCAAACCAACGGAAAAAGTGCAGGAGTACCATTGCCGGCAATCAGCATTCATTATTCGTAAGCAAGGAATCACGTGCTGATCGCCGAAAATCAGTCTTTAGCGGTTTTTATTGCCACAATTCAGCAAATCCGTATTTTTATCCTTCTATGGAAAAGGGGCACGAAGAGCTTCGCAGAACAAGCGCAACACCTGAAGTTTTATTGGACATCAGGAACCTGGTAACAGAGTTCCGTACTGACAGTGAAACTGTAAAGGCGGTTAACGATGTTTCATTTTCCATCAGAGCCGGTGAAACGGTAGGAATTGTTGGTGAATCAGGTTCAGGAAAATCTGTCACTTCGTTGTCGGTAATGGGATTGATTCCCAATCCGCCGGGTGAAATTACAGGGGGTGAAATTATTTATCATTCACGTAAAAACGGAGCAATTGATCTGACGAAGCTTTCCGAAAAAGAAATGCGGCAGTATCGCGGCAATGAAATTGCAATGATATTTCAGGAGCCGATGACATCTCTCAATCCTGTTTATACGTGCGGCGAACAGGTGATGGAAGCAATTATTCAACACAAGAATTTTCCGGATGTATCGAAGGGGCGCAATATTGCGGACAATATCCTGAAGTGGACGTTTCGTATATTTTTCTTTCTGAATTTCTGGGCAATCAGAAGTTGGATTTCCTCAAAGTATATCGGACCGCGATCGTTTTATACCAAGAAGCAAAAGATTGCACGTGAACAAGTGCTTGAATTGTTCAGACAAGTACAGTTGCCCGATCCTGAGCGAATTCTGAATGCATATCCGCATCAGATTTCCGGAGGACAGAAGCAGCGTGTGATGATTGCAATGGCGATGTCCTGCAACCCGCAGTTGCTGATCGCCGATGAACCTACAACAGCATTGGATGTAACAGTTCAGAAAACAATTCTGGAGCTGATGAAAGATCTGCAGGCTTCGCATAACATGTCCATCATGTTTATCACACATGATTTGGGTGTGATTGCAGAGCTTGCCGACAAAGTCATTGTGATGTACAAGGGGAAAATTGTGGAGCAGGGAACTGTTCTTGAAATTTTTTCGAATCCTCAGCATCCATATACGAAGAGTTTGCTTGCATGTCGTCCTCCGCTTAACAGACGATTACATTGGCTTCCGACTGTGAATGATTTCATGCACACGGATGAAAGCGGCAACATCATACAGAATGAGCAATCTGTGCATGAGGTAACATATAATCTGGTTGTAACCGATCAGGAGCGGAAACAACAGCATGAGAATCTTTATGCCAAGGAGCCTGTATTGCGCATTGAAAATGTGAGCACACATTTTGTTACTCAGAAAAGTGTAACCGGTAAACCGGTGAAGGTGGTGAAAGCAGTTGATGAAGTTTCATTCGATGTTTATCCGGGTGAAACACTTGGCCTGGTTGGCGAATCCGGTTGCGGAAAAACCACACTTGGACGAACTATTCTGCGATTGATTGAGCCTACGGGCGGGAAAATTTTTTTCCATGGGAAAGACATTACGAAACTTTCCACTTCGGAGATGCGTGCGATGCGTAAGGATATACAGATCATTTTTCAGGATCCGTATTCTTCACTTAATCCGCGAATCACAATCGGTAATGCCATCATGGAACCGATGCGGGTGCACAACATCGGTAAAGACGACAACGAAAGAAAGCAAATTGTTGTTGATCTGCTGAAGCGTGTGAACATGAACGTCGCGCACTTCTACAGATATCCGCATGAATTTTCCGGAGGACAGCGTCAACGAATTTGCATTGCGCGTGCGCTTGCATTGAATCCGAAGTTTATCATTTGCGACGAAAGTGTTTCCGCGCTTGACGTTTCCGTACAGGCGCAGGTTCTGAATTTGCTGAATGAATTGAAAAAGGAATTCGGCTTTACGTACATTTTCATATCGCACGATTTGTCTGTTGTGAAATTCATGAGCGACAGAATGGTTGTGATGCAGAAAGGAAAGATTGAAGAGATGGGAGATGCCGACAGCATTTATGAAAATCCGAAATCGGAATACACCAAGAATCTGATCAATGCAATTCCGAAAGGAGAGCTTGATGATATCAGAGCGGCGATGTCTCAGAAGCGCATGCGGATGAACGCGTTCTGATTTGTCACTTGGGATAAAGGCTAACATTTCGCTAGCGACAATCTCAGCAAGTAGTTTCCAATGACTCTTTCACCTACAGCACATCATCAATTCAACAAACTGGCCGATTCCATGGTAAGGCCTTTCTTTGCCGTGGCGCTGGTGCTGATGATCATAGTGGCTCTGCTGAGTGATGCGGTGTATGATGCCGGCGACGGAATAACGCATTACGAAATCGCAAGGTGGTCGTGGCGGCACCCTGAACTTTTTCTTCATCACTGGGGTAAGCCATTGTTCACGTTGCTTGCATCACCATTTGCACAGTTCGGATACAAAGGAATAGTCGTCTTCAACGTGCTGTGCCATGTTTCTGCCGCATGGGTAACGTGGCGAATTGCGGATCGGATGAAGCTTCCGTTTGCATTTCTCGCGGGACCGTTGGTTATCTTCACTCCGATTTCATGGGGTGTTGCACAGAGCGGACTTACCGAGCCCTTGTTCGCACTGCTGCTCATCTCCGGTATTTACTTCGTTACAGGAGCACGAAACGTTGCAGCAGCAGTCCTTATCTCTTTGCTTCCTTTCGCACGCACGGAAGGCTTTTTCATGGCACCGTTATTTGGATTATTCTTTCTCATCAGGCGCGATTACCTTTCTGCCGCTCTGCTCGGCTCCGGTACATTGCTATTCAGTATCGCGGGTGGACTATTCGTTCATCACGACTTCTTGTGGGTCATTCACGATAACCCGTATGTAGGATACAGCGTATACGGGCGCGGCGGATTCTTTCATTTCGTCGGACAAAGCGAATTCATTTTCGGATGGGCTATGACGGTCATGATTCCGCTGGGATTTATGACACTATTGTTCAGGAAACGAATTGAGCCCGCTCATTCTTTAGCGGAAATCGTGCTTGTATTCGGAACTTTTTTTGTGTTCTACGCGATGCACACTATCTTCTGGTGGCAGGGTATATTCGGCTCGTACGGACTCATTCGGGTAATCGCTTGCGTAGTTCCCTGCGCGGTGATCATTTCCCTTCGCGGAATTAAGTTCACCACGAGATTTTACAGCGGACTTCGTCCCGCGATCGCACTGACGCTTACTCTTGTGGCAGGTCTCACTGTATTCAATACGTTCAGGCAGATGGGCTTGGTCTTACAACCGGACGATACACAAATCACCGCGCGCAAAGTTGTTGCTGAAATCACAACACAAAAACTCGAAAATCGTTTCTTGTATTTCGGACATCCGTTGATTCGTTACCTGCTGGAAAAAGATCCGTATGATAACACGCAGTGCCTTGAGATGTACGGCTTACGTGTTGAGCCAAATCCGGTTAAGGACGCATTGGTGATTTGGGATTCTCACTTTGGCCCTGTTCAATTTGACATGACAGAAGCACAGCTTCGCGAGAAACCTCAACTTATCGAATTATTCCGGATCGACGATCGGGAAGACAAAACAGGCCCCGGAAACGGAAAGCTGTGGATTGTTTGTGTAGTGAAATAACCCGCAATTAACGCGTGTACTTCGTATCGAAGATGTTGTAACGCAGAATGCAGTAAATCGCACGGAAGCCGTCCTTCCACCCTATTTTTTTTCCTTCTTCATAGGTACGGCCGTAATAGGAAATACCCACCTCGTAAATTCTCACTTTCGGTATGCGTGAAATTTTTGCAGTCACTTCAGGCTCGAATCCGAAACGATTTTCTTTCAGCAGCAATGACTTCACCATTTTCGCATCGAATAATTTATAACACGTTTCCATGTCTGTAAGATTAAGATTGGTGAACATGTTCGAAAGGAAAGTCAGAAACTTATTTCCGATGGTGTGCCAGAAGAAAAGGATACGATGCGGTTTACCGCCCATAAATCGTGAACCGAAAACCACATCAGCAAAACCGTCAAGCACCGGTTTAAGCAGGATGTTGTATTCAGCAGGATCATATTCCAAGTCTGCATCCTGAATGATGATATAATCGCCCGTAGCGATCTCAATGCCTTTGTGAAGGGCTGCGCCTTTACCTTGATTATACGGTTGGTTAAATAGTCGGATATCGTGACCCGCATGATCGGTGATATACTTCTCTACAACCTGTTGCGTGTCGTCTTTCGAGCAATCATTCACAATGAGAATCTCTTTTTGAATACCTCCGATCAGTTCCACCGCCAATACTTTATTCAGGATGAAATGGATTGTGCGCGCCTCATTATAGGCCGGAATTACAATCGAAAGTTTCTGCATGTGATTTTCTGCTATTGCTAAAAGTCTGTAAAAATAGTGTTTTTCAGCGAGGCGGATCGCACCCTCGGAATTAGTCTGCAAATAGCTGAAATCACGAAAAACCAAGAGTAATACACGCTTACTATTTCATCTCGCACACGCAAATCCTCAAGTCATCAATTAACAACGGTACGCGTGAGGAATTCTAAATATACGTGGCGAGTTGATCAGAACTTCGGAGGTTAATACCTGCAGAAAGTTGCGGGGATATAATAATAAATTGGAAGACATACTCTTCAACAATTGAAACACAATTCCGGAATATTCTCTGCGTCAATCCTGATCGCTGGAAACTAATCATCCTACTGAAGGATGCAGCAAGCCCCAATTAATCAAATACTCATTTCAGGAATCTCACCTTCAACGATCAACTTTCCTGCAGTTGCGTTTTTAATTTGCTCAACAGAAACACCGGGAGCGCGTTCGAGCAGAATAAATCCTTTGCCCGGTACAATGTCAAACATTCCGAGTTCCGTTACAACTTTCTTTACACAGCGAACGCCGGTCAATGGAAGAGAACATTTCGGAAGCAATTTTGATTCTCCTGCTTTGTTCACATGTTGCATAGCAACAATAATATTTTTCGCAGCTGCAACAAGATCCATTGCGCCTCCCATTCCCTTCACCATCTTTCCGGGGATTTTCCAATTCGCAATATCTCCTTCTTCGCTGACTTCCATCGCACCAAGAATAGTCAGGTCAACTTTGCCCGCACGAATCATTCCGAATGAAAGTGCAGAATCAAAATATGCTGTTCCCGGAATCTCAGTGATGGTTTGCTTTCCGGCATTAATCAAATCCGGATCTTCATCTCCTTCGAAAGGAAATGGCCCCATTCCCAACATTCCGTTTTCTGACTGCAGCATTACGTTCACGCCTGCAGGAATGAAGTTTGCAACTAAAGTTGGTATTCCGATTCCGAGATTCACATAATAACCGTCACGAAGTTCCTGTGCGATGCGTTTTGCTATTCCGTTTTTATCTAACATGATAACAATGTGTTCAAAGTGTCAATGATTCCGTTTCTGTTCGATCTATGCGCGTTTACGAGTTGTGCGTTGCTCGATTCGTTTCTCGTACGATTTCCCCTGGAAAATGCGTTGAACGAAGATTCCCGGTATGTGAATCTGATTCGGATCCAGTTCTCCCGGCTCAACGAGTTCTTCAACTTCTGCAATTGTAATTTTCGCAGCCCCCGCCATAGGATCGTTGAAGTTACGCGCAGTCTTTCTGAAAATCAGATTGCCGAACTTATCGCCTTTCCAAGCTTTCACAATGGAGTAATCAGCACTGAATGCTTCTTCAAGTAAGTAGTTATTTTTCTCGCCTTGAAATTCAAACTCACGCGCTTCTTTGCCGTTCTGAATTTCTGTTCCGAAACCGGCACGCACCCAAACTGCAGGCATTCCGTATTTAGCCGCCATGCAGCGCGTGGCAAGTGTTCCCTGCGGAATTAAATCCACTTCAAGTTCTCCGCTGAGCAGCTGACGTTCAAATTCTGCATTCTCACCAACGTAAGACGAAATCATCTTCTTCACCTGACGCGTTTGCAACATCAGTCCTATGCCGAAATCGTCAACGCCTGCATTGTTTGAAATACACGTAAGATTTTTAACGCCTTTATTGATGAGAGCGGAAATGGAATTCTCTGGGATTCCGCACAAGCCGAATCCGCCCAGCATGATTACAGCTCCGTCCTTAATGTCTTTCACCGCTTCCGCAGCATCTGTAACAACTTTATTCATGTTGTAAAATTTAATGTACAAATGTAAGGAATCCCTTCTCAAAGCGAACTGTTATCTGAATTCAAGCGATTATCAAATTGAACGCGCTAAAGGTTAAAAACTCTTATAGAATTATCATGTTGTACAATTAAATTGTTGAGAGGTTATTAGTTTTGCATCATTAAGATTTAAACCCGATTCGTGTGAAGATATTATGGCTCACCTTTCTGCTGCCTTTCGCTATCATAAATGTTGCAGCGCAATCCAACGGTAATGGATTTTATACCAAGTTCGGGTTCAATGGATACACTGCAGGCTGGCATAATATGAAAGCTGTGGTGAACGATTACGGTGGTACGAACCCTAATATGATTTACAACCTTGGTGAATTATCCACACAATTGGGTTTTACAACAGCTCTTGGCTATTCATTCGACAATTGGAACGGCACTTGGGTGGAGGCCACGCATTACACAAGCAGATGCTCCATAACAATGAACGAGGTACGCAGTCCAAGTGATACAGATGCATCTACATTTTCATTTGTAAGTCGTCAATTCAATTTTACATACGGAATAAATATCTACAATGAAGATCTTGTTCGATTCGGATTGTACACAGGGTTGGCTGGTAATCTCATCAAAATGCAAACAGTGAGCTCCTATATTCCGCCCGGCGGCCAGATGCTTTTCAGAACAGCAGGAGTCTTGTCAGGGGGAACACTAAAGAAAATCGGAGTGGTATCATACACCAGTATTCCGATCGGAGCGACATTTATGCTTGGCGAAGATTGGGGACTTTCCGTAAGCGGATTCTGGAATATTCCATTGACATCGGTAAGCATGATTGCATTCCGAAACAAAGTCAATCCAAACAACCCGGCGCTTTTCCCCGAAAATGCCTATTCGTCACGCACGGGTGGTGTGGGCTTTCATCTATGCATGTTCTTCGGCGAATAATAAAGCCAAAATCTATTCTCCCCCGAACGGATCTATATCATCGAAACCGGGATCGTAAATCGGATTTGATTCCTGATCGTACTTGCTGCAATCTAAATCCATGAGCATTTTGCGTTTCGGTTTTTCGAAAGCGCCTTTAGAAATCTTGATGGATTTATCAGCGTAAACTCTCTGGAAGAAATAGGCCCAGATCGGCAACGCCATGCTCGCGCCTTGTCCTTCGCTCGTATTATCAAAATGCACACTTCGATCTTCCCCGCCAACCCATGCGCCGCCAACGAGATCAGGAGTAAGTCCTATGAACCAACCGTCAGAGTTATTCTGTGTAGTTCCGGTTTTTCCTGCGATCGGAGTATTGAGATTGTACTTGTAACGTAGTCGCACACCTGTTCCTGAAGAAACAACGCCTTCCATCAAACTTACCATGAGAAAAGCTTTTTCCTCACTCATTACTTCGCGTGATGAAGGAATAAATTCTTCCAGAACTTTGCCGTTACGATCTTCGATTCGTGTGATAAACGTTGGCTCAATCCATGTGCCTTTGTTGGCGAATGTGCTGTTCGCCCCAACCATTTCATACAATGAAATATCAGCGGTACCGAGGCACAATGAAGGAACAGGATCCAGCGGACTTGTAACACCGACATTACGCGCGAACTCAACAACGGCAGCAGGGCCGAATTGTTTCATGATGTATGCAGTAACGTAGTTCACGGAGTTGGCCAATGCTTTTTTCAGTGTGAGCATTTGTCCGTTGAGCTTGTTGTCGGAGTTTTCCGGACACCATTCCTTATCTGCAGATTCAGTTGGTATACACGTTTTCACATTCGGTATCTGATCGCATGGCGACCATCCTTCCTGAATAGCGAGTGCATAAACGAACGGTTTGAATGTTGAACCTACCTGACGGCGACTCTCTTTCACGTGATCGTATTTGAAATGACGGAAATTGATTCCCCCAACCCACGCACGTATGTAACCGGTTTGCGGCTCCATAGCCATGAAACCTGCCTGAAGAAATCCTTTGTAGTAGCGAATGGAATCCAACGGTGTCATCGTTGTGTCAATATCACCTTTCCATGAGAAGACCGTCATGTTCGTTGGCGTTACAAATGCCTTCTCAATTTCTTCTTCCGAAGCTCCGGCTTTCGTCATGTTTTTGTAACGTTCCGAACGCTTCTTCGCAGAGTTCATGATATTCTCAATCTCATCCGGTTTTACTTTCCAGCTGAACGGAGCATTCTTTTTATTCTTCAACGCTTTGTCAAACTGACCTTGCAAATCGGTCATGTGCTGAGTCATTGCTTCTTCAGCGTACACCTGCATACGTGAATCGATAGTGGTATAAATCTTCAGACCATCACGATACAAATCGTAAGGCTGACCATTCGGTTTCAGATGTTCCGCGCACCACTTTTTAAGATAGTTGTCGCGCAGATATTCCCGGAAGTACATCCCGTGTCCTTCGTTGTGCGTTTCGGGATTGAACTTTGTAACGAGCGGCAAAGTTTTGAGTGAATCGTATTGTTCTTTCGTCAGGAAACCGTTCTTCTCCATCTGAAAGAGAACAATGTTTCTGCGCTTGAGTGCATTCTCCGGAAAGCGGATCGGATTCCATCGCGAAGGATTCTGACACATTCCTACAAGCATGGCAGCTTCTTCAACTTTCAATGAATCAGCAGTGGTACTGAAATAAACTTTAGAAGATGATTTGATACCCACTGCATTGTATGTGAAGTCGAACTTGTTCAGATACAAAGCGAGAATTTCTTCTTTCGTGTACAAACGCTCCAGACGAATTGCGATGATCCACTCTTTCAATTTCTGAAAAACACGTTCGCCGAATGAAGCGGTTTGCGATTCCTCCTGGTGGAACTGCATTTTTGCAAGCTGCTGTGTAATAGTGGACGCTCCTCCACCCTTCCCCATTTTCACAATGGCGCGTACCAAGCTACGTGCATCAATTCCGGAATGTTCCTTGTATCGTTCGTCTTCGGTTGCAATCAATGCGTTGATTACATCTTCATCAATGTCTTTGTATGCAACATTCACGCGATTCTCCGCATAAAAACGTCCCAGCTCTTTTCCGTCGGAAGAATACACCACTGTCGCCTGATTACTTTCAGGATTCTGTAATTCTTCAACATCAGGAAGATCCGAAAACCATGCTATGCCGAGCATGATTGCAACGAAACCGAGAATCGGTGTTAGAAACATGAACCAAAAAATGCGCACTGCGTATTTTTTCAGTTTACTGATGCGTGACTTCGGTTCGCCGATTTTCTTTTCATCTGCCATTGGGCAAATTTAGTGAAATTGGATCAGCCTCAAGGAGTGCACCTGTTTATCTGAGCGCACTTTCTGAACAACTGTAAGTGAATAAGCAGTATGCTGTAGGGGTTCCAAAATTGTATATTTTTGAGTCGCACAAATGCTGTTTTCATCCCTCACCTTTATCTATTTCTTTCTTCCGGCCGTTCTTCTTTTCGGTTGGTTGTTGGGTAAAAAGCTGCAGAATTATGTTCTCCTGATTTTCAGTTTGGTCTTCTATGCTTGGGGAGGTGTAAGTGCAAGTCTGATAGTTATATTATCCATCATCTTCAACTTCTACTTGGGCAAGTTGATCGGCGGGAACAATTCTTCAAGAAGCAAACGAGCTCTCATATTATGCGTTATTGGCAATCTGTTGGTGCTGTGTGTGATCAAGTATGCTCCCTTTCTCGTACATAACCTCAACGTTGTGCTTGGCAAAGTCGGGGTCGGAGAAATTCCCGTTCCGAATATCAAATTGATTCCGGGAATATCTTTCTTCACTTTTCATTCTATCAGTTACATTACCGATATCTACAGGAAAGAATCGGAACCGCAGAAGGATATATTCACAATGGGCCTTTATATTATGTTTTTCCCGCAGCT
The DNA here is from genome assembly GCA_046046005.1 of Bacteroidota bacterium. GTDB lineage: Bacteria > Bacteroidota > Bacteroidia > Palsa-965 > Palsa-965. The sequence goes on along the minus strand of JBJOKQ010000066.1, from coordinate 1,478 downwards.
TATTGCCGGTCCTATTATTCGATATCACGAAATCGCTTCTCAGTTTTCGAGTCGCGTTTGGAATACCGCCAATGTTGCTGCCGGCATACGCAGATTCATTCTCGGTCTTACGAAAAAAGTGATTTTCTCAAACGCTTTTGCATATCCCGCCGATCAGATTTTCCAGAGTGAAATCAAGAACATTGATACTCCTGCTGCATGGTTCGGTATCGCATGTTATTCACTGCATATCTATTGCGACTTCTCAGGTTATAGTGATATGGCTTTAGGATTAGGGAGAATGTTCGGATTCACATTCCCTGAAAACTTCAACTTTCCGTACAGCGCGAAATCGATTCAGGATTTCTGGCATCGTTGGCATATGACTTTGAGCAGATGGTTTCGCGATTACGTTTACATCCCATTGGGAGGTAATCGTAACGGAACATTTCAGACGTACAGAAATCTTCTGATCGTCTTCTTCCTGACAGGCCTGTGGCACGGAGCGTCGTGGACAATGGTTGCATGGGGATTGTTTCACGGGTTCTTTCTGATTCTTGAACGCACCGTACTTAAAAATGTACTCCCGAAACTTTTCTTCTTTAATCGGGTTTACACCTTGGTAGTTGTGATGATCGCGTGGGTGTTATTCAAGTCAACCAATATCAGTTTCGCTTTGGATTATATACAAGTTATGTTTGGGGCTTCAGGATCCGGTACGGTCTTACCCTTTACCAATTATATTACAATTGACTTCGTGATTCTGCTCGTTATTGCAGTCACATTATCAAGTAGAATACCTGAAACGATTTATCAGAAAATAACTTCCGGTAAAATGTCCGGTCTCACCAACCATGTTTGGCAACCGGTATCGTATGCAGGAAGTTTGTTTTTATTGGTGTTGTGTTCGATGTATCTGACAAAGCAAGGTTACAACCCATTTATATATTTCCAGTTCTGATGAGACATTTTGCAGCCACATTATACATAGCAACATTCTGTATCATTCTTTTGATACCGATTGTGATGTGGCTCACCAAAGCGAAGGAATCTTATCCGTTTTTCGATAATCGAAAACAAGCACAGATGCCGGATATTAATATCGGCAATCTGGATCCTGTTCCGCTAAAAGTTGACAGCTTCATCAATGATCACTTTCCCTTACGCAATACTGCGATTCATTGGCTCAACTATACTGATGCGCGCTACTTGGGTAAATCTCCCAAAGCTGATGTGGTAACTGTCGGGTCCAACGGTTGGTTGTATCCGGGCGGTAGTGAAATAGAGTTCTTATTGGGAATACGTCCCGTGTCTGACTCGCTGATCACATTATTGATTACGGAACTCAACAGCAGATATGATTTCTGCAAAGAACGCGGAGCAGAATTCCGGTTGGTAATTGTTCCGGCAAAATCTTCGCTCTATCCCCAATATCTTCCTTTCCATTACCGTTTAGGTCAAAGTACACCTGCAGCGGAAAAACTTCTTTCACGAAGTAA
>JBJOKQ010000065.1:0-15832 GCA_046046005.1 Bacteroidota bacterium | reverse complement strand
TGCTATTTCAGGACGTTCACTCTTCGGCGCCGCTCCTGCAAAAGGACAACAGCTGGAAGATCACTACTTCGGTTCTATTCCTGATCGCGTAACTTCTTTTATGCGCGAATTGGAAATCGAATCACACAAGCTCGGCATTCCGATTAAAACACGTCACAACGAAGTTGCTCCGAATCAGTTCGAGTGCGCTCCGATTTTCGAAGAAATCAATATCGCTGTTGACCATAATCAGTTGCTCATGGATTTGATGGCGCGTATCGGTCGCCGTCACAATTTCCGTGTGTTGCTGCACGAGAAACCATTCGCCGGTGTTAACGGTTCAGGTAAACACAACAACTGGTCGTTGGCAACAAACACAGGGAAGAATCTTCTCTCTCCGGGGAAAACACCGAAGACGAATCTTCAGTTCCTGACATTCTTCATCAATACTGTAAAAGCATTCCACGATAACGCAGACTTGTTGCGTGCTGTTATTGCTTCTGCAGGAAACGATCACCGCCTCGGAGCGAATGAAGCGCCGCCGGCAATCATGTCAGTGTTCCTTGGCTCACAGTTGTCTGCTGTTCTTGATGAAATCGAGAAGAAAGCGAAGACAGGAAAAATGACAACGGAAGAGCGCACGGCGTTGAAACTGAACATCGGTAAGATTCCGGATATCCTTCTGGATAACACCGATCGTAACAGAACTTCTCCGTTTGCTTTCACCGGAAATAAATTCGAATTCCGCGCTGTTGGTTCTTCTGCAAATTGCGCAGGTGCGATGACGGTTCTCAATACAATCATGACAGATCAACTCATCGCATTCAAGAAAGAAGTTGATGCTCAGGTTGCAAAAGGAAAAGATAAAGACGATGCAATTTTCGTGATCCTCGCTAATTACATCACTGAAACAAAACGCATTCGTTTCGAAGGAAACGGATACGGTGAAGAATGGGTGAAAGAAGCGAAGAAGCGCGGACTCAATAACTTCAGAACAACTCCTGAAGCACTCGAAGCATGGATGGACAAACGTTTTGTGAAAATGTTTGAACGTCATAATGTATTGAGCGAACGCGAACAGCACGCACGTTACGAAATTTACCTCGAAACGTATGTGAAGAAGATTCAGATTGAAGGTCGTGTTCTCGGCGATCTCGCTGTGAACAACATCATTCCTGTTGCATTGCAGTATCAAAACGTATTGATCAGTAACGTGAAAGGTTTGAAAGATGTTCTGGGCGCTGCAGAGTTCAAAAAAGCAGCAGCAATTCAGTTGGAGATGATTACTGAAATTTCCAATCACGTTGCAGGAATCAAGAACGGTGTTGATGCAATGACGGAAGAACGTCGCAAAGCAAATAACATCGACGATTGGCAGAAGAAAGCATATGCGTATTGCAACAAGGTGAAACCTTACTTCGATACCATCCGCGAACACATTGACAAATTGGAAATGCTGGTTGCTGACGAAGCGTGGCCGTTCCCGAAATACAGAGAGATTCTTTTTACAAAGTAATCGCTAAGCCCTCCCGAATACGGAGGGCTTTTTTCTTTCCCGCGATAACGCTTCATCGCTATTTAGTTACAGAAATAAATTTATTGTTCATCGTGTAACCAAACTTCTGCGTGTTGTTATACTAACAGCAAACAGATGACACAAGACTTCCTGCCGGCAGTCGGGCTTGTGTCCGTCAATTTAAAAACGGACACATATGAAACGTATCAGTCTACTTATTCTCGCTGCAGCTTTAATGCTCGGCGCGATGGCTTTCAGCATTCCATTACGTGAAGCGGAACGCAATCAGGAAAACGGTTATTATCAGAATGCAATTGCTCAGTATAAAATCGCGTTAGGAAAGAAACCGACCAAACAGGAAAAGGGTTACATTTTTTTTCAAATGGGGGAGTGCAATCGGATTCTCACATTTTGGAAAGAGGCTTTGAGTAATTACAATCAAGCCATTCGTGCTGGATATGCTGATGACATAGTTTATCTGCGTCGTGGCGATGCATACCGATATCAAGGCGAATATGCCAATGCACGTATGGATTATCTCGAATATCAGAAACGTGTTCCGAATGATCCTGCAGGAGTAATCGGGGAACGTTCATGCGACTCCGCTGCGTTGTGGATGCAGGATAAAACATGGTGGAAAATCACCAACGAAACAGAACTCAATTCGCGTGAGAATGATTTCTCTCCTTCATGGGCCGACAAAAAACGCAAAGCACTTTTTGTAACATCAAAACGTCCGGGACAAACAGGAACGAAGATCGATCCGATCAGCGGCGGACTTTACGCGGATGTTTTTGAATCACGTCAATCAAAAACCGGACAATGGAGTGTTCCTTCCACAGTAACCGGAGTCAACACTGATGTTTTCAACGAAGGTTCTCCTGTTATCACGCGCAACGGAAATAAAATGTATTACACACGTTGCGGTCAACAGAAGAAAACAATTGTAACGTGTAAGATTTATTCTGCAGATAAATCAGGCAACGGATGGAACAATGTTCAGGAGGTTGATTTCGGACTCGATGCAGCAACACTCGACAGTTTCAATTTTCGCCATCCTGCCATCAGTGCAAACGGAGAAGTGATGGTGTTCACTTCAGATTTACCGGGAAGTCGCGGTTCGGATTTGTGGATGTCGCTTTACAATACAAAATCCAGATCATGGAGCAAGCCAACACAATTGGGTTCCGAAATCAATACGCCCGGACGTGAAGCATTTCCTTACATACATGATGACGGTTCATTGTATTTCGCTTCCGACGGACATGCAGGCATGGGCGGACTCGATATGTTTTCTGCAGAGAAAACATCAGCGAACGAATGGAGATGGAATCCTGCAAAAAATCTGAAGTTCCCGTTGAATTCTTCAGCGGACGATTTTGGAATCATTTTCACTGCCGACAGAAAAAGCGGTTATTTCTCTTCATCGCGCGCAGGAACAAAAGGCGGCGACGACATCTGGTCGTTCATGGTTGATCCTATACTTTGTCCGATGCGTATCTCCGGAACTATTACGGATCGCAAAAACAAAATTCCTGTGGAAGATGCGCTCGTAAATGTGAGCGGAACGGACGGAAGTAAATTTTCAATCGCCACAGATGCTTCTGGAAATTATGCATTCAAAGCGAAGGATAATGTTTCATACACGATCACTGTCGAGGGTAAACCAGGACATACAGTGAAAGCTTCATCATACTTCAATTTGCCTGAAAATGAAAAACGCATTGTCGCTGCGCCATCTGCTTGTCCTTGCGAAGAACATGTAGATATTGAAATATTACCGGTTGATCCTATCGAGATAAAGTTCCCTGCCGTTTTGTATGAATACAACAGCGATAAACTCACGGCTGCATCAAAGGATTCACTCGATTATCTTTATCGCTTGCTCACAGATAATCCAACGATGGTAATTGAGCTTGGCTCGCACACTGATTGTCGCGGTTCAGCAAACTACAATCGTGATCTGGCGCAGCGTCGCGCGCAGGCTTGCGTTAATTACCTCGTTACAGAAAAGAAAATTCCCCGCGAACGCATACTTGCAAAAGGATACGGTGAAGATCAGCCGCTGCGCATCGGAAAAGATTCCGCGTTGACTGAAAGTTATATTTCCCGTCAACCGAAAGACAAGCAGGAATATCTTCATTCGTTGAACAGAAGAACTGTTTTTCGTGTTTTGAATTACAATTACACACCTTCGGGAATTCAAAAACAGGGACAGGCCCAAACTCCGGTAATCCGTAAAGGTTATTTCGACGCCAGTGATTCAACTTGGGTAGGTGGGGAGGAATTAATTGAAAATGAAGAAGATAAATAGCTAAATCTACGCCTAACTCGCAGATCAGCCCGTCGTTCGGCGGGCTGTATCTTTTGCAGCAACTGACGTTATATGTCTGAAAATAGCTCGGATTCGGTCGATTTTCGCGAATCTGAATTAGGCTATGTTCACAAATTAATTATCTTAGCACCCTAGTCAAACCAAGAACACAATTTAGCAGAACTATGAAACTAACTAAGGTACTCTCTGTTGTTGTTGTTTTCCTGTTGGCATTCACTGTGAATGCATATGCGCAGAAAAACTTCATTAAAGATGCGGATCGTGCTTATGAAGGAGAACAGTATTTCAATGCTGTTGAACTTTACAAGAAGGGCATGTCCAAAATCAAGAATAAGCAGGAAAAAGCCCGCATTACTTTCCAGATCGCAGAATGCTATCGCAAGATGAACGATTGGAAGCAGGCAGAAACATGGTACGGTAAAGCCATCAAGGCAAAACACACGAACGACGTGATGTATCTGTATTATGCTGAAGCGAAGAAAATCAACGAGAAATACGCGGAGGCCGTAGTGGAATTCCAGAACTATCAGAAGATGGTTCCTTCGGATCCCGCAGGAGAAAACGGAGTTAAGTCAAGTGAATTGGCGCAGAAATGGAAAGACAGCCCTACACGTTGGGTAGTTGAAAACATGGCGTTAATCAACAGTAAAGATTTCGACTTCTCTCCGACATACGGTGATAAAAAACACACCGAACTTATCTTCACTTCAAAGCGTGAAGGTCAGACAGGAAGCAAAATCGATCCTATTTCAGGAACCATGTATTCTGATCTTTTCACTACTAAAGTGGATAAGAACGGGAAATGGAGCACACCAACTACAGTTCAAGGCGAAGTAAACAGCGCTATCGGTAACGAAGGTGCGAGCTGCGTAACGAAGAAAGCAGATAAAATCTACTTCACTCGTTGCGAACAAGCGAAGAAAAAATGGGTAACCTGCAAAATCTACGTTGCTCCTAAGAAAGGTAACGCATGGGGAACTCCTGAAGTTGTTGACTTCGGTCTTCCTGCTGAAGTTCTCGACAGCTTTAACTTCCGTCACCCAACTGTAAGTGCTGACGAGCAAGTAATGGTATTCTCTTCTGATATGACCGGCGTTATGGGCGGAACTAAGTCCGACCTGTGGATGTCTACTTACGATAAGAAATCTAAGAAGTGGAACAAGCCTACAAACCTCGGTGCTACGATCAATACTAACGGACGTGAAGGTTTCCCTTACCTGAGCGAAAAAGGTGATCTTTATTATTCTTCTGATGGTCTTCTTGGAATGGGCGGTCTTGATATTTTCATGGCTCCTAAACAAGGAAACGAGTGGAAGTGGGGAACTCCTGCAAACCTTCAGTACCCGATGAACTCTTCAAAAGACGACTTCGGTATCGTATTCGACGGCTTGAAAGAAAAAGGTTACCTTACTTCTGATCGCGAAGGAACAAAAGGAGCGGATGACATTTGGTCGTTCTACCTTCCGCCACTGGTTTTCAAACTTGACGGAACAGTAACAGATTGTAAGTACGGCCCATCTATCACTGTAGAAGGTGCAGTTGTTCGTATGGTTGGATCTGACGGTTCTGCTCTCGAAGATACTTGCGGAAAAGATGGTAAATACCATTTCGATCTCGATCCTGAAGTTTCTTACGTATTGACAGTATTCGGTGATAAAGGTCACAGTTCTAAGGCTGAAGCTTATTTGAACCTTCCTGACAAAGACAAAGGCAAATTGACTACAGTTGGTGAAATGGTTTCTAAGAACTGGACACTTGACTTCTGTCTTGTTCCTGCCGAAATGGAAATCCGTTTCCCTGCAGTACTTTACGATTTGGGCAAAGCAACATTGCGTCCGGAATCTAAAGATTCTTTGAACTTCCTCTATCAAACTCTCATCGATAACCCTTCTGCGGTAATTGAGATCGGATCACATACAGATAGTCGTGGTTCAGACGCGGCTAACCAGAAACTTTCTGAAGCTCGTGCTAAAGCATGCGTTGATTATCTCGTACAAGAGAAGAAGATCGCTCCTGAGCGTTTGAAATTCGTTGGATACGGCGAAAAACGTCCTTTGAAAATGGCTGACGGAAACGTCCTCACTGAAAAATATATCATGAGCAAGAAGACAAAACAGGAACAGGAAGCCCTGCACCAGTTGAACCGTCGTACTGCATTCCGTGTATTGAGCTGGGATTACGTAGATCCTAATGCGCCGAAAGATCAGAATGCTCGTAAGATCATTCCGAAAGTAAATAAAGGTGCATTCGATGATATGGGCGAAAGAGATACGGTTGAAACAAAAGCTCCTGCTCCGCGTCCTATGCCTGTTCCTGCTCCGCAGAATCCGGCTCCGACACCAACGCCGAAACCAACTCCTGCTGATAACAATCTTCAGGGCTTGCGTCCGGACATGTTTTAATCGGAACGTTTAAACACGTAATTTTGAATCCCGGGTTTTTACTCGGGATTCTTTTTTTATCTCATGAGCGACAACAGATACAATCAGCGAGGGGTTTCCGCATCCAAGGAAGACGTTCACAATGCCATCAAGAACATTGACAAAGGTTTATTTCCACACGCCTTCTGTAAAATCGTTCCTGATTATCTGACCGGCGATGAGAACTATTGCCTGGTAATGCATGCCGACGGCGCAGGAACAAAATCTTCGCTCGCTTACATGTACTGGAAAGAAACCGGTGACATGTCGGTATGGAAAGGCATTGCACAAGACGCAGTAGTGATGAATACGGATGATTTGTTGTGTGTTGGTGCGATTGACAATATCATGTTGTCTTCAACAATAGGGAGAAATAAGAATCTGATTCCGGGTGAAGTGATTTCTGCAATCATCAACGGAACTGAAGAAGTGCTCGCTGATTTACGCAGACTTGGATTCGGAATTACCAGTACCGGCGGCGAAACAGCAGATGTTGGTGATCTTGTAAGAACAATGATCGTTGATTCGACTGTTGTTGCGCGTATGAAAAGAAGCGATGTTATTTCCAACGATAACATTAAGCCGGGAGATGTGATTGTTGGTCTCGCTTCATTCGGGAAAGCAACATATGAAAGTGAATACAACGGCGGCATGGGAAGTAACGGATTGACTTCCGCACGTCATGATGTATTCAGCAAAGTTTTAGCTGCGAAGTATCCGGAAAGCTATGATCATGCTGTGGCGGAAGAATTGGTGTACAGCGGAAAGATCGGCTTGACGGATTTAGTTGATATAGGCGGCGGAGAAAAAGTGACCGCAGGAAAATTGGTATTGTCGCCAACGCGTACGTACGCGCCTGTGATAGCTGAAATTCTGCGCAAGCATAAAGGCGAAATTCACGGCATGGTGCATTGCAGCGGCGGAGCGCAAACAAAAGTGTTGCACTTCGTGAATGATGTGCACATTATAAAAGATAATTTATTCTCTGTTCCTCCATTGTTCAAACTCATACATGAACAAAGCGGAACGGATTGGAAAGAAATGTACAAGGTGTTTAATATGGGACACCGTATGGAATTATATGTAAATGCCGACATCGCGGAATCCATAATTGCGATTTCGAAATCATTCGGAATCGAGGCTAAGATTGTCGGTCGTGTTGAATCTTCGTCCGGAAAGCAACTTACTATTCGCAGTGAATACGGTGAGTTTGTTTACTAAATCGAATTAAAATATAAGAATACATGCTCGAAAAATTGGCAGCGATAGAACAGCGTTGGAAAGATGTTGAAGGACAACTTTCATCACCTGATGTAATGGGTGATATGAAGAAGTTCGCTCAATTGAACAAAGAATACAAAGACTTGAAAAAAGTCGTTGATGCTTATCACGAGTACAGAACTTTGCTGAGTAACATCACATCAGCTAAGAATGTTTTGGCAAATGAAAAGGACCCGGATTTTCTGGAAATGGCCAAGCAGGAATTGCTGGAGCTTGAAGAGAAACTTCCGACAATGGAAGAGTATATTAAGAACCTTCTTATCCCGAAAGACCCTGAAGATTCCCGTAATGCTGTTCTTGAAATTCGTGCCGGAACAGGTGGTGACGAAGCTGCAATATTCGCAGGCGATTTGTGGCGCATGTACACACGTTACTGTGAGTTGCACGGATTCAAAGTTGAAGTTGTTGACGTGAGTGAAGGAACGATGGGCGGATACAAGGAAGTTGTCGTGAATATCATTGGTGACGATGCTTACGGAACATTGAAGTACGAATCAGGCGTGCATCGTGTGCAACGGGTTCCGGAAACGGAACAAATGGGGCGCGTTCATACTTCAGCTGCAACTGTTGTTGTAATGCCCGAAGCGGATGAAGTGGATGTTGTAATTAATCCTGCCGACATTGAAATTACAACTGCACGTTCAGGCGGAGCAGGCGGGCAGAACGTGAATAAAGTTGAAACGAAAGTTATTCTCGTACACAAACCCAGCGGCATTCAGATCATGTGTCAGGTAGAACGTTCACAGCATGGAAACCGTGAACGTGCAATGCAGATGCTGAGAACGAAACTGTACGAGATTGAGTTGAATAAAAAAATGGAGAAGGAAACATCGCGCAGAAAGACGATTGTTTCTACCGGGGATCGTTCTGCGAAAATCAGAACGTACAATTATCCGCAGAGTCGTGTAACAGATCACCGCATCGGTTTAACGCAGCACAATCTTCCGCAATTCATGGATGGCGACATTCAGAGCATGATTGATGCACTGCACGTTGCTGAGAATGCTGAACGCATGAAAGAAGGAATTCAGAACTAAGAGCATGAACAGAGCGCAACTGATTTCGGAAATAAAAAAGAAACGATCTTTTCTTTGTGTCGGTCTGGATACTGATATCCGTAAGATTCCGAAGTTTCTGCTTTCAAATGAAGATCCGGTTGCTGAATTCAATAAACGAATCATTGAAGCCACGCACGAGTATTGCGTTGCATACAAGCCGAATCTTGCATTTTACGAAGCGGAAGGTGTGAACGGAATGATGAGTCTTGAAAAGACCATGAAATATATTCCTTCCGGACTTTTTACAATAGCGGATGCCAAGCGAGGTGATATCGGGAATACATCAGCAATGTATGCGCGAGCTTTTTTCGAACACTATAATTTCGATTCCGTTACTGTTGCTCCGTACATGGGAAGCGATTCAGTGAAACCTTTTCTCGGATTCGAAAACAAATGGGTGATTGTACTCGCGCTGACTTCCAACGAAGGTGCTTTCGATTTTCAGTTTGTGGAATCTTCCACAGGTGAATTGCTCTTTGAAAAAGTAATTCGCAAATGCAACACTTGGGGCGATGTCAATCAAATAATGTATGTGGTTGGCGCAACAAAAGCGGAAAGTCTTAAAAATATCAGAGCGCTTGCTCCTGATAGTTTCCTCCTTGTTCCTGGTGTCGGAGCTCAGGGCGGAAGTTTAAGTGATGTTGCGAAGTTCGGCATGAATAAAGATTGCGGACTTCTTGTGAACGCTTCCAGAAGTATTCTTTATGCATCTTCCGGCGAAGATTTTGCGGATGCGGCCCGGGTGGAAGCGAAAAAGCTTCGGGATGAAATGGATGTGCTGCTTCAGGCAAACGGTTTGTAATTCGACCGAAATAGATGCGCATCATGTTCAATGATGATTGGCGTCATTCACTCCGCCAGTAATTAGTTTCAATTTTCCGGTATGAAAAATCTGATGCTGCTGTTATTGCTGCTTTTTTACAGTACAGCTTGGTCATATCCGCCTGACGTTTTCTTTAAGAATCAGGTTGGGATTCGTTTCGGTGTAAGCGACAACACTGCTCCGAAAATGAAGCTCGGCTATCATCTTGGAGTTACTGCCCGCGTAAAACATCACACATTTGAATTCCATCATGAGAATTTCGGCAACATCGAAATATTTCAGGTTTCCAGTTATATCACACTTAACGGAATATTTTATGGCTGGACTTGGGCGCAACGTAATACACAGTTTCAGGTAATTGTCGGTGGCGGCTCTGCAGACTACGTATATAACCACGACAATCATATCGAGCGCGGTACAGGACTTTACGCTGAATCAAGTATAAGCGGACTGCTGAACTTCCGTAGTAACGGGGTTGGTTTGAAAGTGGCGGGTAATATCAATCCAATGGAAGGTTTTGTCTCCGCAGTACTGTTTGTTCAAATAGGTTGGGCGTGGAAGACGACGCGGGAAACTGATTAATGATTCCTCTGTTTCAATTGTGCGTCAAGAACTGCAAGTCCTTCTTCAAAGCTGCGAGGATTATATCCCAGTACTTTTTTCGCTTTATCAATTATAAATCCCGTAACAGGCGGGCGCTTTGCAGGTTGATTGATTGTTGCTGATGACACAGCGTTGATTAAAGATTTGTCGAGTTTCCAGTACTCAGCAACTTTCTGAACCAGCTCGAGTACACTGTATGTTTTTTCTCCGCTGATATTGAAAATACCTTGCGCCTGTTTTTCTGCACAAAGAATGCAACCTTCAGCAAGATCTTCAGCAAGAGTCGGAGAACGGAACTGATCATCAACTACATTTATCTTCTGACCTTTTTCAAGCGCGCCTTTAGCCCACAATACAAGGTTTGAGCGACTCATATCATCTGCTATTCCGTACACAATGATAGTGCGCAACACAGACCACTTCAATCCTGAAACAAAAGTGAATTTTTCTCCTTCCAGTTTCGTTGCCGCATAATGCGAAAGCGGATTCGGAATTCCCTCTTCGGTATACGGTCCTGCAGTTCCATCGAAAATAAAATCCGTTGACAGATGAATGAAATGAACATCGTACGATGAATCAGCATTTTTCATTTCACGTAATGCTTCCGTCATGAATTTCACCGAAGTTGCATTGAGTAATTCGGCTTCCTCTTTTTTCGATTCGCATGCGTCAACATTCGTCATCGCAGCTGTATTGATAACAACATCAGGTTTGAACTTATTGAATACGCTTATGATTTCTTCGGCTTTACCGATATCCATTGTTACATATTCGTAACCTGATTTATTCGACAAACGATTTTCCCCGCGAGCCGTTGCAATGATTCGCCATGCATGATTAACTGCGTTGCGTTCAAGCAAAGCGTAAACCAGTTTTTGTCCGAGAAGTCCGTTGCTTCCTGTAATCAATATAGTTTTCATCGGATTCAGGCGAGAAGTTGTTTCAATGCAGCAATCTGATCAGGCGTTCCGAGAACGAATAGTTTTCCTTCCGGAATGAGTTTTGTATCTGCATTCGGATTAATGATGTAATCGCCTTTCGCAGTTTTGAATCCCACAATATTGGCGCCTGACTTATTTCTTATCTCGAGATCGCGAATTGTTTTGTTGCGCAAATGTTCGGGAAGATTTTCAAACGTAATTTCTTCGAGATTAATATCAGGTCCACCCTGACCGGTTATGTGATCCACAAACTCAATTACATCAGGTTTCAGAACCAGTGACGCCATGTGCGCGCCTCCGATCTTATCCGGCATGATTACATTATCTGCTCCGGCTGTTTTCAGCTTCTTATCTGAATTGTCATCTGATGCTCGTGAAATAATTGTAAGTTTCGGATTCAGCGTTCGCGCTGTAAGTACAATGAAAAGATTGTCGGCATCAACGGGCAGAGTTGTAATGATCGCACTCGCTCTTGAAATACCTGCCTTCTCAAGAATTTCATCCTGCGTTGCATCTCCTTCTAAAACGAGATCCGCATAACGATGATTCAACGCTTCCGTTACCGCACTTTTATTCTCTATCACAACAAATCGTTTGTCATGTTTTTTTAAAACGTGTGCAGCTTGCCTTCCGTTTCGACCGTAACCGCAAATGATTACGTGTCCGTTCAGTTTGTCGATCGCATTCATAATCGTGTTGTATCTGTACACACTCTTGAATTCATCACTGAGAATATAAGTTGTTATTGCCGAAAGCGCATAAGCAAATGTACCGAAACCTGTAATGATCAGAAAAATGATGAAGTACTTCTCCGCCATAGTTGGTTCATGAACTTCACGGAATCCGACAGTTCCAACAGTAATTACTGTCATGTATAACGCCTCCGAAAAACTGTAACGATCATCAACCAGCATGAAGCCGACAGTTCCGACAATGATTACCAGAATCAGTATCAAAGCCGGAATTGCAAGGCGCCGAAGTATTATCAGAGATGTCACGTTGTAAAGATAAACTCCATATTCATTGATTCAATAAACAAGATGCATTTTGTTCTTGCGTTCTGATCAATCTCATACACACTTTCGTAACTTTGATACATGTCAGAAGAATTCGTGAATCCTATTGACAAAGACAAAGTAGCGGAGAATCCCGGATTACTTCCGTATGCTCATACGGTTGGCGGTGCAATTATCCGTCCGATTGATAAAGGCAGAACAAAAGGACTCGCAATGTCTGCGATGTACGAGCAAACAAATCGCCAGCTCGATCAGATTCGGAAACAGGTTGAACTTCTGATGAAGCAAGCGCAGGAGATTCATGAGCGCGTTGAACTTTCAGAACGTATTTATAAAGCGGATTTAAATTTCAAACCGCTTATCGGTCATGTGTATCATTTGTATCGCAAGAAAGACGAAACGGATTTGTTGTCGATGATCGGACCCGACGAGTGGGGCAGAAGCTGTCCTTATGAATTCCTTGCCAGCGCAAAATTGCTCAGCGATCATACTTGGGAATTTCTTCCGCAGGAATAATCAGAAATGCTTGAGCGCTTCTTTTTTACTCAGAGGCGACATTTCATTTGCATTCACAAATTGACGTACAGCTGAAGGATTGGTTTTAGCGTATTGACGAAGCGACCAACCTATTGCTTTTCGAATAAAGAAATCTTTGTGTTCTGTTTGCTGCAGTATCATTTCGAAAAGCAAATCTTCATTGAATGATTTCTTGTCATGCAGTTGAAAAATGATAGAGGAACGAATCAACCAAAGGTTTCCGGATTTATTCCATTTGCGTACAATTTTCGCTTTTTCATTCGGAAAAAGATAACTCCATTCCAGAAACAACTTCGGAGCAATTACATCTACAGTGTCCCACCAGCTGTTGGTTGTAATCAGAAATTCGAGAAGTTGTAAATCACCTTTTCGCAATTTCTTTTTGTACTTCAATAGAAACTCCATAGCGAAGTAATGCATTTCTCTTTCCTGCATTGCCCACAATTCACGCACAATACGTTCAACATCATCAATGGAAGGAAGGGGCTCCGCTTTGAAAAAGTCAGATTGAAGTTTTCTTCTGTCCGGCGTGGTTATTCCGAAGAACTCGAATTGATCGCGCATGTAGGCTTTTGCTCCCAGAGCGCGTTTCTGTTCTCCGTTGGCAGCGAAGATTGATCTGATTTTCTTTACGTAAGGATGGAAAGCCACGATCAAATATTCACTAAGATGTAAACTGCCGCTCCTGCCGCATATCCTAATAGTGCAGGAAAACTGATTTTTTTCAAATACCAGAAAAAACTGATGCGTTCCAGTCCCATAACTGCAACACCGGCGGCCGAACCGATAATTAGAATACTTCCGCCTGTTCCCGCACAGTAAGCCAGGAATTCCCAGAAATAGTGATCAGTTGCGAATACTGAAAGCGGATACATTCCTTGAGCCGCTGCAACCAACGGAACGTTATCTACAACCGCAGATGCCAGACCGATCAGCAAAGTAATTACACTGACATTATGAAATGTTCCATCCATCCATTCTGCAAGGTGATGCAAATATCCTGCTGTATCCAATGCTCCGATTGCAAGCAATATTCCAAGGAAGAACAATACGCTCGGCGTATCTACTCTTTGCAAAGCGCCCGAAACGGAAAGTGCGCTTCTGTGCGATTCATGCTTTGAGCTGTGAATGATTTCTGTGATAAACCATAATATTCCCAGTCCAAGTAATATACCCATGAACGGTGGTAAATGCGTTACAGATTTGAATACCGGTACACCAAACAGTAATATGATTCCGGAAATGAAAATGATATTTTTTTCTCTTGATGAAATCTGCAACTTATCTTCTTCTGAAGGCTCTTCCGGTCGAGCAAGATTGCCTTTCATTTTCCACGCCATGTACAACAACGGCACCGCCATGCTGATCAATGATGGAAGAATAAGCTTTACGATAATGTTTGCGGAAGTGATTTGATTTCCAACCCACAACATTGTAGTCGTAACATCTCCGATCGGCGACCAGGCACCGCCTGCGTTAGCGGCTATAACTATCATTCCCGCGAAGTACCAGCGCGACTTTTCTTCGCGCACCAGTTTTTTTACCAATGAAGTCATGACAATGGCCGTAGTCAGATTGTCGAGTACCGCAGAAAGAAAAAACGACAACAAAGCGACAATGATCAGCAGCTTTCTCGATGATGTGGTTTTGATTTGCTTTGTGATGATTTCGAATCCGTCATGTGCATCAATTAATTCCACAATGGTCATCGCGCCAAGTAGAAAAAATAAAATACCTGCAATATCACTAAGGTGATGGTTCAATGCATCGTGGGCATCACCGGTTCCTCCGCCCAGAACCAGGATCGTCCAGCAAATAACGCCCGTAAGCAAAGCCGCACCCGCTTTATTCAGTTTAAGCGGATGTTCCAGCGTAATGGCAGCGTAGCCGATAATAAACACCAGAATCAGAAGCATAGACTGTAAAAATAGGTATTTGCAATATGATGGTTCTTGTTATATTTGGAATTCGTTATCTGAAACTAAAATTACAATATGTCAATTTGGAGAATTAAACCTGTGTCTGCTTTCGAGGCCGACATGAAGAAAAGCGATTTGAAGCGCGTTCTGACGAAATGGGGACTTACTTCATTGGGAATCGGTGCTATCATCGGTGGTGGTATATTCACTCTTACCGGGATTGCAGCGCACGATTATGCAGGACCTGCTCTTGCATTATCATTCGTAATCGCCGGAATAGGATGTTTGTTTGCTTCTTTGTGTTATGCGGAATTCGCTTCCGTATTGCCTGTTGAAGGATCTGCTTATGCTTATGCATATGGAACCGTTGGTGAAATTTTCGCGTGGTTCATCGGATGGAATCTTATTCTTGAATACATGATGGGTGCAACAACGGTAGCCGTTGCCTGGAGCGGATACTTCGTCAAATTGCTTCATTTGTTCCATATAGATTTCCCGATCTGGTTGTGTAATGATATGGCTACGGCGACAGCGAAATACGCTGAACTCGGCCAAGCAGCTCCTGCAATCGCTTTCAATCTTCCTGCGTTCCTTATCACTTGGTTGGTGACTGCAATTCTGGTTAAAGGAATTAAGGAAGCTGCAAGCACAAACAACGTTATTGTAATCATCAAAATCGCTGTTGTACTATTCGTGATTATCGCTGGTGCTTTCTTCATTGATACTGCAAACTGGACTCCGTTCATCCCGAATGAAGTTCATACCACGGTTGACGGGAAAGACACAGTTACTTTCGGGTTCGGAGGTGTATTAACCGCAGCTACAATCGTATTCTTCGCATACATCGGCTTTGATGCCGTTTCTACTCAAGCCGGTGAAGCAATCAATCCTAAGAAAGATGTTCCTTTTGCAATTGTAATGTCACTCGTTATTTGCACCGTTCTCTACATTCTTGTTTCGCTTGTTCTCACCGGAATGGTTCCGTATCACAAACTTGATCTTGCTGCTCCTGTTGCTTCTGCATTCGACGGTGTCGGTATTAAGTGGGCTGTATTCCTGATTACAATTGCTGCTACTGCAGGTCTTACTTCTGTAATGCTTGTGATGATGCTTGGTCAGACACGTATTTTCCTTGGAATGGCGAAAGACGGACTTCTTCCTTTCAAAATGTTCGGAGCTTTGCACCCGACTTTCAAAACTCCTTTCCGTAGTACAATTCTTGTCGGAGGAATTATTTCTCTTGTTGCTGCGCTTACACCGATCAGTCGCGTTTCAGAAATGTGCAGTATGGGAACACTTCTCGCCTTCAGTATGGTTTGCGTGGCGGTAATGATTCTTCGCTATAAGAAACCGGAACTGGAACGCCCTTACCGAACACCTGCAGTATATGTGGTGGGTTCTCTC
>JBJOKQ010000064.1:0-15855 GCA_046046005.1 Bacteroidota bacterium | reverse complement strand
CGAGATTCCTTGAAAAATTCGATTATTCATACAAAAACGACTAAAAACAGCCATAAAACGGCAAAATAATGCCAAAAAGTCTTCAAATAGTCGATTTTTTACAACAACGGAATTCGTTCCCGATTATCGATGTGCGTTCACCTCAGGAGTTTCTGCACGGACATATTCCGGGTGCTTTTAACATTCCGCTATTTGATGATGAAGAACGCGCCGTAGTTGGGACACTGTATAAGCAGAAAGGACAGGACAAAGCTTTCAGCGCCGGTTTGGAAATTGTAACGCCCAAATTGCAAGGGTTTGCACAACGAGCGCATGAAATTGCAACAAACGGAATAGTGAATGTGCATTGCTGGAGAGGCGGAATGCGTTCGGGATCCATGGCGAGTTTTTTCGAAACGCAAGGATTGAAAGCCAATCTTCTGGAGGGCGGATATAAATCTTATCGACGTTATGTTCTGGAACAATTCGCAAGACCTTTGAAAATTGCAATTGTGGGAGGAGAAACGGGCTCCGGAAAAACAGAAATTCTCCTTCACATTAAGAAGGCCGGCGAGCAGATTATTGATCTCGAAAAAATCGCTTCTCATCGCGGTTCTTCATTCGGTGCTTTGGGAATGAACAAACAACCAACGGTTGAGCAATTCGAAAACAATCTGCTCGACGAATTGAATCTTCTCGATTCTGAAAAACGAATCTGGATGGAAGATGAATCCAGAAGTATAGGAAGGGTTTTTATTCCGGCAGCATTGTGGATGCAAATGACGGAAGCGCCCGTATATCGCGTACGTATTCCTTTTGATGTTCGCGTACAACGTTTGATTCACGATTACGGTTCGTTTCCGGTAGAAGTATTGAAAGAAGCTGTAGAAAGAATTAAAAAAAGATTAGGCGGACTCGATTACAAAATTGCAATGGAAGCGCTGGAGAACGGAGACGCGGCTACCGTAACGCAATTGACGTTACGATACTACGATAAAGCGTATGATCATCCGCACAAAATAAAAAACTATAACGGTGTGAAGTTTATCGATTGCGATTCCGGAGATCCTTCCGAAAATGCAATTAAAATCCTGAATTTTGCAGCTACTGAATGATATGGAAAACACACAGGAAATTCTGTTAACGGAATTAAGTCATGGTGCCGGTTGCGGTTGCAAAATTGCGCCTGCCGTTCTCGATAATATTTTGAAATCGGATTTGCCTCCGCTAATTGATCCGCGATTGCTGGTGGGCAACGATAAAAAAGATGATGCTGCCGTTTATGATCTCGGCAACGGAAGAGCGGTGATCAGCACCACGGATTTTTTCATGCCGATTGTTGATGATGCTTTCGACTTCGGACGAATTGCCTCTGTAAATGCAATCAGCGACGTGTACGCTATGGGCGGAAAACCATTGATGGCGATTGCAATTCTCGGATGGCCGGTAAATAAAGTTCCTGCCGAACTCGCTGGTAAAGTTCTCGAAGGTGCTCGTGCCGTTTGTCGCGAAGCAGGAATTCCATTGGCAGGCGGACACAGTATTGACAGTCCGGAACCGATTTTCGGATTAGCGGTTACGGGAGATTTGGAGATCAAAAATCTCAAGCAAAATTCAACTGCTACTGAAGGCTGCGAACTCTTTCTGACAAAACCGCTAGGTGTAGGAATTCTCACCACTGCAAAGAAGAAAAAACTCGTGAAGGCGGAAGATCTGCAACGTGCTGTTGACAACATGTTAAAGTTGAACAGTGCGGGAGAAAAATTCGGCACATTGCCATACGTAAAAGCAATGACCGATGTAACCGGATTCGGACTGCTCGGACATTTGGGAGAAATGGTTGACGGCAGTGATCTGAGTGCGGAAATTGAATTCAACAAAGTTCCGGTGCTCGACGGCTTGAATGAATACTTAGCACAGAATTGTATTCCGGGCGGTACCAACCGTAATTGGGCGAGTTATGGAGAAGGAATAATCGGTGTAGATGAAGCTCGTAAAGCTATTCTTGCCGATCCGCAAACAAGCGGCGGATTGCTGGTTGCAGTGGAAAGCGGCAAATCCGAAGAATTCCTTTCAGAAGCGAAACAACTAGGATTCAGTCTGCGTTCCTTCGGAAAACTGGTTTCACGCAACAAAGAATTCCGCATTAAAGTTTCCTGATTCGCTTGAAAAAGGAAAATATCCTGCTGCTCTGAACGTTTTGCTGTGTAAAAGGATGTTAAAAGGTTGTAGTGCCTTTTCAATAAAAAGTAAACTGAATCGTTACTTTTGAGCCGTCAAGATTTATGTATTCACTCTTCGTCAAGGAAATCCGCAGCTTTCTGAGTTCCCTCATCGGGTACATCGTTATTGTTGTATTCCTTTTGGCCATTTCACTTTTCATGTGGATCATTCGCGGAGGAACCAACGTTCTTGACGTCGGATACGCCAATATCGATACGCTTTTCTCCATCGGTCCATGGGTTTTTCTCTTTCTCATTCCTGCAATCACGATGCGTTCTTTTGCAGATGAAAAGAAATCAGGAACGATTGAATTGCTCCTCACCCGCCCGCTTACAGATATGCAGATCATTCTCGCAAAGTATTTCGCGGGAATTATTCTCGTTGCGATTTCCATTCTCCCGACGTTGATCTACTACTATTCTGTGTGGCGTTTGGGCGAAGTGCAAGGCAACATCGATTCAGGCGGAACCTGGGGCTCTTACATCGGTTTACTTTTTCTCGGTTCTTCTTTTGTCGCAATCGGAATCTTCTGTTCGTCCATTACCGATAACCAGATTGTATCATTCATTCTGTCACTTGCGCTGTGTTTCGTTTTCTACACCGGCTTCGAGCAACTCAGTTCACTCTCACTTTTCGGCAAAGCAGATACATTCATTCAATCCATCGGCATCAACGAACATTATAATTCCATCAGTCGCGGAGTAGTTGATACGCGCGATGTAGTTTACTTCATTTCATTCAACATTCTCTTCCTGCTTTTCACACGCACCGTGCTTGAAAGCAGAAAATGGTAATTATGGACAAACGCAGCAACAAACGACAGAATCTAACTGCGCTCGGACTGGGTGTGGTTGTGGTATTGTTGCTGAACGTGGTTTCGCAATACGTTTTCTTCCGTCTTGATCTTACCTCTGAGAAACGATACACGCTTGCAGAAAGTACAGTTCAGATGCTGGACTCCCTGGACGATGTTGTGTATTTCGAAGTTTATCTCGAAGGAGAATTTCCGCAAGGTGCCGGCGATTACAAGCGTCTTCGTGATGAAACACGATTGATGCTGGACGAATTCCGTGCATGGGGCGGCGATAATATTCAATATGATTTTGTTGATCCGGGTGCTAATGACGATGAGCGCGAGCGTAAAAAGTTTCAACGTCAGTTGGCAGAAAAAGGATTGATACCGCATCCGGAAACTTTCGTTGATGACAATGGCGTTGAAGTTACGCAGTTACTTTTTCCTTGGGCTGTAGCAAGATATCACGGTAAAGAAGTTGCGATTCCGCTTCTGGGTTCATCAACGAAAAGCCCGAATGAAGAAGTACTGAATCACGCGGTGGAAGGTTTGGAATACGAACTCTCCAATGGTGTGCGGAAATTGCTCATGCGTCGCAAACCGAAAGTTGCCATTACTCAAGGACATGGCGAACCGGATTCCATTCAGGTGAACGATTTCCTCAGCGGATTGCGCGAATATTACGATGTGGAGTTTGTGCAGTTCGGCAACAAGCTCAATACGTTCCGCGATACAGTACAAAATGCGTCGCAAATCAGAAATATCTACGATGCAGTGATTATGATTGCGCCGGATTCCGCATTCACCACGAAGGAACTTTTCATACTTGATCAATACATCATGTACGGCGGGAAAGCGCTGTTTTTGGTTGATCCTGTACTAACCAGCATTGATAGTCTTTCGATCACCGGAAGAACAATGGCAATGCCGCGACATTTCGGATTGAAGAATGAACCGGGATTGGAAGACATTCTTTACAGTTACGGAGCCGGACTAAAGTCGCAACTCGTGGAAGACTTGTATTGCGCGCAGGTGGCGATTCCGGTTAACGGCCCGCAAAAACAATTTGTGCCTGCACCGTGGGTGTATTCTCCAACTATACTTCCACAGGAAAAACATCCGATTGTAAAAAATCTGGATCGAATCAAATTTGATTTTGTCAGTACAATCGATACCATTTCCACCAGCGCTCCGATCCGTAAAGAAGTGTTGATTCGCTCATCGGATAAATCCACCATCATGCGCACACCGAATGAAGTGGTATTGATGTATGCAATGATGGATCGCGATCCACGCACGTTCAACAAACCGCATCAGAATGTTGCAGTGTTGCTCGAAGGAACTTTCCACTCTTATTTCCGTCAGAAAATTCTGCCTCCGGAAATTGAGAACAGCCCCGAAATCGGCTATCTGAAAAACGGTCGCACAGGCTCCCGCATCATTGTCATTGCCGATGGTGATGTTGCCATCAATCCTGTTTATCAAGGGCAAGCCCTTCCATTGGGATTGGATCGACTGAACAGAATGAACAGAAATTTTTATGCGAATAAAAAGTTACTGATCAACTGTGCGAATTATCTGCTGGATGATAATGGATTGCTTTCTGTTCGTTCGCGTGAAGTGACATTGCGTTTACTGGATCGCGGCAAAATCAAAGAACAACGATTGAAGTGGCAACTCATCAACACTATTCTTCCGATTGCGTCAATCATGTTATTTGGATTGTTCCGCATGTGGGCACGACGGAAGAAATACGGAAGCGGCATGCTCAACAGTTCACGCAAAGGTCCGTTCGAGATCATGGAATACGTGATGGCGTTGATTTCAGGTGTGATTCTGTACTTGATGTTCTCCAACTGGATTCTCGCCGGAGCTGCCGTTGCGATTGTTCTGGGACTGTTTTTCATCCGATCAAAGCGTCAATCAGAATAACAATTCAGCTTACCGATTATCGAACAAGACGTACCGGCAGTGAATAATATGCTGTTGATTGCGGAAGGATCACGATATTTGCCCAAAGCAACTCCCCTGTTACTTTTAGTTTGAACATATGAATCGTAACCGAATTATTCTCATCGCCGTAATTCTCCTTGCTGCAGCCAGTGTTTGGCTCGTGATGAATAACGATAAAGGAACCGTGAAACGGGAATTGCGTGACTTTGCATTTGCAGATACAGCTACCGTTGACAAAGTTTTTCTTGCTGATAAAACCGGGAAACAAACCACGCTTACGCGCAATGCAGACGGAACTTGGACGGTTAACGGGCAATTCAAAGCGCGTCCGGATGCCATCGATTATTTATTGCGCACGATACACGATCTGAGCGTACGTGAACCTGTTGGAACCAAAGCGCGTGAGAACATTATCAAGCGTTTGATTACCGGTTCTGTGAAGTGCGAAGTGTATGCAGATGGAGAATTGAAAAGATTGTACTACATCGGATCGGAAACACCGGATCAACTGGGTACTTACATGCTGTTGGCGGATGCAGCAACAGGTGAGAATTCAACCGAACCATTTGTAATGGAAATTAAAGGTTTCAACGGATATCTCACCAGTCGTTATTCACCCGATCCGGGCGAGTGGCGCGACAAATCTGCATTCGCATATTACGTACCGGACATCCGCTCGGTAAAAGTTGATCACATCGGTTATCCTGAACAATCTTTCATTGTTACGCAATCGCCGGACATGAAGTACAATCTGCAGAACACCGCCGGAAAACCGCTTCCTTTTGACACAGCCAATGTGCGTCGCTTTCTGTCGTACTTCGTGCGATTGGGCTTCGTTGAATTTGCGAATACATTGGATAAACACGTAAAGGATTCCATTCTTTCTTCAACACCTGCGCACATCATCACAGTTCAGGATGCATCCGGAAAGAAGAATACCATGAAAATGTTTTACAAGCCTGCCGACATTCGTTCCAAAGGCGATACAACGGCAAGTGACGGATCAGTTTACGATGTGGACAATATGTACGCATTAACCAATGACGGGAAAGACTTCGTGGTTGTTCAATACTTTGTTTTCGGCAAAGTATTACAGCGCCCCGAATATTTCGCACTTCCCGTACGACCCGACGGCCAATAAATAAGCTTACGGCTTTTTCTCTGATTGCCAATTTGTTAGAGCGGCTCACATCCAGAGTTATTGTTCAAAATGAGTTAATAACTCTGATTTTCATTGGAGAACGTCCGATCCAAAACGGGTATTTTTGTAAGTCTAGTTTAAAATCAAAAGACTTATGAAATTCATTGTTTCCAGCTCTACCCTTCTGAAGCAACTTCAAATGTTGAGCGGTGTATTGAACACCAGCAACACTTTGCCGATTCTCGATAATTTCCTTTTCGAGGTTGACAAAGGCACACTTACAATTTCAGCATCGGATCTGGAAACCACAATCACAACGCACATCACTGTTGAATCAAAAGATAACGGAAACGTGGCGGTGCCTGCGCGATTGCTGATTGACACTTTGAAGACTTTCCCTGAGCAGCCGCTTACTTTCAGTATCGATAAGAAGCGTTTGGCAATTGAAATTTCTTCTGATTACGGTAAATACAAAATCACCGGTCAGAACGGAGATGAATTCCCGAAAGCTCCTTCCGTTGATAACGGTCAAGCTATTGAGATGGACGGCGCAGTACTGAGCCGCGCAATCGGCCGCACGCTGTTCGCAGCTGGAAACGATGAACTTCGTCCTGTTATGTCGGGTGTGTTTGTACAGTTCGCTCCGGACGGAACAACTTTCGTTGCTACTGATGCACACAAATTGGTTCGTTACCGTCGCCTTGATGTGAAGTCAAGTTCTTCTGCGTCTTTCATTCTGCCGCGCAAGCCACTCAACCTTCTTAAAAATATTCTCGCTTCCAACGAAGGCGCAGTTCGTGTTGAATACAATACAACCAATGCTCGTTTCAGCTGGGGAATTGCTCCGGATGGCTCAATCGGTTCTACACTGATTTGCCGTCTCATCGATGGAAAATATCCGAACTACGACGCTGTTATTCCGAAGAACAATCCGAATAAACTTACAGTTGATACCACTGCGTTGCTCGGCTCTATCCGTCGTGTTTCCATCTTCGCGAACAAAACAACACATCAGGTACGCCTGAAAGTTGCAGGAAGTGAATTGAACATTTCTGCAGAAGATCTTGACTTCTCTAATGAAGCGGCTGAACGCCTTACTTGCGCTTACAGCGGCGACGATATGGAAATCGGTTTCAACTCACGTTTCCTTGTGGAAATGCTGACGAACATCGATTCACAGGAAGCGATGCTGGAAATGTCGGCACCGAACCGTGCAGGCATCCTGTTGCCGATGAACAAGAATACCGAATCAGAAGACACGTTGATGCTTGTGATGCCGGTAATGTTGAACAACTAAAATCGTTTCAAAAAATAACTGAATCCCGAATAGAATTTCTGTTCGGGATTTTTATTTACAAAGATGAAAGTAAGACTTGCAGTTACTGAAGACGATCTGATGCGCGCATTTCCGGCGGTGAATGCATTGCGCCCGAATCTTACAATGGAGACCTATTTGCCCATGGTGAAGCGCATGATGAGCAACGGCTTTCATCTCGCTATGCTCGAACTCGATAACGGAAGCGTTCCGGCAATCGGAGGATTCCGGATTGATGAAATGTTCCATCGCGGCAAAGGAGTTTATGTTGATGATCTGAGTACTTTGGAAGAGCACCGCAGCAAAGGTTACGGCGAACAAGTACTCGATTTCATTATTTCGTATTGTAAAGAACAAGGCTGCGAATGCATACACCTCGACAGCGGCGTGCAGCGATTCCGCGCACATCGCTTTTATCTGAAATACGGATTCGACATTACAAGTCATCACTTTGCTTTGAAATTCTGAGATGAAGAATACCGCAGCTGTATTGATACTTCTTCTTGTTTTCCTTCGAAGTGAGGCACAGATTTCCGGTTGGGGTTGTACCGATGCTGCTGCGCTGAATTATTCATCCTCGGCTTTATACAACGACGGTTCCTGTGTTTACAGTAACGCACAAATCACGCCCGATACTTCCATTGTTCTGAACGATACGTTGGATGAAACTTCAGGACTGATCATGTGGAACGGAATGTTGTGGACACATGTTGATGATACCGATACACGCTTGTACGGACTCGACAGCAGCGATGGAAATATTACAGTGCGGGACAGCATGCTCAATGTAACAAACATTGACATGGAAGATATAGCGCAGGATTCGCAATACATATACGTTGGTGATTTCGGCAATAATGCAAACGGCAACAGAACCAATCTGTGCATTTACCGCTTCCGTAAAGATTCTTTGCTGACAGGAAAAGCCAAAGCTGATACCATCGCCTTTGCATATGCAGATCAAACCGATTTCACACCGCAGGGTGCATACAATACAGATTTCGACTGTGAAGCTTTCATCGTTACCAACGACAGTATATTCCTTTTTACCAAGCAGTGGGTTTCCTTCGGAACAACAATTTATTCATTGCCGAAAGACACCGGATTTCATTTGGCACAACCGCAATCGCATTATAACATACAAGGACTTGTAACAGGCGCTACCTATTTGCCGGATCAACATTTAATTGCACTGGTAGGTTATTCTCCGCTCATTCAACCTTGGATGATGTTACTATATGATTACAGCGGAACATTTTTCTTCACAGGGAACAAACGCAAATTTAATCTGGCCATCGGCACTTCACAGACTGAAGCCATCGCGTCAGGAGACGGAGGATTTTTTTACATCACAAACGAACGACGAACAATTTCCAGTGTTACGCTACCGCAACAGTTACACATTTTTGACATGCGCGTGTTCACAGATCCGTTTATACACACAGACGTTGCAATCGTTGCGGAACCCGACTCCGTAACGAGCATATTCCCGGTTCCTGCAGAAACGGATATCACTATCTGTACAAAACAGTCGCAGGAATTCACCATTTGCAATGCGACGGGTGCCACGATGAAATCGTTTTCAACTGAAGCAGGTAGCACAACCATTTCAGTGGCAGATCTAACTCCCGGCCTGTATTTCATTGTATGCACAGATAAAAAGATTCAACCAATACGATTTGTTAAACTTTGAAATGCAAATTGAGTGGTTATCTTTAGAGCGCAATCCGTTTCCCGACAAGTGATTGCTACCAACCGGAATAAAAAATGTTTGAGCAGGAATATTTAGTCAAGCGCGTTGAAGTGCCTGAAGCTGTAATTGGTCTTCGTGAAGACGGAATCATACACGTGTCCTTTGTTTCAGGAACAGAGATTACTGTTGAAGTACAGATGAAACTACTGGAAGTCTACAATAATATCGCAGGTTTTCAGAAGCGGAAATTCGTGTTTGAAGGAGGTGAATTCGTTTCCATTTCCAAGGACGCAATGGACAATGCATTCAAAATTGAAGATGAAGCTCCTTTGGGAATAACCGCAGTTGTGATTCGGAATCTTGCGCAGAAGCTCATTGCTGAGTTTTATTACAAAGTGCGCAAACCGAAGCAACCGTACAAAGTCTTCAAGGAATTTGACAAAGCCATCGCCTGGCTGCACGAACAGGAATTATAGTTCAACTTTCGAAGCGCGCAACATTTCTCTTTTTCCCGGAGGACCAGGCAGCTTTTCAACTGAAAATCCCGCTGCGATCATATTTCTGCGCACTTCTCCTTTTGCGCAGTATGTAACCAGAATTCCACCCGGATTGAGCAACGAAAACAGTTTTTGAAATATTTCTTCAGTCCACAATTCCGGCTGCACTCTTGGAGCGAAGGCATCATAAAAAACCAAATCGTAGCGGCGCGCAGACTGAAATTCCTGCAAGGCAACTTCCTGCTTCTCCAACTTAAACTTTTCATCGATCGGTACAGATGTATTCCAGTTCGCCTCGTGCAATCGCATGAACGCTGCTCGATCCGCCGCATCTACAAAATTCAACTGCGCAGCATCTTCCATTGCAACCGGATACAATTCGAGCGATGTATAGTGTACGACATTTTCTTTCGAACTCTTTCTCAGCTCGTCGTAAACCAGCCAGGCGTTTAGTCCTGTTCCGAAACCGACTTCAAGCAAATCAATGTGCGATTTCTTCTCTGCAACAACATTCCATCCCATCTTCATGAACACGTGTTTCGATTCCTGCATCGCACCATGATGCGAATGATAGTGCTCATCGAAATCCGGAAGATAAATGGATGAAGATCCGTCGGAAGTGGTAACTATTTTACGATTGAAGAAATCCTTACTCATTGAAACGTAATAATAAAAAAAGTTCAGGAGATCGCTTTGTTCGTCACGATGACTCCTGAACTTTTTAACTGAGGACGAACCTACTTACCGATAATCTTGAACTCCGTTCTACGGTTATTCGCCCAGCCTTCTTCGTTGTTGCGCGAATCTATTGGCTGAGATTCTCCGTACCCTTTATATTCGAGGCGATCCGCCTTTACTCCTTTGCTGATCAGATAATCGACGCAGGATTTCGCACGGTCCTCAGAAAGTTTCTGATTGTACTCTTCCGTTCCGCGATTGTCGGTGTGACCCGAAAGCTCAATACGCATGGACGGATTCTCGTTCATGAGTTTCACTACACGATCCAACTCAATAAACGATTCCGGTTTGAGAGTCGCTTTGTTGTAATCGAAGAACACGTTCTTCAATACGATAGTGCTTCCTACAACAATCGGTTTCATTTCCACATCCTTTGTGACTTCCTGATAGTTCGCCGAAGAAGGAATATCGAAGTTTTCGGAGTGGAAAAGATAACCGTCCATCTTTACAGCTATACCGTAATTTCTTCCTGAAGGAAGTGAAACAAGATACTTACCAGTCGCGCTGTTCGCAGTGAATGTTGCAATCACCTCGTTGCGCGTGTTATCAACCAGCTCAATGGTCGCTGCCAAAGGTTTCTTCGTATTGATGTCGGTAATTGTTCCTTTGAGGAGCGTGATCTGCGCAGTTTTAATTTCTACAGCTTGCTGCGCCTGTACTTGTTTCACGGGTTGTGTTCTTCCGGCAAGCAGATTGTCTTCATTGCTGATCGCAAGCGGTTTTTCTGCTCCGAGGAAAGTGATTTTATAAATGTCCTTTTCACCTTGGCCGTCACTTTTGTTCGATGCATAATATCCATGCTTTCCGCTCGCAGAAATAACAAAGAACACGTCATCATCAGGGCCGTTGATCGGATAACCGAGATTGATTGGTTCTGACCATTTACCATTCTCAAATATGACTTTAAAAATGTCGTAACCGCCCATAGTTTTGTGACCTTGAGAACTGAAGTAAATAGTTTTTCCGTCAGGGTGAACGAATACTCCTTCTTCACCATAAATGGTATTCAATCCGGGACCCATATTTACAGATTTCCCCCATTTGCCTTTCTCATCCATTGTTGAGTACCAAATATCGCGGTGACCAATCGCGCCTTCTTCTTTTTTGTCACTGATGAAATACAACTTCTTTCCGTCGTAAGACATCGACACAGAAGATTCATGTCCATCGGAATTGATATTCTTATTCATGCGTTCCGGCTCCGACCAAACGTTCCCTTTCAGAATACTTTCGTAGATGTCACCATTCTTCGTTGGACGATACACAAACAATCGTTGTCCGTCAGGAGAAATACCTGCTGTTGCATCGTGCTCATCACTGTTCACAGGTTTACCCATATTCACAGGCATTGTCCATTTTCCATTGATGAATTCGGTGCGATACAGATCTTCTTTCCACTGATTGTCCTGATCTTTCGCGCCATCAGTAGTTGTAGATCGACGTGAAGTAAAAATCATTACAGATTCATCCGCAGTAATAATCGGGGTGTATTCCGGATCAGATGAGTTCACAGTTGCACCCAGATTATCAATAAAAACCCGCTGAGGAGTTTTTACAAACTCTTTGCCGTTGATGCATTCACCGATCTTACGATTCATATCGCTGATCTTCATTTTATTTTTCACAGGATCAACGTTCAAAGTAGCCTGATAACTTCTGTAAGCTGTTATCGCTTCATCCCAACGGCTGCTCAGATGATACAAGCGCCCGAGAAAATAATTCATCATCGGATCAACCTGCGGATTGAGTTTCGCTGCGCTTTCCAGATAAGCCAGACCCATAATCTTCTGTGCAGGTTTGTTGTAATAACAAACACCAAGACGATAATTCAGAGTAGCGCTATTCGGATTGAACTTGTACGCGATGAGATATTCGTCCAACGCTAAATGAAACGGCTCCATTCCTCCACCTAATCCCGCGCCATTCAACTCTCCTATTCCATTCGGCAGATAACCATATTCTTTAGAAAATGTGGTGAGATCCTGATCCTGCATGGCCATTGCCATCTTGAAGTTATCATTCCCATCTTCGTAGTGACGCTTGGCTTCTTTGAATGCTTTTTTGTCCGGGAAATTTTTCTCTTCCCATTCCACATTCTGAGCAAATGCTGTGAGACTCAGACTAACAATCGCGATTACTGTAAATATCTTTTTCATGTTTCGTTCTCCTCTCAATTATTTGCAATCCTGAACATATTGATCCGCCTGTTTGATTCCCAGCGAAGAAGCCTTTTTGAAATCTTCACAAGCTGAATTATCGCGCAGCATTTCTTTCGCTATTCCCCTGTTCAAATACGCTTCGCCGTAATTGGAATTGATCTGAATGGCTTTGTCGCAATCAGCAACAGCTCCTTTGTAGTCGCGTTGTTTGTAACGCACGGCGGCACGATTCACATAAGCAAATGCGTAATCCGATTTCAATTGAATAGCGCGATTAAAATCAGACATCGCACCTTCCAGATCACCCTGCTCCATTTTCGCAGTTCCGCGATTGTTGTAAGCGATGAAGTAATCGGTTTTCATATTCACTGCCGTGGTGTATGAATCGATCGCACCTTTCAAGTCGCCTTTCTGTTTGCGTGCGCTACCGAGATTATTGTAAACAAAGGCCAATCCCGGATTAACCTTGGTTGCTTGCATGTAATCGCTGATCGCGCCATCTAAATCACCTTTCATTCGCTTCGCGCTTCCGCGATCGTTCCAATAGTAAGCATCGGCCGGATTAATCTGAATCGCCTTATCAAAATCTGCAATTGCTCCGGTATAATCACCGTTTTCGAATTTCAAAACACCGCCGTGATAAAATGCTTTGTCATGGCGCGGATTCAAATTCGTTGCTTGTGCATAATCTGCAGCAGCTCCCGTTTTGTCGCCTTCCGCTTCTTTCGATTGCCCACGCGAGAAATACGCGTAATCAGCAGCCGCATTCAGCTCAATACATTTTGTAAAATCCTCGATGGCCGCTTTGTTCATGAACAACTCGATGCGCGTAAGTCCGCGGTTGTAATACGCTTTTTCGAAATCGGGCTTCAAAGTAATTGCCTTATTGAATTCAAGAAGCGCATCAGCGTATTGCTTAGCATTGAATTTCGTTGTACCGCTGTTGTAAGCCAATTCAGCTTCCTGTGCAGGAGGCAAAGTAGCGGCTTTCACAGTATCCTGAGCGAACAATCCCAACTGCAGCAAAATCGCTGCGAGAGATAACGTAAACCTTAAAGTCATATGAGGTGTGTTTAACGGTCTAAAGTAACGAAATCCGTTCGAAAATAAAAGCGAATCCGACGCTAAATCCAACAGGAATCGGCTGCTGAAAATAATTGAACTTCAGAATGCAATTTTTCCTGTTTTCAGATGTAACGAGAAGAAATAACCGGTATCTTGAGTACCTTTGACAGTTAAGTAAAATCTATGGCAAAGACCACACGCAAACCGGCTGCTAAAAGCAAGTCGTCACTTCTCGGACAGGAAGAGTTGAATTTTCTTCGTGACTACCTTAACAATCCATCTCCTACCGGATTTGAAACGCCCGGACAACAATTGTGGCTGGATTATATCCGACCATACATTGATGATTACTTCGTAGACACGTACGGAACTGCGGTTGGCGTGATCAATCCGCAAGCAAAATACAAAGTCGTGATTGAAGCACACGCTGATGAAATTTCATGGTTTGTACATTACATCACGAAAGACGGATTCATCTATTTGCGTCGTAACGGAGGTTCAGATCACCAGATCGCGCCTTCGAAGCGTGTGAACATTCATACCAAGAAAGGAATTGTAAAAGCTGTTTTCGGATGGCCTGCGATTCACGTACGCGACGCCGGAAAAGAAGAAACACCAACATTGCGCAATATCTTTCTGGATTGCGGATGTGCCAACGACAAAGAAGTTGCAGAACTCGGAATTCATGTTGGTTGCGTTGTAACATATGAAGATGAATTCATGTTCCTCAACAACCGCTTTTATACCGGCCGTGCTTTAGACAACCGTATCGGCGGATTCATGATTGCGCAGGTTGCACGATTGCTGAAGAAGGAAAAATTCAAACTTCCTTACGCACTTTACATTGTAAATTCAGTACAGGAAGAAGTTGGTTTGCGTGGTGCTGAAATGATCACCGAAACGATTCGTCCGAATGTTGCAATCATCACTGATGTAACACACGACACTCAGACTCCGATGATGAACAAAGTTGCGCAAGGCGATATAGCCTGCGGAAAAGGTCCATCACTTACTTACGGTCCTGCTGTGCACAATAAACTTCTGGATTTGATCATCAGCACTGCTGAGAAATCTAAAATCAATTTCCAGCGTGAAGCTGTTTCCCGTGCAACCGGCACAGACACTGATGCGTTCGCATATTCTGCAGGCGGCGTTCCGTCTGCATTGATATCACTTCCATTGCGTTATATGCACACTACAGTAGAGAGTGTACACAAAGACGATGTTGATTCGGTTATTCGCCTGATTCTTGCGACACTGAAGAACATCAAAGCCAATCACGATTTCAGATACATTCGCTAATGCATAAACTCCTGAGAACATTCCTCCCTGTTTTTGCTGCTTTGTGGCTTGTCTCCTGCGGAGATAAACCTGCTGAAGTGGTGAAGAACGACACTTTGAAAGAAAATCCTTTAATGAAAGGACTTTCGGAGGAAGAGCAGGAAGAATTGCGAAAAATCATCGCTGATATTCCCGTTCCGTTTTCATTGCTTAATCAAGTAGCAGAAGCCGGATTGCCTTTTCACCAGGAATTTCTGAATCCTGAAAACAATGTTGCCAATTACAATACTGCGGAAGCGAAAGCCATCAACATTGGTATTTACGGTTCTGATATTGCATACATCATTGCATTTGAGAGGCTGAGTGAATCCGGGAATTATCTCAAAACAATCCGTCAGCTAACGGACGACGTTGTAATTCCAACTGCATTTGATGAATCGTCAATGAAACGCTATGAAATTCACGCTGCGAATCAGGATTCCATGCAAAGCATGATTTACAATTCGTATGTGCGTATTGATTCCACTTTGCAGAGTAACGAACGTTTTGCGCTTGCGACTTTAGTTGTGACCAGCGGATGGGTGGAAAGTTTGTATCTCACCACGCAGCAAATCGGCAATCAGGAAAGAACCGAAAGCAACAAGTTGCTTTTTGATATACTTGGCGATCAGCAGGAGCATACAGATAATATTCTTTCCATGCTTTCCATGTTTCCGCAAGACAGTCTGATGACTTCATTAGCAACGGATGTGAATGCATTGAAATTGAAATCATCTCCGGCAACGGAATATACTGTTGATGAACTTACAAACGTAACGCAGCATATTGCTGCCATGCGCAATAAACTCATTTCGATTCACTGATTGATTCTGAAGTTATGGCATTGATCGGATCAATATTGAAACGCACCATTGAACTCAACCGCAAAATTCCGCGGTTAAGACGAAAGGACAATTACAGCAAACAGGTGAAGACGTTGAGAAAGCTTCTCGCCAAAGCGGAATTCACTGCTTTCGGA
>JBJOKQ010000063.1:0-16003 GCA_046046005.1 Bacteroidota bacterium | reverse complement strand
CACAAGTCGGCAAGATTAATCAACACTGCCATCCACTTTTCCTTCGGAAAATATGTTCCGCCGTATAATGGTCGTCCATCCGGCAACGCGATACAATTCAACGGCCATCCGCCCTGACCGGTCATCAACTGCACTGCAGCCATGTAAACCTGATCAATGTCCGGACGCTCCTCTCGATCGACTTTTATTGAAATGAACAAATCATTCATAATCTGCGCTACTTTCTCGTCTTCGAATGATTGATGCTCCATAACATGACACCAATGACAAGCCGAATAGCCCACGCTGATGATTATGAGTTTGTTCTCGGATTTCGCACGTGCCAATGCTTCTTCACCCCAAGGCAACCAGTTTACCGGATTATAGGCATGTTGCAATAAGTACGGACTCGATTCGTGAATCAGTTGATTCGGTTTTCTGCTTTCGTTCATTTTTACTGATCTTCATTGCAATGTACTAAGAACAAATCTCAAAGCATGCGAAGTATGCAATGTTGTTATGAATCAGGAAACATTTAATTTAGTTGCGTTCATGATAATGCCAACCATCTGATTTTATGTTGCAGTTTCTTTTCGTTTTCGTAGCCTTTGCGGTAGTTGGTATTCGCTTGTACACAGAATTGGTAACCGATGTAATCGGGTCGCGTTCAAGTTCGCAGTGGAAAAAACTAAGCGAAATAGAACTGAACAGAATTCTGCAGAAACTTCTGTTTTACCGTGAGCTTAATGCTTCCGACCAAAAAATCTTTCTTGAACGTGTAATGTACTTCTGCGAAAAGAAAGTGTTTCTTGGAATGGATGGTATGTTGATTACTGATGAAGTGAGAGCTTTCGTTTCCGCCTCTGCAGTCCAAATCGGGTTTCGACTTGACGAGTGGAAATTTCCAAGCTTTCACACGTACCGTGTTTATCCGGAATCGTTTTACAGCAGCTTGTTTCAGAAGTTTCTCAAAGGCGGCGCAGGTAAACAAGGAATAATTTGGTTTTCGTATGCCGACTACGAGTCGGGATATGCAGATTCCACGAATGGCATTAATCTGGGTTTGCATGAAATGGCGCATGCATTGGTTATTGAAATGGAAAACGGGAATATGGATTCCGATTTCGCACATGCCTATGAAAACATTGAACGAATTTCATTGGATCGTATAGAGAGAATACGTAACGGCAGTTATACTTTTCTTCGCGCGTACGCAGGAACGAATCTGATGGAGTTCATTGCTGTATGTGCAGAATATTTCTTCGAAAAGCCCAATGAATTCCGGGCCAAAGACAGAGAACTTTATGATGCAGTAATGTGGTTACTGAAACAGGAACCGCACACACCGCCTTCGATTCTGCAGATCACCAATTTACCGAAGGAAGAAAAAGCGAAGAAAAACTACCGCTATGCAAAATGGCATTGGTCGCTGACGTTGGTTCTGATCGGAATATTTCTTTCTCCGGGAATATTGATCTGGCAAATGAACAAAGTAATGATTGATGGACCAACATTATTCGCGATCAGCACCGTTATAGTTATCGGCTCTGCATTTCTATTGTACAAACCGATAGTAAAAAGCGGAGCTTTAGGATTGACGCAATTCGTGCTTTGCCATTCATTCGGACTGGGACCTTTTGTATTGTCCGTCTTCTTTTTGCTGAACGGATTAATTCCCGTTTGGTCAGATGCGAATGCACATAAAATTACCGGACTTCGCATGCTTGATGCGAAGCATTACATTGTATTGATTCAGGACGAACAGGGAATTAATTCATACGATCAAATGGTAATTCCGCAGGAAGAGGCATCAAAAGTTGAGAAAGGCTCAATGTTGATTACGGTTACCAAAACCGGTTTATTCGGAATGCAATATCCGGGCGACAGTTACGTGCTCGATGAAGGAATTGTTCCTTAACAACTACTTTTTCTTTTCCTCTGCGGTTTGTACTTTCTCCTGTTTGATGTTCACCGGAAATTTCTTGCGTAAACCGAAAACACCAACTTTTATCCAGCCGTTAACTTCCGCATTCGTTTCCTTTTTCGAAATTGCGGAAAGCAAAGTTGGTATACCGCTGATCAGATCCGTAAGTTGCGCGTTTACATTGACGCGATAAATCTGAGTTGTATCCTTGAGGATTTTCACCTTCTCATCTACACTCACCGTTCCCAATGAAACATTAGCAACTTTGACCGCGAGTTCCATTCCGTGCAACGTGATGGAAAACTTATTCGGATTACGAATCTGCAGTCCCATGTTCATGGTTACCGTCCCTTTCAGAAAATTGAAATTACTGAACTTCACATCCGTTACCTTATCGGGAACCACAGGTTGAATTCCGCAGGAACTGAAGAACAGCGCGATCAACAGCGTAATAAAAGTGAATTTAAATTTCATCAGATTCATAATTTAAGATGAGCTCAAATCTAAAACCAAAGTTGCCAAAGCCGCACTTCGTTCACTTTTATTGTGAACAAAAAAGCCGCCACACAGAAGTGCAGCGGCCTTGAATTAATTTACAGCGATTATTTACTGTTCATGTAATGCTTATAAAACAGCGGAATGGTTTCAATTCCCTTATAGTAATTGAAGAGTCCGTAATGCTCATTCGGAGAATGCAAAGCATCAGAGTCGAGACCGAAACCGAAAAGTACAGAATCCAATCCAAGCACCGATTTAAACAATGCGACAATCGGAATAGAACCGCCGCCGCGAGTTGGAATCGGTTGTTTGCCGTAAGTTTCTTCCATTGCTTTCGCAGCAGCGAGATACGCAGGAGAAGAAGTGGAAACTACAACAGGTTCACCGCCGTGATGATGTGATACTTTCACTTTTACAGATGGAGGTGCGATCTTCTTAAAGTGTTCTGCAAACTTGTTCGAGATTTCTTCAGAAGTCTGGTTCGGAACAAGACGCATTGAAATCTTTGCATAAGCCTTCGAAGGCAAAACTGTTTTTGCGCCTTCGCCGGTATAACCGCCCCAGATTCCGTTCACGTCCAATGTCGGACGTATTCCTGTTCTTTCAAGCGTTGTGTATCCTTTCTCTCCTTGAATATCATTAATATCAAGATCCTTCTTGTAAGCATCGACGTTGAACGGAGCTTTGTTCAAATCTGCACGTTCCGCATCAGAAAGAACCATCACGTTGTCGTAGAATCCCGGGATGGTGATATGATTATTTTCATCCTGAAGAGATGCAATCATCTTACACAATACGTTAACAGGATTGGCAACACCACCACCATAAACACCTGAATGCAAATCACGATTAGGGCCTGTTACTTCCACTTCCATATACGCAAGTCCGCGCAGTCCAACGTCAATTGAAGGTGTATCATTTGCAATGATGGATGTATCGGAAATAAGGATAACATCTGCTTTCAATTTCTCCTTATTCGCCTTCAGAAACCCTCCGAGATTTGCAGAGCCAACTTCTTCTTCTCCTTCAATCATGAGCTTCACGTTACATGGAAGCGTATTTGTTTTCAGCATTACCTCCAATGCTTTCACGTGCATGAACATTTGTCCTTTGTCATCACATGAACCACGAGCGAAAATTGCTCCGTCAGGATGAATATCTGTCTTCTTTATTGTTGGTTCAAACGGAGGAGAAGTCCACAATTCCAACGGATCAGCAGGCTGTACATCATAGTGTCCGTAAACCAAAACAGTCGGCAACTTCGGATCGATAATTTTCTCACCGTAAACAACAGGATAACCGCCCGTTTCACACAGTTCAACATTTTCAGCACCAACAGCAATAAGAGATGCCTTCACCGCTTCAGCAGTTTTGATTACATCACCCTTGTATTTCGGATCAGCGCTTA
Source organism: Bacteroidota bacterium (assembly GCA_046046005.1). Lineage (GTDB taxonomy): Bacteria > Bacteroidota > Bacteroidia > Palsa-965 > Palsa-965. The sequence continues at coordinate 12,194 of JBJOKQ010000063.1, read as the reverse complement.
CAGATGGAATCCGCAAGAGACTGAATAATTCTTCAAGAAAGCGTTCTTTGTTTTTCTCGATGTATTCTTTTTGATTACTCATATCTATCAAATTTTCGTGATTTAACTTCGTGGAAGACGAATTTCAGCAAAAAAGCGGGTCAAAAAGCCCATCTGGTCTATTTTTTCGTTGAACCCCTCAAACGCGTAATTTGTCTTGAAAAAACGGGCGGTTTATCTTATTTTTGCTCGTAGGCAAATTTCCGTGTTTTCCCCTGCGGATTAAATTAATTATTATGTCAAAAAGATTTTTCTGCATTGCAGGTCTTCTTGCGATCGTTTCAGGATTTACATCGAATTCACTGAATGCGCAGATTGCAACTTCAACTACACTTACACCCGCTCAGTTGGTGACCAATGTGTTGCTTGGACCAGGGGTTATTGCATCTAACATTGTTTATACCGGCGATGCGAACGCAATCGGTTTTTTCAATGGAGGATTAACCGGAATTACACCACTTGGTATCGACAGCGGTGTTGTGATGACGACCGGAACTGTACTGAACAATGGTAGCGGTCCGCAAGGTCCGAATAATTCTACAGGAGCAGGCTTCGACAATCAGCAACCGGGAGACACTTATTTGACTGGTGTTGCAGGTGCAAATACATTCAACGCTGCAATCCTGGAATTCGATTTTATTCCGATGGCAGACTCTGTGAAATTCCGTTATGTTTTCGGAACAGACGAATACATGGAATATGTAACCGGTGGTTTCGCTGACGTGTTCGCTTTCGTTCTCAGCGGAGTTTCTGTACCACTCGCTCCAACGAATATTGCATTGATTCCTTCGACAACAAATCCGGTAACGGCGTTGACTGTTAATGCCAATCTGAATCCGCAATTTTATGTTGACAATGAAAATCCTCCCGGAACTTGCGTACAGTACGACGGATTCACAACTGTTCTTACAGCACAATATCCTGTTCAGTGCGGCGAAACATATCACATTCGTCTCGCAATTGCAGACGCACTCGACGGAATTGTTGACGCTGGTGTATTTCTTGAAGCCGGTTCATTCACTACAGGTGAAGTAAATCTTGCAACTGAAATCAGTTACGGAAGCAATAACGATTCAACACTGTATGAAGGTTGCGGACAAGCGTGTATCATTCTTGCACGCACAGGAAGTACTGCACAATCTGACACGATTTCGCTTACAGTTGGCGGAACAGCTGTAAATGGTGTTGACTTTATCCCTGCGCTTCCATCTCAAGTAATTTTCCAACCGGGACAGGATTCTGTTGTAATCTGCATTCAAGCTGTTCAGGATTTAACACCTGAAGGATTGGAAACGCTCATCATCAATTCCAACGCAACAGGCCCATGTGTACAAAGTGTGACAAGTCTGACCTTGTACATGAGCGATTTCCTTCCGCTTGTTGCTGATGCAGGAGACGACACTTCGATGTGTTCATCCAATCCTGTAGTTCTCGGCGGACCAACTACAGGAGGTGTCGAGCCTTATCACTACATCTGGAACACAGGAGATACAACTCAATTTATCTCCGTTTCTCCAACCGTTACAACCACATACTTCGTTCAAGTAACTGATCCTTGCGGATCACCGGTAGGTTATGATTCAGTAACTGTTTACTTACCGTCAACACAAGCACTGCAAGCTGTAGGTTCAAGTGATCTTGACTTGTGTACCGGTGATGCTGCGATTCTTACAGTTAATGCTACAGGCGGATCACAACCATACACTGTACTCTGGACAACAGTAAGCGGAACTGATACTGTTCCTAATCCGACATCTGCCGTAAATGCTTTCACTCCGACAGCAAGCGGCACGTTCCTTGTTGTAGTACAGGAAGGATGCGGTGCAATTGCCGGAGATACGATCAACATTACAATGGCAGACTGTGCTGTTGTACCTCCGAATGTGTTTACACCTGGCGGTGACGGGAATAATGACCTTCTTGTCTTCACAGGATTGGAAGATTTCCCGGGAAGCATGCTGTTCATTTACAATCGCTGGGGAAATAAGATTTACGAAAGCAGCGACTATCAGAACAACTGGAACGGAAGTTCGGTTTCTGACGGAACATACTATTACATTCTGAATGTTTCCGATGGAAGAAGTCTTACCGGATTCATTACTGTTATTAACGAGAAATAATTCCAAGGGAATCCGCCACGCAACATCCCGGTTCACAAAACCCCAAGCGGCCCCGATACAGCAAATATGAAGTGGCGTTTAATTCTTTTTCTGAGTCTGTTTTGCTTTTCATTCAAAGCAAACGCTACGCATATTGTTGGTGGCGAGATCTACTATGATTGCCTTGGGAATAACGACTACAGAATTACATTGAAGGTGTATCGCGATTGTATCAACGGCGTTGCACCTTACGACAATCCAGCTTCAATTGGAATATTCAATACTTCGGGAACATTAATCAGCAGCATTGGATTGACGTTTCCGGGAAGTACACCCGTACCGCCAACTATTAACAGCCCGTGTTATACGCCGCCAACCAGTGTATGTGTTGAAGAAGCCATTTACCAAGGCGTAGTAAACTTGCCACCTATAGCAGGAGGATACGTACTTGCGTATCAGCGTTGCTGCCGCAATCAGACTATCCTGAATTTGATCAATCCCGGAGCAGTCGGATCAACTTATACGATTAACATTCCTCCTGCGAACTTAGCGGTTTGCAATAGCAGTGCGCGCTACAACAACTTCCCTCCCATTTACATTTGTCAAGGAGCTCCATTGGTATTTGATCATTCCGCAACTGATCCTGACGGCGATTCGCTTGTGTATGAATTGTGTGATCCTTACGATGGAGCAACTGCCGCAGCACCACAACCGGTTCCACCCGCTGGTCCGCCGTATCAATTTGTTCCATTTGCCGCACCGTATTCAGGTTCATATCCAATGAGCTCCAATCCGGCATTGAGCATTGATCCTGTAACAGGATTGCTTACAGGAACACCAAACCTTTCAGGACAATGGGTTGTTGGTGTGTGTTGCAAAGAGTATCGTAACGGACAGTTGATGGCAGTAAACAAGCGCGATTTCCAGTTCAACGTATTGCCATGTCCGCTTCTTACTGTGAGTTCAATTCCTGCACAAACAGTATTCTGCGCAGGTTACAATGTTCAGTTTCTGAATAACAGTTTCAACGCAACAAGTTATCTGTGGGATTTCGGAGATCCGACAACAACAGCAGACAACTCTACTGCGTTTCAACCAACATGGACGTATGCTGATACAGGTGTTTACACAGTAACACTCATTTGCAATCCGAATACTGCTTGTGCTGACACAAACACTTCCATTTTCAGAATTTACCCGCCAGTTGCACCGAATTACGCAGCACCGGCAGGACAATGTGTAGATGGAAACAGTTTTGATTTTCAAATCGGGGGTCAGTTCATGGGCAATGGCACAACGACATGGACTTTCGGTCCGAATGCGAATCCTTCATCATCAAACGTCAATGATCCGCAAGATGTAACATGGAATTCACCCGGCAATTATCTTGTAACTGTTCAGGTTGACGAAAACGGGTGCACAGGAACATTTACAGATACCGTGTTCGTTTATCCGATGCCAACAGCAGCGTTTAACACAGGGCCTTTCGTTGGATGCGTTCCATACACTGTAACATTTGATGACAGTTCCATTGCAGGAACACCAATGCTTTATCTCTGGGATTTCGGTGATGGAAACACAGCAACGGTCGCGGAACCGACTTATACTTATACCGTTCCCGGAACATATGATGTAACGTTGATAATTGCAACAACGAACGGGTGTATTTCCATCGATACACTAACCGTACTGAATGCAGTTACTGTTAATCCTTCTCCAACAGCAGGATTCGCAACTTCTGACACGGTGGTTTCAATTTTCAATCCATACATTTCTGCAACGGATTTCAGCATCGGTGCAGATAGCTGTCAACTTGATTTCGGTGACGGATATGTAACAACTGATTGCAACGCCGGACATACCTATTGGACATACGGATCATATACCATTACTCAAACAGTGTGGAATGAATACGGTTGTCCTGATACTATGCGAATCAATGTTGAAGTGTTGCCGGAACATGAGTTTTTCATTCCGAATACATTCACGCCGAATGGTGACGGGCTCAACGATGTTTTCATGCCGGCGATAATGGGTGCAGAACAATATCACTTCATGGTGTTCGATCGTTGGGGCATGCTCATTTTCGAATCATATGATTTGATGCAAGGTTGGGACGGCCGATTCAAAGGCAACAAATGTCAACAGGATGTTTACGTTTGGAAAGTCGACTTTTTCGATCTCGAACATAAGACGAGCGAAACGAGAATCGGACACGTTAATCTGATTCGTTAATCAATTAATGATCTTGTTGTTATGCCAAATGCCGTCAATGCAGATTGATGCGCAATACTTAATAACTTTGCATCATGTCAGATAACGTATTCGATAAACATATTTTCATCTGCGCAAACGAACGCCCTGCCGGAGCTCCTCGCAGAAGTTGCGGTGAACAACATGGAATGCAATTGGTAGAAGAATTCCGAAAGCAATTGCGGGAGAAAAAACTTCCGCTTCGTATTCGCGCACAAAAAGCAGGTTGCCTCGATATTTGCGATCACGGTCCTACCGTTGCAATTTATCCGGAAGGCGTTTTCTACGTGAATGTTCAGATTGCTGATATTATAGATATTATTGATCAGCATATAATCGGAAACAATCCTGTTGAACGATTGCGCTTCCGCAGAAAACAATCCTGAACATCTTAGTTTGAATCTGCCTGACAAACCTCCGTTGACCCTTGATGAAGTTCATCATTTCGGGCAACTGCTTCCGCAAGCATACGCGCTTTTGCAGAGCGATTTCAACATGTCAGGAATAGAAACGGAATGGCCTGTTTCATTCGGAGAAAGCGTGTTTGAACTGCGAAAAATCGTAGCCGATAAAATCGCATCCTCCGGCGGTCCGACAACTGAAGCATTCTATCGATTATTGTACCGCGCCGATATACGCGAAACTGAGCTGAAAAAAGCACTTAACAATTCAGTAAACATCGATTTCATCACCTCTATCAGCGAAATTCTCATTATCCGCGCGCTGCAACGCGCTTATTATAGAGAGAAGTACCGCAGCGAACATTGAGCCTTCGTATTGCTGTTCACCTTAACTTTGTATCCATTAATTGTGCAGAAATGGATAGTCTGAGTTACCTCAACAGCGGAGATATTACGGCAATAGAAAATCTATACCGTCAGTATCTCAATGATAAATCAAGTGTGGATTCTAGCTGGCAACAGTTTTTTCATGGCTTCGAATTCGCGCGTTCCAATTATCAGGACTCCGGCGAGATTCCGGAAAAAGTTCAGAAGGAATTCGCAGTAATTAATCTGATCAACGGCTACCGAACTCGCGGACACTTGTTCACAAGAACGAATCCGGTGCGTGAACGACGCAAGTATGCGCCTACATTGGAAATTTCAAATTTCGGGTTGCGTGAAAGTGATCTGGATGAAATTTTTCAAGCAGGAACCCAAATCGGAATCGGCGCTGCAACTCTGCGCACGATCGTCGATCACCTCGAAGCAACATACTGCAGATCTATCGGTGCGGAGTTCATGTTCATTCGTGAACCGCAGAAATTGAAATGGCTGCAGGATCGAATGGAGAAATCCAGAAACACGCCGAACTATTCCGCTGAAGAAAAGAAAGCCATTCTGCGCAAACTGACTCAAGCTGTTGTATTCGAAAATTTCATGCACACCAAATTCGTAGGTCAGAAACGTTTCTCTCTTGAAGGTTGCGAAACGCTTATTCCTGCGATGGAATCTTTGATCCGTCATGGAGCAAAGTGCGGCATTTCTGATTTTGTAATCGGCATGGCGCATCGCGGACGACTGAATGTACTTGCCAATATCATGGGCAAATCGTTCCGGGACATCTTTGTTGAGTTTGAAGGAGCACCTACTGAAGATGCATTGTATGACGGAGATGTGAAATATCACATGGGATACAGTTCAGATCGCTTTTTTGACAGCGGGAAAAAAGTTCACCTCAGTCTTACTGCGAATCCGTCTCACCTTGAAGCCGTGAATCCGATTGTTGAAGGTATTACGCGCTCAAAAATCGATAACGTGCACAACGGAAATATGCAGGCAGCGTGTCCTGTTCTTATTCATGGTGATGCTGCTGTTGCAGGACAGGGAATTGTTTACGAAGTGATTCAGATGATGTCGCTTGACGCCTACAAAACAGGAGGAACGGTGCACATCGTCATCAACAATCAGGTTGGATTTACAACGAATTATCTCGATGCGCGATCATCAACATATTGTACTGATGTAGCGAAAGTCGTACTCGCTCCGGTATTTCACGTAAACGCAGATGATGTGGAAGCGGTTGCATTCGCTGTTCAGCTTGCTCTGGATTATCGTCACGAATTCGGACACGACGTCTTCATTGACCTTCTCGGTTACCGTAAATACGGACATAACGAAGGCGATGAACCGCGCTTCACACAACCGATTTTGTACAAGGAAATCGCTAAGCACAACAACCCGCGCAAAATTTATGCAGATGCTTTGATTGCTCAGGATGAAGCGTTCGAAGAATTTGCAGCTGAAACAGAAAGTTCTTTCAAGGAGCAATTGCAACGTGAATTGGATCTGGCCAGAAGCGAAGGCAAAGCCAAAATCACTTCGCATCTCGAAGGTCCGTGGAAAGGTTTGCGCCGCGCAGTGAAATCGGATTTCGAAAATGAAACCTCGACAAAAGTTTCATCTGAACAATTCCTTTCTGTTGCAGAAAAAATCACAACGCTCCCTGCCGATCGTAAATTCCTTAACAAGATCACTGCAATTTTCAAAGATCGTAGCGATATGATCGCAAAAGATCGTTACGACTGGGCAATGGGCGAATTGATGGCCTACGCAACTTTGCTTGATGAAGGATTCCCGGTGCGTTTTTCCGGCCAGGATGTAGAACGAGGAACTTTCTCGCACCGTCATGCTGTAGTGAAAGTGGAAGATTCGGAAGAAGAATACGTTCCATTGAACAACATTCGGCTCGGTCAACCGCGATTCGATATTTACAACTCGCATCTTTCAGAATACGCAGTGCTCGGTTTCGAATTAGGCTACGCGATGGGAACACCGCGCGGTCTTACAATTTGGGAAGCACAGTTCGGCGACTTCTTCAACGGTGCGCAGATTATCATTGACCAGTTCATCACCAGCGCAGAGTACAAGTGGCGTCGAATGAACGGACTTGTAATGCTTCTTCCTCACGGTTATGAAGGTCAAGGCCCGGAACATTCAAGTGCACGAATGGAACGTTTCCTGCAACAATGCGCTGAAGAAAATATACAGATTGTGAATGCGACGACACCGGCGCAACAATTTCATGTATTACGGAGACAGTTGCTTCGTGATTTCAGAAAACCATTGATCTGCTTTACTCCGAAAAAACTATTGCGTTATCCAAGTTGCGTTTCTTCTCTGAAAGATTTCACGGAAGGTACATTCCGGGAAGTGATTGATGACGCAACAGCCGATTCGAAGAAAATCACACGACTCGTTTTCTGCACAGGTAAATTCTACTTTGATCTTACCGAACATCGTGAGAAAACAAATTCCCATGATACAGCCATCATTCGCATTGAACAATTGTATCCGTTTCCGGAAAAACAAATCGCTTCAGTTCTGAAAAAATACAGTGGGGCAGAACATTTCATATGGGCACAGGAAGAACCTGAAAACATGGGGGCCTGGACTTTCATCGCACGAAAAATGAAGAATGTGCCTTTGGTTTATATCGGACGCGACGAAGCGGCAAGTCCTGCAACGGGATTTACAAAAATGCACAACGCAGAAACATATGCAATACTTGACGCTGTGTTTATGCCAATGAAAAAGAAGTCAAAAATTAATGACGTTAAAGTCTGATCAATATTTAATTGCACTGTTATGGCAACGATAGAATTGAAAATTCCGAGTCCGGGAGAATCTATAACCGAAGTAACCATCAGTAAATGGCTGGTAAATTCAGGAGATGTTGTGGAGAAAGATCAGGAGCTCGCAGAAATTGAGAGCGACAAAGCCACACTTACAATTAACGCGGAGGACGCAGGAAAAATTGAAGTACTCGCGAAAGATGGCGATGTGGTGAAAGTTGGCGATGTGGTTTGCAGAATTGACACCAGTGTAAAACCTGAGCCTAAGGCGAAGAAAGCAGAACCCAAGAGCGAAACACCGAAGAAAGAAACTGTTCAACCGGCCAAAGAAACTGTTGCACCGGCAAAAGCCGATGTAAAGATGTCTCCTGTGGCACGCAATATTGCTAACGAAAACAGTGTAACTCCGGCAGCACTGCAAGGCAGCGGTCCGCATGGACGTATTATGAAGAACGATGTTCTTCAGGCAATGGCAAAAGGATTCGGTTCCGGAACCGCAACAGGAACGCGCGGTGAACGCAAGGAAAAGATGACTCCGCTTCGTAAGAAACTTTCCGAAAGATTGGTTTCAGTTAAGCAGCAAACCGCGATGCTCACCACTTTCAATGAGGTGGACATGAGTGCAATCATGAATTTGCGCGCGAAATACAAAGATCAATTCAAAGAGAAATTCGGAGTGAACATCGGCTTCATGTCTTTCTTCACAAAAGCTGTTTGTGAAGCGTTACAACAATTCCCTGCTGTGAACGCGTACATTGACGGAGAAAATATCATTTACCATGATTACTGTGATGTAGGAATTGCAGTCAGCGCGCCGAAAGGATTGATGGTGCCGGTGATTCGTAATGCTGAAGTCATGAGTCTTGCACAAATTGAAAGTGAAATCAAGCGGCTCGCTCTTAAGGCGCGCGACAGCAAACTCACCATCGACGAAATGACAGGAGGCACATTCACAATCACAAACGGCGGTGTTTTCGGATCACTGATGAGCACTCCGATTATTAATCCTCCGCAGAGTGCAATTCTCGGAATGCATAATGTTGTAGATCGCCCGGTTGCAGTAAACGGTCAGGTTGTTATTCGCCCGATGATGTACATTGCCTTGAGTTATGATCACAGAATCATCGACGGCAAAGAAAGCGTAAGCTTCCTGGTGAAAGTGAAAGAGATGGTGGAGAATCCGGTGAAGTTGCTTTTTGGCGGTAAGAATCCTGAAGAAATTGTGCTCGGACTTTAAGAAATAAATTGTACATGGCAACAGAAGATTACAGCCGGCTCTTCACGGAGAACAAGGAGCTGTGGGAGAAAAGAACGGACGAACATCTTGGCTCCGAATTCTACGGTGTTGAAGATTTTATCAATGGAAAGTCTTCTCTTAATCGTTTCGAATTAGAACTTGTCGGTGATGTAAAGAACAAGTCGCTTCTTCACCTGCAATGTCACTTTGGGCAGGACACACTTTCATTCGCGCGTCTTGGCGCTTCTGTAACAGGAGTGGATTTCACTTCCAGTGCAATTGATGCTGCACGAAAACTGAACGATAAAATCGGAACGAACGCATCTTTTCATTGTTGCAATGTGTACGATACGCGTCAGCACGTGAGAGATAAATTCGATTTTGTTTTTACATCGTACGGCACAATAGGTTGGTTGCCGGATCTGAAACCTTGGGCGAAAGTGATCAGCGAATCTTTGAATTCCGGCGGGCATTTTGTCATCGTAGATTTTCATCCTGTGATGTGGATGTTGGATGAAGATTACTCCAACATGAAATACAGTTATTTCAATGATGAGGTCATTACTACTGAATCAACAGGAACATATACCGGAAACCGTAACCTTCATTCACCGATGAAAGAAAACGGATGGAATCATCCATTAAGTGATATTATCAGCAGCTTGATTGCCGCGGGACTTACGCTTGAAGTATTCAGCGAATACAACGGATCTCCATATAATTGTTTCCCGGGAATGAAATTGGACAATGATGGTTTGTGGCGATTCGAAAAGTGGGAACGAAAACTCCCATTGGTTTACGGATTAAGATTCCGAAAATAGAATTTCGTGCTGACAAAGATCACATTGCTTACAGATAATACGAAGTTTAACTTCGCATATGCCTAATAAAGTACGCCGGTTTCTTTCCTGGATTTACCCTGTCCAAGTAACTTCTGTTTTAAGCAAAACCGGAAGTACAATTGAAATCAACAGATATCGAGGTAAATTGTATCTGGACACAGGAACGGTTAATTACTCCTACGGCGCATTACAGGATGTATTCGACAATGTACTCGCAGCGGAAGGTTTGTATCTGAAACCATTGAAGAATGTACTTATCCTTGGATTCGGAGGCGGAAGTGTTGCGGAATTGCTATTCAGGAAGAATTCAACTTCCATCGCTATTTCCGGTGTCGAATCAGACGAAACGATAATAGAAATAGGAAGAAAATATTTTCCTGTGTTCAATCGCCCTATGTTGACTGTGGTGATTGAGGATGCTGAACAATTCTGCAAAGAACATACCGCAACATATGATCTTGTTATTGCGGATCTGTTTCATGAAGATCAAGTACCGGAACAGTTTCGGACAGAAGAATTCATCAAGAATCTTGAACGATTAACCGCAACTGAAGGCACGCTGCTTTTCAATACAATCTCTGAGCAATTCACACGGGATCAATCCGCTTCTCTTTTCAATCTGCTGCAAAGCAATTTCCGTGAATGCAGAAAACTGAACATTGTCAGATCCGGAACGCAGAATACGGTTTATGTGGCCAATAAATAATCTGCTTGTGATTATTTATTCGGCTGCTTGCCTTCCCACTTGTCCATGATCACGCCTTCCTTAATCGGTTTGAATGAAGTACGACGATTCTTCTGGTGAGCTGCTTCACGTTCATCTTTCGTTGGCAATGCATTGATCTCAGCTTCCGGAATAAGCGGTTTGCTTTCGCCGTATCCAGTTGCAACAAGGCGATCAGGAGAAATACCTTTTCCAATGAGATAATCCACACAACTCTTCGCACGTTCCTGCGAAAGCTTCTGATTGTATGTATCACTTCCGCGGGCATCCGTGTGTGATGCAATCTCGACACTGAGGTTGTCGTTAAGTTCAAGGAAAGCAGCGAGATCATCCAGAATTTTCTGTGATTCAGGACGAAGTGTTGCCTTGTCGAAATCGTACTCAATTCCCGGAATTACAATTTCACCCATAGGAATCGGCGTCAGATAGAAATCATGAACGAAAACGGAATCATCCGTTAATCCTACAGTTGAAATGTTGGTTGCATCACCGAAGAACTTATTCTTCTGTGCTTTGATATACAATTCCTGATTCAATGATAACTCTGATTCATAATAACCAACACTATCCGTGATGATGTAAAACGGTTCGCTGTCACCACGCACATCTTTGAATGTAAGGAGCGCATTGCTGATCGGCTCGTTTGTTTCTGCATTGTACACGTGTCCGTTGATGGAAAACTTCAGCGGTTCATTCTGGAATGCAAACGCTTTGTAACAATAACCGCTTCCTGGTCCGCATTGTTCGCAACGTTCGCGGTCAGACGAAAAATAACCGTGCTGTTGCATACGATCCATAGTGAAATAGGCATCGTCCCGCGATGAATTAAACGGAGCATCCAGATTTCTCGGAGCTGCCCAAGTATTGTCATCAGCGTTGTAAGATGATTTCACAATATCGAAACCGCCATATCCGCTGAAACCGGTTGAACTGTAAAACAACGTGCTTGAAGTAAAATGGTAGAACGGTGTTATTTCATCTTCCGGTGAATTAATCACAGCGCCCATATTCTCCGCAGGACCGGGATTTCCTTCTTCGTCAAGTGTACATTTCCAAATGTCGAGTCCGCCTTGTCCGCCTTCGCGGTCAGAAACAAAGTACAATGTAGATCCATCGTTAGACAAGAACGGCATCATGGATCTCGTACCCGGTACATTCACATTCGCATTAAGTTTCTGCGGAGCCAACCATGTTTCACCAACGTTGCGGCACATGTAAATTGAACATTCCGTTCCTTCCTGATTCCATCGGGTAAAGAACAAATGTTCACGTCCGAATGAAACAGCTGCTGCACCTTCGTTAACAGGGCTGTTCAATTCGCCAACGCTGGTGCGAACAGGTTGCGGTTTCATCCACACGCCATTCACGCGATTTGCAATAAATAAATCCGTTGAATACTGATCGAGACCTTGTTTCGTACGCTCCT
>JBJOKQ010000062.1:0-16025 GCA_046046005.1 Bacteroidota bacterium | reverse complement strand
CATTTTCCGTGAAGCGTTACTCACCAAATCGATTCGTTTCGAAAAGCTGTTCGCCAAATCGAAAGCGAAACTGGTTTTTGATTTCGATGATGCCATCTGGCATCTTGATATTTCTGATGCGAATCGCATGTTCAGCTGGTTGAAGAATCCGGGCAAGACGGGCGACATCATTTCATTGTGTGATCTCGTGTTCGCAGGCAATCAGTATCTCGCTGATTATGCTTCGAAGTTTAATCGCAACGTGGTGATTGTTCCCACCACAATTGATACGGCAGAATACCGTCGAATGGATGTTCCTCGTGATTCCGGAAAAATTGTGATCGGTTGGAGCGGATCATTGACCACCATCAAGCACTTCGAGCATGCATTGCCGTTTCTGCGTAAGATCAAAGCAAAGTACGGCGACAGAATTGTAATCAAGGTTATAGGCGATGCTTCATACCGTAATGACGAATTGAACATTACGGGCATTGCCTGGAAACGTGATGATGAAATCAAAGAGTTGTCTTCATTCGATATCGGAATCATGCCGCTGCCTGATGATGAATGGGCAAAAGGAAAATGCGGACTGAAAGGTTTGCAGTACATGGCGCTGGGAATTCCAACGATCATGTCGCCGGTTGGTGTTAATACTGAGATCATCTCTCACATGCAGAACGGTTGCCTTGCTTCAGCAGATTCGGAATGGGAAGAATGTCTTGTACGTTTGATTGAATCGAAAGAGCTGCGTGATCAACTCGGACAAGCCGGTGCCGCAACGGTGGAAGAGAAGTATTCTGTCAATGCATGGCAGTCGCAATACCTGCGTCACTTTCAACAACTGTTGAAATAATCGATTTCTACTGATTTTCCCACCGTTTTCTCCCTTTCGTGGGCTGAGAATGTTAAATTTGCTTCTCAATAGAAAATCATGGAAGCAACAGAAACACTCAGAAATACAGCGCTCACTGCAAAACACATTGCTCTCGGAGCGAAAATGGTTCCTTTTGCCGGATACAATATGCCGGTTTCATACACAGGTTTGAATGAAGAACATTTGACAGTGCGCAACGCTGTTGGTGTATTCGATGTATCCCACATGGGAGAATTCATCTTGAAAGGCGACAAGGCGCTGGATCTGATTCAGAAAGTTACTTCCAATGATGTGGCGCAATTGTACGACGGTCGCGTACAGTATTCCTGCCTTCCGAACGGTAAAGGCGGAATCGTTGACGATTTGCTCGTGTACCGCATTGATGAGAAGACATACATGCTCGTTGTAAACGCATCCAACATTCAGAAAGATTGGGATTGGATCAGCAAGCACAACACATTTGGTGTTGATATGAAAGATATCTCAGATCGCACTTCGTTGCTTGCTGTGCAAGGACCGAATGCCATCAAAGCATTACAGAAACTCACTGATGTTGATCTTTCCAAAATGGAATACTATCACTTCACTAAAGGGAAGTTCGCAGGAAAAGACAATGTGGTGATTTCAAACACCGGATATACCGGCGCCGGCGGATTCGAAATTTATTTCGATAACGAAGTTGCTGATGACATGTGGAATGCCATCTTCGAAGCAGGTGCAGAGTGCGGAATCAAACCTATCGGTTTGGGAGCGCGCGACACACTGCGCCTTGAAATGGGATTCTGTCTGTACGGAAACGATATCGACGATACGACTTCACCGATCGAAGCAGGTTTGGGCTGGATCACGAAATTCAACAAAGACTTCAACGATAAAGATCTTCTGCTTTCTCAGAAGGAAAAAGGAACGGCACGCAAGCTTGTAGGTTTTGAAATGATCGATCGCGGTATTCCGCGTCATGATTACGAGATTGCAGATGCTTCCGGTAACATTATCGGTAAAGTAACATCAGGAACTCAATCTCCATCTTTGCAAAAAGGAATCGGAATGGGTTATGTGAAAACGGAGTTCAGCAAATCAGGTTCTGAGATCTACATCAAGATCCGCGACAAAGCTCTGAAAGCTCAGGTAGTGAAAATTCCTTTCTTCAAGAAGTAATCGATGAGCGAATCAAAGATTCCTAAAATTGATGCTTGCTTTTCGCCTGCACTTTATCCGGTGTATCGCGACGAAGAAAATATTGTCGTGATCATTGATGTGTTGCGTGCAACATCTGCAATCTGTACTGCATTTCACCATGGCGCTGAGAAAATCATTCCGGTTGCCTCGGTGGAAGAAGCGCGTCGATTGAAAGAATCGGGAATGCTTGCAGGCGCTGAACGTGATGCCATCAAAGTGGAAGGATTTGATTTCGGAAATTCTCCATTTGATTACATGGGGCCGGATATCGTTGGGAAAACCATCGCGCTCACCACTACAAACGGAACGCAGGCGATTGAAGCTTCAAAGTATGCGTATAAAGTTGTAGTAGGAGCGTTCACCAATATTTCTGCATTATGCGATTGGCTTGTTAAGCAGGATCGTAATGTGTTGCTCTTGTGTTCCGGATGGAAGAACAGATTCAATCTGGAAGATTCACTTTTCGCAGGAGCAGTAACACATGAATTGCTCAAACGTCGTCCTGAGTTACAACTTGGTGACGGTTGTCTGGCTTTGAAATATCTCTTCCAGATGGCGGAAAAATCCCCGGCTCGTTTTCTTGCAAAAGCTTCGCATAAGCAGCGTTTGTGGAAATTGGGATTGAAAGATGATATCCGCTATTGCCTGCAGATGGATATGACCGATGTGATTCCTGTATTGGAAGACGGCGCATTGGTGAAAATGAAGACTTAACATCTTCTTATTTCAGAATTGATTCTGATTCAGTAAATTCATCCATGCGAAATTTCATTCGTATTCTCTTTGTCGCGCTTATTGCGGTTCCGCTCGTGTGGATTGCTTTGCCTTCTGAGAAAGCAGAAGCATGGGGATTTTACGGTCACAAGCGCATCAATCGCATGGCGGTGTTCACATTGCCTCCCGAAATGATCGGTTTCTACAAGAAACACATTGAGTACATCACTGAGCACGCTGTTGATCCTGACAAACGCCGCTATTCCATTCCGGAAGAAGCACCGCGGCATTACATTGATATTGATCACTACGGACCATCTGCATTCGACAGTATGCCGAAGTTCTGGAAGAAAGCCGTTGCGAAATATTCTGAAGACACTTTGAACGCATACGGAATTGTTCCTTGGTGGATTGATGTAATGACATATCGACTGTCAGAGGCATTTCGTCAGGGTGATGTAGATCGCATTTTACGTTTGTCTGCTGAGTTAGGTCATTATGTGGGTGATGCTCATGTTCCTTTGCACACTACAGAAAATTACAACGGACAGCTCACCAATCAGCACGGTATTCACGGCTTCTGGGAATCACGTGTTCCGGAAGTTTACGGTGAGCAATACGATTATTTTGTGGGACGTGCGTTTTACGTGGAGTCGGTGATCAACACATCCTGGGACATTGTGAAAGCAAGTCACGCGCAGGTAGATTCTGTTTTGCAATTGGAAGCGGCACTTACGAAATCAACTCCTTCTGACAGAAAGTATGCTTTCGAGCAACGCGGCAACGTTACAATTAAAACGTACAGCCAGGAATTCACCAGTGCATACAATCGCGCATTAAACGGAATGGTGGAACGCAGAATGCGCGCATCGATTCTCATGGTTGGGAGTTTGTGGTACACAGCATGGATCAATGCAGGTCAGCCGGATTTAGCGAAGCTGGAAGACAAAGACGTAAGCGATTCAGCGAAGAAAGCGCAGGAGGAAGAAGAATATTTGTGGAAGAACGGAAAGCTGAAGAATGTGAAGGGGCATGATGATTGAGAATTGATGATTTCGGATTACGCATTTCGGATTACGAATTACGCAGGTCTAACGTCAAACGTCTAAAGTCTAGTCTACAAGCTCCGCACTTCTAAACTACCAACAGAATAAATTTCCCCACCACCGCCTTACAAATCGCGCGGAATCCAACCCAAAGAAATACGAAGAAATAAAACGGAGAACGTTTCTGTGTAAGAAACAGTGATGCGTAATGCGGGTTGCTTTCCAGAATGGCGCTCATCAAAAGAAGTTTTCTGCGCAGAATGTGATCATTGGAACCGAAAGCCAGTGCGCTGTCAATAGCACCGAGAAACAGCGGATGATCCATCGCAAATAAATAAACTTTCCTTTCGGATTCAGGAACAACAAGGTCGACGTGTTGAGCAGCATTAAGAAACAAAGTAACAGAATGATCATCAGGAGCTTCTCCTCCCAACAAATATTTTCCCAATATGATCGCTTCGCCCTTCATTGCTCAAAAGATCACGCGTGAACTACTTTGTTTCGTTCCAGGTTTTGTATTGCGTTTGTACACCCGGATCAAAAGGTGCAGGAATTCGCAACGGTTCACATTCTTTCAATGTGGCATGAAGTTCTTTCGGTAACTGCTGATAAAGTTCCGTTCCCTTCGTTTTCCATTCAATCATTTTATCGCTTACATCTTTCACCACTTTGCCCGGATTTCCGACAACCACTTTGCGTTTTTCGATCACGGTATCCGCTGCAACAAAAGTCAATGCTCCCACGATGCATTCATCACCAAGTTCAACGTTATCCATGAGGACAGCATTCATTCCCACGAGACAGTTTTTGCCAACGTGCGCTCCGTGAATAATAGCTCCGTGACCGATATGCGCTCCTTCTTCAAGCACAACGGTTACACCGGGGAACATATGAATGGTGCAGTTCTCCTGAACGTTGCAACCGTCTTTGATGATGATCTTTCCCCAATCACCGCGAATCGCAGCGCCGGGCCCAATATAAACATCACGACCGATTTCCACATTGCCGGTAACGCACGCCTGCGGATGCACGAATGAAGATTCGTGAACAACCGGACGGTAACCATTGAATTCGTATATCATATTGCGAAAGTACGAATACTCTGTTCATTGCAGCGAGAGTGAATCCCAAAACAAAAGCCGCCATCTTTTCAGATGACGGCTTCCGACTGATGTGCGATCAGATTTACTTTACAGTGAATTTACCGCGGTTCATTGTTTGATTATTCGCATCAACGATGGTGTACGTGTACATTCCGGATGCAAGTTCTTCCGTGCTGAGTTGTACTCTGCGACCTGTAAACATTTCGTCAGAAATCATACGGCCTGTCATGTCATAAATCTGAACACGTGACGCGTTGTCGTTATTCACTGTGAACGTTACATTGTCTGTAGCAGGATTAGGGAACACAGCTACTTCTTCGCGCTGCGCTGGAGTTTCATCCAAACCAACCCATCCGCTGAAGCTCATGTCGTCAACCCAAAGAGTGCTTCCTGCATGCAGGTAAACGTCGTCAGTTGCAGAGCACAGAATGATGCAAGTGTCAGGGAAAGAATCAGGAGAAACCGCAGGGTTATAATAGAAAGTTGTGCTGTGCTGAGTCCAGTTTGCTTCAGTGTTGATAACTGCGCCTGCCCATGCAATAGTATCAGTGGAAGTGCCGTTCCAATTTGTAAGAACGCAAAGTACAAATCCTGAATCGCCAACAGCAGCAGGAGTGTACTTGCTCCACCAATCAAAGTTCTGCGGACGGCTTGTGAATGCATAACCGAAGTCAACGTTCGTTTGAACGAAGTTGAAAGCACCGGTGAACATCACACCTACTGTATCAGGAACATCTCCGGGAGCAGGGTTAGATGTAAGCGCTACACTCGTCATACGTGCTGCGAAAGAACCTGAATGCGGGTTTGTTGTTTCCTTGAATACAGAAACCGGATTGCTTCCGAACAATGAATTCGACAATACGTTGAACGTAGTCCAGCTTGCAGGATCATCATAAGTACCTGCGCTAGTCCATGTTTCAAATCCTGAGTTCGGAATATTTCCTTGCGCAGAAACCGCAACGAACATTGCAGCTGAAGCAACAGTGAGTAGTAATTTTTTCATGAGAGAGTTCTTTGTTTGTAGGTTGTTGATTCAAAAATAGTCAATCTACTCCGTATTTGAAGTGTAATACTTGCAAATTGTACGCGTTCAAATGAGCTTAAAGATGCAATTTGGTCTGATTTTGCGATAATTTCAAAGGAAATTAACAATTGAATCCAGTGTAATTTATTACACGTCCAACAGTCTAAAAATCAATCCCGAAACACGATTTCAGATGATTTGTTCGCTTTGGGGCTCGTTCGAAGTTCTTTCCATTTCGATTAGAAACAGAACAGCAGCTTTGTGTCGGCAAATTGCAGACTGATTTTCATTGCATGTACAGAAGTCGTCGGCAAAAACTCCATCTTCTTCCATCGACCATGAAACAGCATAAGCGGAAACTTCCTGCACAACGGATTCAAAATATCCTGGAAGAATTTCTTTCGGTCTACGAACCCATCCTTTCTGAAAGTAGAACCAGCCGCGCTCGAGATTGCGTTCTTCTATTTCATCGCGGAAATTATCCAATGTAATCGGCGTGTCGCTCATCAGAATTTCAATCCCAGAACACAAACGTCATCAACCTGTTCGTTGCGACCTTTCCATTGTTCGAATGCTTTATTCAATTGCTGTTCCTGCATTTCAAACGGAGTTGTGCTCATTTGCTCGAGCAACTCACGCAATTTTTTCATTTTGAATTTCTTCCCTTGCGGACCTCCGAATTGATCGGCGTAACCATCCGTGAAAAGATAAATGGTTGTTTCGCTTTTGGCAGAAATAAATTGCGTGGTGAACGGTTCTTCCGTCAACGATTTGATTCCACCAATGGAATACATTCCGCTCTTGATGAATTTCATTCCCTCATTTTCAAAACAAAGCAAAGGACGTACCGCTCCGCTGAATGCAATTTCTCTTGTCTTGGAATTAATTCGGCACAACGCAATGTCCATTCCGTCACGAGTGGATTGAGAAGCGCTGCTGATGTCTTTATTCAACGTTGTGGAAATCTTCAAATGAAGCATGTCCAGAATTTTGCCGGGATCAGTTATTCCGGATTCATTTACAAGTTGATTCAGAAAGTTTATTCCGATCATCGATACCAATGAGCCGGGAACGCCGTGACCGGTACAGTCCGCAACAGCAACGAAATGATAATCATCGGACTGAGCTGTCCAATAAAAATCTCCGCTCACAATATCACGTGGCTTAAAGAAAACGAACGAACTTCCCGGAAGCGCTTTCAAAGCAGATGCATCCGGCAAGAGTGATTGCTGAATCCGTTGTGCATAATTTATACTGTCAACGATTTCCGTGTTCTTCTGTTCAATGATGGTTTTCTGATGGAGAATTTCTCTGTTCGATTTTCTCTTTTGATAATAACTCCACAGTAAAACACCTGCGAGAAGAACAACAACACCTAATCCTGCAAGCAGAAGATTCAGACGGTTTCCGGTTTCTTCAATCACCGCATCTTTCTGATTGAGCTGCGCCGATTTCAATTTCGATTGTTCTTCCAGCAATGAAATGTACGCGAGTTGGTTCCGCAGATTCATGGCCTCATTGAATTCCAGCGCATCCGGATAATTAACCATGAAGCTGTCGAATGCAGCGATCGTGTTTAATGTTTTTGCTTCTGCAAATTTCAGACTCGCCAAGGCAACTTTTGCTTCTTCGATTTCAACGGCATCAGGGTGCGCAGCGATAAATTGCTCAAGAGCATCAATGGTATTAGCAGCTTTCGCTTTCTGAAAAGCAAGTTTGTTTCTGATTTTAATCGCTTTTTCAGATACACTGCTTCCTTTGTTTTTCTCAATGAACGCGTCAAGCGCTTCTTCAGAATTTGATGCAGATACATTGAAGAAAGTGAGTTGTTGCAAAAGCATTTTCGCTTCTTCAATATTTCTGTTACGCGGATAAGTTGCAATGAACTGCGTCAGCGCGTCGGTGGAAAACTGTGCAGCCGCGGTACTGAACAACTCGTCGTCTATTCTTCTGCTTAAATCATTTATCGCTGAAGTATTAATATTCAGACGATTCATGATGCCGATTTCCTTTTTATCAGCAGCGGAGTAATCGCGATCGGCTGCCTGAATTTCCGTGTATGCTTTTTCTGCACTGAAGCCTGGAAATCCTTTTGTGAAATACAGACGTGCTAAACCAAAATGTGCCGGACAATTTACACTATCGGATGAAAGCACTTCTCTGAACGTATTTTGAGCTTTGTCAAATTCATTTTTATCCAGCGCTTTGAAACCTTTCTCAACATCTGAGAGAAAGATCTGCGCCGGTAATGTAAATGAAAGAAATGCGAAAAGGAGTAGAAGTGTTGCCCGGATTTTCATTTTAAACTTTCTCAATAATAACGGCATAGCCTTGACCTACGCCAATGCACATGGTGACAAGCGCATATTTTTTATTCTGCTCGTGGAGTTCAATTGCAGCAGAATTAAGAATACGTGCTCCGCTCATTCCGAGTGGATGTCCAAGTGCAATTGCACCGCCGTTAGGGTTTATACGAGAGTCTGTATCTGAAAGCCCAAGTCCGCGCGTTACTGCCAGAGATTGCGCAGCAAATGCTTCGTTGAGTTCAATAACATCAATTTGATCCATTGTAATTCCGGCTTTTTTCAAAGCCATCTGCGTTGCAGGAACAGGTCCTATGCCCATGATTCGCGGCTCAACACCTGCAAATCCGGAAGACACGATACGCGCAAGTGGTTTCAGATTGTGTTCTTTTATTCCTTGTTCAGACGCAAGCAGCACAGCTGCTGCTCCGTCGTTCAATCCTGATGCATTTCCTGCAGTCACAGTTCCGTTCTTGCGGAATGAAGCTTTCAAAGCAGCTAGACCTTCAAGAGTGGTTTTTGGTTTAATGAATTCATCAGTGCCGAACACCAATGCGTCACCTTTTCGCTGCGGAATCGAGATGGCAGCAATTTCTTTTGCAAATCGTCCTGACACTTGTGCCTTGCTTGCTTTCTGTTGCGACCAAAGTGCAAACGCATCCTGATCTTCTCGTGAAATGGAATCGCGTTCAGCGAGATTTTCTGCCGTTTCTCCCATCGCATCGGTTCCGAACATTTCTTTCATTTTCGGATTTATGAAACGCCAGCCGAAACTTGAATCAAACATTTGCGCATCGCGACCATAAGGTGTTGATGTTTTTGAAATCACCCAAGGTCCGCGTGTCATGTTTTCCACTCCGCCTGCAATCATGATGTCTGCTTCTGAAGTCATGATTGTACGTGCAGCAGCCATTGAAGCTGACAACCCCGAAGCGCACAAACGATTCACGGTTTCTCCCGGAACTGTAACAGGAATTCCGGCAAGCAATCCTGCCATACGTGCCACGTTACGGTTGTCTTCACCGCTTTGATTGGCGCACCCGAGAATGATATCACCAATGGAATCCGGATTCATTTGTGGATAACGCGCCAACAGTTCTTTCAATACAAATGCTGCGAGATCATCGGTGCGAACAGGAGCAAGAGTTCCGCCGAAATTTCCGATTGCGGTACGAACCCCGCCGACGATATATGCTGATTGAAGATTCATATTTTCTGTAATGGTTATTGGGTGGCAAAGTTACTCTTTATCTGCTGAATCCGGGAGATTCGCGCTATTGCTGATTGATGTTTTGAATCGACGGATTTTACGGTGAATCATAAGTTTACATTCCATTGACAAATCGCAGACATTTCGTTCTGCGTAAATCGACGAATTCAGATGGAATTGCGCGAATATTATTTTGTTCGATTTTCCCGGCGTTCGAATTTGGTTATGTGTTGGAAAATGAAGAATTTTAAAGTCAACGTGTATCGCTCAACGCACGCATAAACTCAATCTCATGAAAAGATTTTTATTCAGTGTTCTGTTCCTCGGCACTTTGAACGTAGTTTCTGCTCAGCAGACAAAGTCCGTTCAAACTTCAATTGAAGTGATCAGTTCTGATGATCATGCAACAACTTTGAAATTCAATCCCGGTGCTACGGTTTTGCGTCCGGTAACAACTCCGCAAGGACAGCAGTACATCGCGACTGTTGATCAGGGAACGCCGGTATTGCGTCAAGGAGCGCCGGATATGGAAAAGCTGACCGCGTCTGTAATTATTCCTGATGAAGGGAACACAAATGTTGTTGTTGTTTCTGCGGAATATCACGATTTGCAGAATGTACAGATTGCACCGTCAAAAGGAAATCTATATCGTAATCAGGATCCGGCTGCTATTCCGTATGTGTATGGTGAAGAGTATTCGCGCAATGCATTTTTTCCGCTTGCAGAAGCTGAATTGAACGCACCGTATGTGCTTCGCGATTATCGGGGACAAGCAGTTCATGTATTTCCTTTCCGTTACAACGCAGTTACAAAAACACTTCGTGTTTATGATGAAATAACTGTTCGCATTGAATCTGTTCCGGGAACCGGATTGAATGAGTTACGCGGCAGCGCTCGCCCTGTTACAGTTGAGTTTGATGCAATCTATGAGCGCCAATTCGTGAATTACGAGTTCGTGAATCAGAGTCGTTATACTCCTGTAGGTGAACAAGGAGAAATGTTGATCATTTCACATGCGAATTATATTCCGGCACTTGCACCTTACATTCTTTGGAAGAACAAAAGCGGAATTAAAACCACTTTGGTGGATATCTCAACAATCGGTAACAGTGCAAGTTCGATCAAAGCTTATGTTGCCAATTTCTATAACACAAACAACAATGCATTCGTTCTTCTCGTTGGTGATGCTCCGCAAATCACACCGAACACCACGCAATACGGACCTTCGGATCAGGATTACGCGATGATCAGCGGTAGCGATCATTATCCGGAATTGCTTATCGGACGTTTCTCTGTGCAGACCGTTCAGGAACTTGATCTTGTGCTTGAGCGTACGATGGAGTATGAAATCAATCCTGCGGCAGGAACGTATTACGAAACATGTCTCGGGGTTGCTTCAAATCAAGGTCCGGGAGATGATAACGAAATGGATTATGAGCACGAACAGAACATCGGTGCGCAATTGATTGCATATAATTACAATACGTTCATTGAATTGTATGACGGTTCACAAGGTGGCGGAGATGCTCCGGGAAATCCAACAGCGTCTGATTGTGCAACCGCAATCAATGGTGGTGTAGGTCTTTTCAATTACACCGGACATGGTTCTTCAACCTCAATTGTAACTACAGGCTTCAACAACACCAACGTAAACGCACTGACGAATATTCACCAGTGGCCATTGGTGATTATCGTAGGTTGTGTGACCGGTGACTTTGTGAATCAAACTTGTTTTGCAGAAGCATTCCTGCGTGCAAAGCATCCTTCATTGGATTTACCTACAGGATCGGTTGCGAATTTTATGTCAACAATCAATCAGAGTTGGAATCCGCCAATGGAAGGGCAGGATGAGATGAATGCAATTCTGACTGAAACATATTCCGGAAATATCAAGCGTACGTTCGGAGGAATCTGTTTGAACGGATGTCTCAAGATGAATGATGCTTACGGGCAGGGCGGAGATGAAATGACTGATACATGGACTATGTTCGGCGATCCTTCACTCATGGTGCGTACATTGAATCCGATGAGCATGACGGTAACGCATCCGGCAACAGCAACTTTGGGTGCGACACAGTTTACGGTGAATTGTTCTGTGAACGATGCGTTCGTTACTTTGTATCAGAACGGAACAATACTCGGATCAGGAACAGTAGTGAACAACAGCGTTACTATTTCTTTTGCTCCACTTGCTGTTGTAGATACTTTGTTCGTAACGGCGGTGGCTTACAATTACGTTCCATATCTCGGACACGCATTGGTTGTTCCTGCTTCAGGACCTTACGTAGTAACAGCTTCACATTTGCTCACTGATCCTGCAGGAAACAACGACAACTTCGGTGATTTTTCGGAGAACGTTTTGTTTGATGTTTCTTTGAACAACGTTGGTGCATCTACGGCAAATTCTGTTAGCGCAGTGCTGAGCACAACCGATCCTTATGTAACGATAACTGATGCGAATGAGAACTTCGGAAATATTGCGGTAAGTGCAACGCAATCGCAGACCACGGCTTACGCTGCAACAATTGGGTCGAACGTTCCGGATATGCATGTGGCAACGTTTACTCTTACAATTACCGATGGTGCAAGCAACACATGGACCAATACCTTCACTGAAACATTGCACGCTCCTGCTTTGACGGCAGGAAATGTTGCGGTGGATGACGCTGCTGCTAACGGAAACGGAGTAATGGATCCTTCTGAAACACTGAACATCATTATTCCTACAGGCAACAACGGTCATTCAACAACACCTTCATGCATTGGAGTTCTTACCACTACGAATCCTATGCTGACGATCAATAACAACAATTTGCCATTGGGAACAATTGTTGTCAACGGAACCGTTAATGCAATATTCAGTGTTACAGTGTCAGGAGCTGCGACGATCGGTACAACAGTTGATCTTACATACACAGCTACTGCCGGCGCGTACAGCGTTTCAACTACTTACTATGAGCGCATCAGTATTGCGATGGAAGATTATGAAACCAATGACTTTACACAATTCCCTTGGGTAACGAGCGGAAGTCTGCCTTGGTTTACAACAACTGATAATGCGTATGATGATTCGTACTGTTCAAAATCAGGAGCGATCACGAGCAATCAGATGTCTGTAATGTCGATTACACTCAATGTTCTTAATAACGACAGCATCTCATTCTACAGAGCGGTTTCTTCTGAATTGAACTACGACTTCCTGAATTTCTATATTGATAATCAGTTGCAGGGACAATGGTCAGGTACACAGAATTGGTCGCGATTTGCATATGCAGTAACGGCAGGTGTGCATACGTTTAAATGGGAATACAAGAAGGATTATGTTGTTGATGACGGCAGCGATTGTGCCTGGGTGGACAACGTTGTTTTCCCTGCGCACAATTACGCAACAGCGATCAATGAAAATGTAAACACAACAGGTGTAAACGTATACCCGAATCCTGTAAGCGAAAACGCAACCGTGAACTTCAGCATTGATGAACAGTCAGACGTTACATTGTTTGTTACTGATGCACAAGGCAGAACGGTACAAACTATTCAGCATACAACATCGATGACTCAAGGAGTGCATCGTGTGGAATGGAATGCTGCAACGCTTGCTTCAGGAATTTATTTCCTGAATGTAAATGTGAACGGAAGAAATAACGTGCAACGCATCATTGTGAAATAACAAGATGAATTCATTGGAGAAGGCTGTCTTGAAGGCAGCCTTTTTCATTTCTGAATGATTAGCTTTGCGGTTCATGAGTACAAATCCGATTTTCTATACATTGAAATTGAGTACGGCACGTCTGGTAGCAGTGTTGACCATTCTTGCGGGAGTTGCGGGAGCTTTATATTGCGCTTATAAACTCTCACAAGGGAATTACGTCATTGGTATTTCGGGAACGTTGTTGTGTTTACTGCCGATAGCAATGGGAATGATTGGTCCGCCGGTGATTGAGTTGTTTCAGGATCGTTTGGAAATTCGTCGGGGTTGCTGGAAAAAACCAACGGTATATTCACTTGATGTAATTCGTGAACTCCATTTCACTTCTGATAAGAAAGGGCAGATTTACATTATTAAAACGCGTGAAAAGGAAGAGACTTTTCGTTTCAACCAGCATCCTTTGGTAAAGAAGGAATTTGCGCGATGTCTTGAGGCTTGCAAAGTGCGTGTCAGCGAAAAACGTTAACTGCCGGATTCCGGAAACCAGTCTTTACCGGTTCTGTAAACAATTCCTTTAAACAAAGCGACTGTTTCATTTTTCTGGTTGAGCACTTTAATATGATAGATCCCGATTTTATTGGAGAGACTTACTTCCTCAGCATAA
Organism: Bacteroidota bacterium; assembly: GCA_046046005.1. GTDB lineage: Bacteria > Bacteroidota > Bacteroidia > Palsa-965 > Palsa-965. The sequence continues at coordinate 2,280 of JBJOKQ010000062.1, read as the reverse complement.
GCGGTGATGATATCTCCTTCACGTAAAGGTTCAGTATGAGAAATGGAAGTTTCTACTGAAACAGCCATTCTTCCATGACCATTAGATGCAAATGCAAGCGCGCTGTCGGCAAGAGAATAGGTTATACCACCGTGCGCAATTGAAAAACCGTTCAGCATTTCATGTCTGATCACCATTCGTAACTCGCAGGAGCCGGGTTCAGTTTTGATCACTTCAATACCGAGCCATTGGGAAAACCAATCTTTCGACATCATTTTGTCGACCACTGCTTTTGAAAGTTCCTGTTGTTTCATAACATAAATGTAAGGATGCGCGGGTAATTCAGGGACCATGCGAAACATTTTTCTTTAATTCGTTTATGGAATTCTTACAGCATCCGCATCCTAGAGGCGTGAAAGCACTAATTACACTTCTGTTGACCATTTTCATCTGCTGCGGAACAGTTTCTGCACAAAAAACGGTCTATATGCCCGCATCTGATCTTGTGTATGACTATTACACGAAGAAAATAAAGGTTAGAGCAACTGATAAAGTATTTACCGGTGTTGAATACACGATCAATTATTATTCAAAAGACACGACTCAGTTGCGGCGGTTCTATAATGGGAGAGAAGAGTGGTCGAAGTATTACGGATCGGGTAAAGTGCTTACCAATTATCAGGTTTTTTATCTGCACGGATTAAAAAACGATTCCATCTGTATGGAACGCATTGCATATTTCCCGAACGGGAAGGATACGAATTTCTATGAAGTGCAATTTCTGACAAAGGATAAGAAGAAGCTTTACGTTCAGAAACAGTATCAACAATATTATGATGCCAAGGGTAAAATAAAACCGTATTTGTATTCAGTAAGAACGATGCGATTCTTTCACAAACGCGATGTGCAAAATTTCACAGAACAGCAATTTAAGAATGCAGATGCGTTTGACAGTGCAGGATATCATTCCACTTATGCAGATTACGGTATATATCGGGAGTATCATTCCGGTGGGAATATCAGAACACAAGGAACATTCAATTCGTTTGATTATCGTGTAAGAAATAAAGGTGCATATCCTTCATATCCATTCTACGGTAAAGTCGGTGCGTGGATTTATTACAGACAAGATGGTATTAAGGAACGGGAAGAATTTTATAAGGAAGGAAAAAATACAGTTGGAATCATATATTATTATGCATCCGGGAAGGTTCAGTCGCAAATGAATTACGAATGTGTGTTTGGAGATCTAAAGTTTCCGGTAAAGGAAGGCTTTACTGTTCGAAACAATGATACTTGTGTTGTACAGCAATCATCGTGGACTGAAGCAGGAGTATTGACCAATCAAAGTGTACGATTGCCATCGGGTGACGTTGTGAGTTGTTATTATTATTCCAATGGAACTCCTGCAACATTCGGAACAACAGCTTCCGGTGGTAAACCTGTGGGAATTCATAAGCAATGGGATGAGAAAGGAAGAGTGAAACAATTCTTAAATTTCTCTGTGGAGACGAACGATACGTTGTGTTATGTGGCCGTTGACGGTAAAATGCGCAAATTAAACCTGCGGAACAGACACGAAAGCATGAGTTGGGACAAGGTTGTGTATTCATACAATTACAATTCCTCATATATGCATCTCTATAGTCTGACAAGACAGTACAAAGAGTTTCATAGTAACGGCAGACAGAAATCGCAGGCGGAGATGCGAAACGGCAAACGAAATGGCGCATATATTGAATGGGACTCAACAGGAATGTTGATTCTTCAGGCAACCTATCGTAATGATCTTGCGGACGGACAATGGGCGGAGTGGCATAGCAATGGAAAGCCGAAAAAGATGTACATGTATAAAGACGGAATGCGCAACGGAGTTTGTTCGGAATATTATAGTACAGGAGAGTTGAAGTGGGAGAATACGTATACGGTGGGTTCTCCCGGAACAGGAAGAGCCTATTCGGAAAACGGATCGCTTCTCAGGCAATCACTTTACACGGAAGCATTTTATCCTGCAACTTGTCTGAAACAGCAAAAGGACGCCGCTGCGAGTATTTCCATGTACTTTTTTCTGCAGGACACAGCGGTGAGCGGTTCATTCATGACATTTTCGGATACGGTGATTAAGAAATATGCGGACAAGGTAATGGTGTTGCGTACAGCGCATGTTTTCGGTGGTGATTATTGTGCCGTTCCATTGAAAGCGAGTACAGAAGATAAAGGTGAATTCGATGCTTTTCATTCCCGATTTGTGATCAGTGAAACTTTGAACACTCCGATGAACAAATCTAAAATGAAGAGTTT
>JBJOKQ010000061.1:0-16115 GCA_046046005.1 Bacteroidota bacterium | reverse complement strand
AAGGTCTGATTCGTTGCACCAATTACTGGCGCATTTCCATTGAGACAATCAATCCATTGGTAGTTTGCACCGTTTTGGTTAGCAGAAATTGTACCCAAGCTGGTTGTTGTGGTGATGTCGATAGCTGCCGGCTCTGTAACAGTTACCGGCTGAACTGCTGTACATCCTGCAGCATCAGTTACCGTGCAGGAATAAGTTCCTGCGTTAAGGTTAAAAGCCGCCGGAGATGTACCGCCACTTGGACTCCACATATAGGAATAATTCGGTGTACCGCCACTTACACTTACGCCGACTGAACCATTGTTTTCGCCATTGCAGGTAACATTGTTCAAAGTTGAAATGCTTGTTGACATTGTTGGGCTAACTGTAACTACAATAGCGGTACGCGGACTGCTTGCACATGTACTGTCTTGCACATAGTAAGTAGTTGTAGTGTTTAGCGTTGGTGTTGCGAAACTTGATCCTCCTCCAAGGTAAGTTCCCCCTGATGCAGCATCGTACCAACCTAATGTGCCGGTGTTGCTAGCGGTGAGTGTAGTGTTCCCCGTTCCGCAAATTGTTAGTGATGGAGCAGGAGTGGTATTCGCCGGTGCTGCCGGCGGCGAGCACTGTAGAATTTTAAGAACGTAAGCATCTGTTTGACCTCCTGACGTTAGGTCCGCTGTTCCGGAACCCGGGTCAAAATCAACAGTTCCTTGATAATATCCGGTTGTGTAAATATTCGTTGCTGCATCAATATAGATTGCGTACGCATCATCCCCCAGCGAAGCAGATCCGTAGGTGCCGGACCATATATAATTTCCTGCTGCGTCGAGTTTCAGAATAAAACAATCGCGTTGATTTCCATTGGAGCTGACTGTAGCATTACCTGCGCCCGGATCAAAATCTACTGTGCCGATAAAATTACCTGTGATGTAAATGGTGCCACCGGCATCAATCGCAACTCCGTATCCGATTTCATTATTGACATCACCGATATGTACTGCCCAAACAAAACTTGCTGTTGACGGTGTAAATTTAGAAACGAAAATATCTTTCACTCCCAAAGAAGTAAGATTGTATACTCCAACGGTCGGATCAAGGTCTGCTGTCCCTTGGAACTCTCCGGTCACAACAACATCTCCGTTCGCGTCAATTGCAATAGATCGACCATAATCTGCAGCTGTACTGCTACCCATACTTCCTGCCCAGTTGAAGTCCCCGTTACTAAGTAATTTCAACGTGAAAATGTCAATCAATCCAGCTGAAGTGATCGGATATGATCCTGCACCCGGATCGAAATCGACAGTGCCTTCGTAATAGCCGGTTAAATAAATTGTTCCGGCGGCATCGCACACAATTGCACTTGCTGTATTTGATCCGCCCAATGGAATTTGTTTTGCCCAAACATAGTTTCCATTTGCATCAAGTTTGGATATATATCCATCACTTGTAGAGGTTGCAGTTTGATTTGCCGTACCTGCTCCCGGATCAAAATCCGTTGTACCAGCAAATGAGCCGCACGTTAATACGTTTCCTGATGCATCAATTGTAATTGAGGTTATGGCTTCGTGTGATATGCTTCCGAAACGTTTTGACCAAATGTGATTACCGGACGGGTCGTATTTTCCAATGAAAACATCTTGTGCGCCAAGAGATGTGATATTTACAACTCCCGGTCCTGGATCCATATCAATGGAATTATTGAAGTTGCCGATAATGTATATGTTCCCTGCATTGTCCAACGCAATATCTGTTGCCGCCTGCGGACCTGTTCCGCCCATACGAACTGCCCAAACATGATTTCCTGACGCATCAAGTTTTGAAATAAACACGTCTGTAGAGCCTGCAGAAGTCAAGGTTAGTGTTCCGGGACCCGGATCGAAGTCGCCGGATCCTGTAAAGGACCCTGTGGAATATACGTTACCGCTGGCATCCACAGCAATTCCGCGACCTTCTTCATTACTTCCGCTGCCAAAACTCCCTGCCCATGCGAAGGATTGAGCATTTACACTGATCGAACCGAAAAGAAACGCCGCAAAAATTGTCTTTTTCATAAAATCAAAACTTGTTTGTTGCAGCAAACATATTTGTACTGTTTTAACTTCTGTTATGGAAGTTCATGAATAGCCCAACGACTTCAGGAATGGATCACAGGTCGATTTTCTTTAAACATAAAAGGGAAGACCTTTCGATCTTCCCTTTTCCATTGGTGTTTTGCTGTAGTTTATTGTTTGATCACTCGCTGTGTAGAGCTTGAACCGTTTGCTGTAACACGTATGAGATACATTCCGTTTTCTTCGGGCAATTGAAGTGTAATTGCCGAGCTGTTCGCTTTTTCAGTCAGCACAAGTTGACCAACTGCATTGAATACTTCAATGGTTGCATTGTTAACTGATCCGGTTTGAATTGTGATTAATCCGTTTGTAGGATTCGGATACAAACTGAATGACGCGATCGCAGTGTTTTCAATTCCTGTGATTACATTCGAACAAGCACTGGTATCGCTGCATGAACCGACAGTTACAATTACTGCATAGTCGCCATTAACTGTAGGAGTAAAGGTCTGATTCGTTGCACCAATTACAGGCGCATTTCCATTGAGACAATCGATCCATTGGTAGTTTGCACCGTTTTGGTTAGCAGAAATTGTACCCAAGCTGGTTGTTGTGGTGATGTCGATAGCTGTGTTCACTGTAAGATCAGTCGTTACCGTACTGTCGCATCCGTTGATGGACGTCAATACATCCGTGTAAATTCCGGTTGCATTGTAGGTGTTTGAACCCACAGTAAACGAATCTCCAAAACATACAGCAACTGTTTGTGATGAGGCGATCGCAGCCGGTTGTGAAAGTGTATTGATGAATGTGGCTGTACATGAATTTGCATCAGTCACTGTGCAAGTATATGTTCCTGCAGAAAGTCCTGTTGCAGAGGCTGCATTACCTCCCGATGGAAGCCAGTTATATGTATATGATCCTGTGCCGCCCATAGCAAATACGCCCATTGAACCGTCGGTTCCTCCATTGCACGTTGGGTCTGTGTTGAATGATGCCGATGTGCTGATAGCAGACGGTTCGCTCAACGTTGCAGAAGTAGTTTGCGTACAACCGTTCGCATCTGTAACTGTGCACGTGTATGATCCTGCACCGATTCCGGTTGCGGTTGCAGCATTGCCTCCTGCAGGTGACCAAGAGTAGGTAAGTGCTCCTGTTCCACCTGATGCATTAACAGTTGCTGTTCCGTCAGTTCCTGCATTACACAATGGATCCGATTGCGATGCAACGCTGGCTGTAACTGCAGACGGTTCGGAAATTACTACGCTTTGTGTTTGAGTGCATCCGTTCGCATCTGTTATCGTGCAAGTATAAGTGTTAGGTGCAAGTCCCGATGCAGAAGCGGATGTACCGCCCGATGGAGACCAAGAGTACGTGTATGACGGGGTGCCGCCGTTTGCACTTACAGTCGCTGTACCGTTGTTTGCTCCGTTACATGTAACATTTGTCTGTGAAGTAATGCTGGTTACAATTGCACTTGGTTGTGTGATGTTAACTGTTTGTGTAGTTGTACAACCATTAGCATCGGTAATTGTGCATGTATACACGCCGGCAGTACGATTGGTAACACTTGATCCTGTTCCTCCGGACGGAGTCCATGAGTATGTGTAGCTTCCTGCTCCTCCTGTTACTGAAATTGAAGCAGAGCCATTAGTACCTCCATTGCATGCAACGTTAGTTTGCGATGCAACACTGGCAGTCATTCCACCCGGTTGTGTAAGTGTAACTGTTTGCTGACGCGTACATCCATTCACATCTGTTATGGTACATGTGTATGTTGCTGCAGCTAATCCGGTTGCAGTTGCTGCAGTTCCTCCTGATGGTGACCAAATATATGTGTATCCACCGGCACCGCCACTTACGTTTACGGTTGCAGAACCATTGTTACCACCGTTACAAGCTACGTTGGTTTGCGAGGTAATAGATGACGTAATCGCCGTAGGTTGTGTAATGTTCACACTTTGGGTGATCGTACAACCATTGGCATCGGTAACTGTGCATGTGTATGCTCCTGCGGTTCTTCCGGAAATTGATGCAGATGTACCGCCACTCGGAGCCCACGAATATGAATATCCGGGAGCACCTCCTGTGATCGTAACTGTGGCTGCACCGTTACTTCCCCCGTTGCATGAAACATTGGTTTGTGCTGAAACTGTTGATGCGATTGCAGTTGGTTGCGTCAGTGCTACCGTTTGGGTACGTGTACAACCATTGGCATCTGTTATTGTACAAGTGTAAGTTCCTGCTGTTCTCCCGCTGATTGATGAGCTTGTTCCGCCACTTGGCGCCCAGGAATATGTATATGCCCCCGCTCCACCACTGACTGAAATGGTTGCCGCACCGTTCGTACCTCCGTTACAGGAGATATTAGTTTGTGATGAGACTGAAGATGCCATTGCAGTTGGATGAGTTATTGAAACAGTTTGTGTGCGTGTACATCCGTTGCCATCAGTAATTGTGCATGTATAGGTATTAGCTGCAAGTCCTGTTGCCGTTGCTGCAGTTCCACCTGATGGAGCCCATGAATATGTGTAACTGCCTGCACCGCCGGAAACAGAAACGGTCGCAGCACCTGTACTTGCTCCATTGCACAGATTATTCGTTAGTGAGGCAACAGACGAACTCAAAGCTGTAGGTTGCGTGAGATTGACTGTTTGTGTACGTGTACATCCGCTGGCATCGGTAATTGTACAAGTGTACACTCCTGCAGTGCGTCCTGAAATTGACGCTGCTGTTCCTCCGCTTGGAGCCCATGAGTATGTGTACGGGGATGTTCCTCCGCCCGGAACAACTGTAGCTGCTCCATTCGATCCTCCGTTACATGAAATGTTGACAATTGAAGTTGCTGAAGAAGTAATTTGAGGATTCACAGTCACTGTAATCTGTGTTCTTGAACTCACCGCGCATCCTGAACTGTCTTGTACATAGAAACTCGTAGTTGCTGTTAACGCTGCAGTAGTGAATGAACCTCCACCGCCCAGATAAGTTCCACCCGTGCCGGCGGTGTACCAACCTAATGTTCCGCCACCCGTAGCAGTAAGAGTTGTGCTTGTATTATAACAAATGGCGAGGCTGGTAGGTGATGTTGTATTTGTCGGTGCTGCAGAAGAATTGCAGTTGAAGAATGTTGCAATAAAACCGTCGTTGGATCCGGCATATGTTGGCTGGTGACTGCCTGCTGTTGCAATTTCTGTTCCTACATTCGAACCAGTGACTCCGGAAAGAATAATATTATTGGAAACGTCAATCGTTACAGAATAACCGGATTCTGCGCCGGCTCCTCCGTAGTAAGTTCCCCACTGACGAACGCCTGAGCTGTTGAACTGAACGAGGAACGCTTCATTCCCGCCGCCGCTCGTAGGTTGATGGCTTCCTGCAGTGGAAATCACATTAGCTGTAGTGGTTGTTGACATGCCACAGAAATAAATATAGCCTGCCGCATCTGTTACGCAACCAATGCCTTGATCCACCCCTGCACCGCCATAATAAGTTCCCCACTGTCGAACACCACTTGTATTGAACTTGGCTAGAAACGATTCAGCTCCGCTTGCGAGGGTTGGCTGATGGCTGCCTGCAGTTGCTATGGATGTTCCTGTACTGCCTGCTGTGTTTCCGCAGAAGTAAACATTACCTGATGCATCAACAGAGCACTCTCCTCCTGTATCATTTCCCGCACTGCCATAATAAGTTGACCATTGTCTTGCTCCGCTTGCATTCAATTTAATTAGCATACAATCCTGAAGACCTCCATTAGCAGTTTGATGACTACCTGCCGTTGCTATTCCGCCCGTGCTGATTGTATAACCTGAAAGAAAAATATTTCCGCTTGCATCAATCGCGCAGGAAAGAATACGATCGTGAAGTCCGCCTCCGTAAAACGTTCCCCACTGCCTGACACCTGATGCATTAAATTTCGCAACAAAACCATCTTCCACTCCGCCTCCATAGGCAGGCTGATGGCATCCTGCTGTTGCAAATACTGCCGGTGCATTACTTGTAGTATAACCTACCATCACAACATCTCCTGAAGCTGTTGTTGCACAGCTGTACGCAATCTCAGAAGTTGCTCCGCCATAATGTGTTCCCCAGAGTTTGGCTCCTGTCGGACTGAATTTCATTAAGAATGCATCAGATGTTCCGCCACCAAATGTTGGTTGATGACAACCCGCACTTGCAACCTCTGTACCGGTGGTAAATTCGTCACCACAAATAAACACATTCCCCGAAGCATCAACTGCACAACCGTACGCCTGTTCCGCAGCATTATTACCTACGTAGGTTCCCCACTGCCTTACACCGGCAGAATTGAACTTCGCAAGGTAAATGTTGGTATTGCCTGCGCTGGTTGACTGGTAACTTCCTGCAGTAGCAATACCTGTTGCGGAAGTTGTCCAACCGGCGATAAAAATATTTCCGCTCAAATCAGTGCGGGTTCGGTAGGCTTGATCAGCTCCCGTGCCGCCATAGTAAGTGCCCCAAGTTCTTGTTGCAGGATCGATAATCAATTCAGCATTCGGATTGTAACCGTCAATTTCAAATTCCAATGTGTTACCTTTTACAATCCAACGCGCAGTCAGTTGTCCGCCATTCTGGTAAACGACAGGCGCACCTTCTGCAATATTGCCCAGAGGTGTTTTGTAAAGTAACGAGCCATCTTTCATGACTTCAATTTCCGTCGCCCCGTTTACTTGTGCTCGAATGTTTTTGTAATCACCTCCCGGAGCTACGATAAAATCGTACTTAAGCGAGTTGTTGCTTGAGTAATAGTGCAGATCGATTTTGTTATATACGTTGCGGTAAACTACACCTTCAAACGAACGAACGCCAAGCACTCCGTCAGGACAAACCGGGAAATAGTACGAATTGGTTCCAGGTAGTTGATTTTCTGTTGTGATTGTTCCTGCAGTATTTGCTCCAAGCCAATTCAGATCAATGCGGTATGTGGTGATCTGATCCGCTGTTCGGAAAGCTTGAGTTGCTTCCGGAGCGCTCAGACCAGGAATGTCCATCGACTTCCAGCTGTCCACGCGGTTCAGTTCATAGCTGATACCATTGTTGCGAAGATGAAAAGCCATGCCACTCGTGGTTCCGCTGAATCGTACGTCCGGGCGTGGGTTGCCATTCTGATCGGCGACCTGGCCTTTGTTCTCAGTGAAAGAAACAACCGGGGAGGGTTGAACTTGAGAAGTAGTGTTGTTCTGAACAACTTGTGATGGCAATACAGCAATCAAGCTGAGCACCGCAAAACCTGTGAGCAATAATCTTTTCATATGCAGTTAATCTGGATTTAGTACCAAGATTACTGCAACGAAACGGGCGGTTCGCTATTTAATTCAGTAATAGCCAAATCGCTTCAGGAACGGACAGACTACGACACAATCAACGCCTCAAATTCAGCTTTACGGTACTTGGAAAGTTTGGTGGTTATTCCGTTGGACATCCGGATTGTTAATTCAGATTTGGAATAATTCTTCAGATGATCGCGATTGATGATCCAGGATTTATGTACTCTGAAAAAAGCAGGAACAGATTCCAGCGTGGTCTCAAAGTGTTTGAGATTGCGACTGGCAATATAATTTCTTTGTGCAGTGTGAATGATGCAGTATGATTCCTGAGCTTCAATTGCAATAATCGAATTTAAAGGAACGATATGCTGTTGCCCTTTATCTGTTACAACAATGTTGCGGATTTCTTTCGTTTCAAGTGTAGTGCTGAGTTGTTCCAGACGTTGCGACTGCTCGAGCGGATTGTAGTGTTCAATTACACGCGCAACAGCACGTTTGAGGCGTTCAATATCTACTGGTTTGAGCAGATAATCCATAGCGGCGATTTCAAATGCTCGAATCGCATATTGATCATAAGCGGTAACGAAAATGATTTCAAAGTTGATCTGCTTAAAGAAATTTACAATTTCATAGCCCGCATAGTTAGGCATTTCGATATCCAGAAAAACAAGATCGGGTTTGAGCTCATTGATTGCCTTAACAGCCTCCGGAACATTTTCACATTTCGTGAGAACTTCCACATTCGGACAAAATCGGGCAAGCAGATTCGAAAGCACATCTCTGGCGCTTGCTTCATCATCTACAATTATGGCCCGAAGTTTTTTCACGTCTGTAAACTTATTCTTAATCGGAAGTATTCGTTTGCTTTTTTCAGGAAGTGTCAGGATTTATTCACCAACGGATCAAAACTTATGTTTCACAGGAAGTATAATAGTAACCCGTGTTCCTGCGGGTTCACCGTTCGATTCTAAATCTTCATAGGAATAACCGCATTGTGTTCCGTATAATTGATTCAGTATCTCAAATCGCTTTTCAATTGCACGCCCGGAAAATGATTCATGATCACCGCGTTGACGTTCCCTGATCAGTTTGGATTGCTCTCTTCCTATTCCGTTGTCTTCGATTGTGCATTTCAGATTCTCCCCGAGTTCAAAGCGAATGATCAGTTTCTTTTCTCCTTGTTTATGCAATAATCCGTGAACCAACGCATTCTCTATAAAAGGTTGAATCAACATCGGAGGAATCATAATATCTTCAGAATTACCTTCATCAATAGTATACTGCAGTTCTTTTCTGAATCGCAACTGCTCTAGCGATAAATACAAAGTCAGCAGTTTCAATTCCTGATCAAAGTCGATGAAATCCTTTTCAGAATAGTTCATCGTACGACGAACCATATCGGAAAAAGTTGTGATGTAGGTATATGAATTATCAACATCGCCTTTAAGGACAAGATCCTGAATAGAGTTCAGTGAATTGAAAATGAAATGCGGATTCATCTGCGATTGAATGGCTGTCAAACGCGAAGCATATAGCTCGTTGATGAGTTTTGATTTGCGCTGCTGCACACGCAGTCTGTTTAAGTAAATCAATGTTATCAAAATCGCAATTGTCAATGTGGCTAATGCGTAAAACCACCATGTCGACCAGAAAGGTCCGGTAACTGTAAAGTGAAAGGTTAGCGGTGTGCTGAATACGCCTTGATTTTCTGCTTTGACAATGAACGTGTAATCGCCTGCGGGTAAACTTTGATAGGTGATATCATGTTCCGTATAATCTGCGATCGTCCATCCGGCATCGTTGCCTAAAAGTTTATAATGATACCTGATGTTTGCTGTATGCCGCAGGGTAGGTGATGAGATTACAAATCTGAATTTTCTTGCAGATTCTTCGAAGGAAAATTCGCTTTGTGAAAAGTTTACAGTGTCGCTTCCGGCACTTATCATTGAAAAGGAAAGCAAAGGCACTGAGGGTTTTCGGTCTGAATCTTTCAAATCGAATTTCTGAATTCCGGAATTGTTTGCAACCCAGATTTCATCTCTGTTTACACAGAAGTCATTAATCTTCATTCCCGAGAAACTTTCCGCCCCTGAAATTTTCCGTTTCAACTTTCCTTTGTACTCGTGTACGTAAATATTTTTGTCCGTTTGTGAATAGAGGTATTTTCCGGAGGCAATCAGTTGAACGATCTCTTCGTTCTCCGTTTCTTTTAATCTCATTTTAATAATATCGCCGGCTCCTTTGATCTTCAGAACTTCTCCATCCGCATTAACTGCAAAAATAGAACTGTCATCCGCCGCAATTTCGGACACAAATAACGGTGCGTTGTTATAATTCACAGGAACAACAGTGCCGTCTTTGTACAGAAGTTTTAATCCTTGTGAAGTAGCTATTCCGGTAATTTCGGTTGTTGCTGCATGGGCGATATTATGGCAACGAATTCGAAGTTCAGTGATTGGTTCGACTGTAAATTCCCTTTCTTCATTCCATGTAATTCGATATGTGCCGATGTTGAATGCAGCTAGAATTTCATGTGGCGATATCAGCGTTGCATCTTTTAAAGACCCTTTGGTCAGACAGATTATCTCTTTGTTGTCGTTGAAACAGGCTTTGACATTGCCCTTGTCATTCATTTCGCCGTCATCATATAATACAAAAGGACAATCTTTCCAGCTGAACATGGCTTTCAATGGACGCGTTCCGGCTCCCGACCATATAGAAAAGCTATCATTCTCATATTCATATAGTTTTCCGTTTTCTGAACCGACAACTAAATTGTCGCCTTCTGCAAAGCTGATACTCATTGGTACTTGCTTAGCAGGTAATGAAATCGCTCCTTCAATGGTTACGTCGGGAATTACAATCACTCCCGCTCCGAATGTGGAAAGCAGCGTGTTACCTTCGCGGTCTCTGTAGACGTCGGATATGATCCAATCGTTGAATACCGGTGAAGGAATCGAATTTGCGAAGAGATTATCAGAAATGTAAACACCTCGCATGGTTCCCGCTATCCACAGCATATCGCTGTAAACGTAATAGCGAAAGTATTCACCATTCGATTCAAACGGTTGTTGAATGCGCTTGGACAGCGTCAGCGTTTGTTCGTTAAAATCATAAAACACTTTGGATGCCAGATTCACAGCAACAGTGCCTGTACTCAAATTCAGAAATTTGTAAACTCCGATATTAATTGACTCAGAACTATGCAGCGCTTGTCTGGTGAAAGTCGTCCCTTGAATTACTAAAACAGAATCGGAGCCGTTTCTGCTGCAAATGATTCTTCCATCAGAGGTGGTGAATGGAATTCCATGATAACCTCTCATGGTTGGAAGTGCGGAGTGTTTTTTCTTGTTCTTATCAAAAAGAAACGGAGTTCTGCAAACAACTACTAAGTCTGAATCTGAATTACAGGTGAGATGAACATCGGTTGATCGTTCATCCGGTAACAGCTCATAATACAGATTGCATTTGTTATCCGCTATTCTGAAGATCTGGGCATTCAGATTATAGCAGAATATTTCACCGTTGCGCGCTTCTGTAAAACCAAAAACGGAATTGCCTTTCATTCCGAAACACTTCACAGAGGTGAACGTGTAACAATCATAACGGAAAAGCCCCGAGCTCGTGGCAAACCAATAATTGTAATTTCTGTCTTGAATGACATCGTAAATTTCAATTCCGTTAAATTGTTTTTCCGCAAGCGTGAAATAGGAAGGTTGTATTACCGCTTTAAGTTGACAAGGAATCGTCAATGACAAAACGAGGAAAGAAACAATCCTGAATAATTTGATTGCGCTTGTCATTTAGTTTGGTGGTTGATTATTACCGTTCAAAGTAATAACAATTCCGGATGGTTCAGATTCCGGTATAATTCGACGGTGTGATCGCACGCAATTCCGCTTTCACGGTATCAGTTACATTCAATCCGCTGATAAATTCTGTAATGGATTCTTTCGTAATGGAATCTTTCCCGCGCGTGAGATCTTTCAATGCTTCATACGGCTTCGGATATCCTTCACGACGCAGAATGGTTTGAATGGCTTCTGCAACAACGGCCCAATTGTCTTCAAGGTCTTGTGCAAGAGCAGATTCATTAAGCAACAGTTTGCTCAATCCTTTTTCAATGGAGTTGAGTGAAATCAAAGTGTGTGAAACAGGAACACCGATATTGCGTAATACAGTTGAATCTGTAAGGTCGCGCTGCAAACGGGAAAGCGGAAGTTTCGCTGCCAGATGCTCGAATACTGCGTTCGCTATTCCGAGATTTCCCTCTGCATTTTCAAAGTCAATCGGATTTACTTTGTGTGGCATCGCAGATGAACCGATTTCTCCCGCTTTCGTTTTCTGACGGAAATAGTTCATTGAAATGTATGTCCACATATCACGGCACAAATCCACGAGTATTGTGTTGATGCGCTTCACACCGTCAAAATAGGCTGCAAGATTATCGTAATGTTCAATCTGCGTGGTAGGATGCGAACGCACTAACCCAAGTGACGCAACAAATTCATCTCCGAATTTCTTCCAGTCACGATCGGGATATGCAACGAAATGTGCATTGAAGTTTCCTGTTGCTCCTCCGAATTTCGCGGAGAACGGAACCATTCCGAGTAAACGGATTTGTTCTTTCAGGCGTGAAACAAATACATTGATTTCCTTCCCAAGTCGCGTCGGTGAAGCCGGTTGACCGTGCGTATGTGCGAGCATAGGAATATCTTTCCAGTCGTCCGCCAATTTTTCAAGATGCGTAACAACTGCATTCAATGCAGGCATGTAAACTTTCTCATGCGCATCTTTCAGAAGAAGCGGAGTGGAAGTATTGTTGATGTCTTGAGAAGTTAAACCGAAGTGAACGAATTCAAGCGTTGATTCGAGTCCGATTCCTTTGAGTTTTTCTTTCACGAAATACTCCACAGCTTTCACATCGTGATTGGTGACTTTCTCCGTCTCTTTTATCGTTTGTCCATCTGCTTCCGTATAGTTTCGGTATACAACATCACGGATGAGTTCGTATTTAGAAGCATCAACGGATTTCAATTGAGGTAAACCGGATTTGCACAGTGCGATAAAATATTCCGCTTCAATAAGGAGACGGTAGCGTATGAGTGCGCTTTCGGAAAAATAGAGTGCCAATGATTCCGTCTGGCGGCGATAACGTCCGTCAACAGGAGAAATGGCGTTAAGAGCTGTGAGTGTCATGTACAGAAATGAAAGTGCGAAGTTAATGAGATTTAAAGTACATGCCGTGGACAAAAGAAAAAGACATCCTTGCCGAAGCAAAGATGTCTTTTCTTAAAGTTTATTCGGAATTACTGAACGATCAGCTGAGAAACGCGAACAGTTTCACCTGTTGCAATTTCTACCGTGTACATTCCTTCTGCCAACTCTGTTGTGTTGATAGGGAGGATCTGTGCACCGTTCAATTCACCATAGTTACGCTGAGCAACTACTTTTCCTGTTACATCACGGATAGTCATGATAACTTCCTGTGAGTTGTCGAGGATGATAGAAGCATTTGCAAATCCGTTCGCAGGATTTGGATAAATATCGAACGCATCAGGCTGAGCAGGTGTTTCAGAAAGACCAACAATGTTGGTTCCGGTTACATAGCCGTTAGTGATTGCTTCTGCTACAGAAGAACTTGATGCATTGTCAACGTCACCTGCAGGATCGAACAACAGACCAACAATGTGGAACTGTGTTGTATCCCATGAGCTGCCCAATACAAATGTAAAGTTGAAAGTGTGTGTGCTTCCAACTGTAACTGTTGCAGGCAATCCAGTAGCTCCAGTGAATGAAGGCATGATGTTACGTGCTACGTGATTGTAATTCATCTGGCTGGCAGGAACACTTGATGGAAGCGTTTCGAATCCGCCCATTGGACCTGCTGCATTGTTAGCATAAGCATTTGACTGGTTGTAACCTGTTGTACCCGTTACAGAGTCTTCAACTAGTACACAAGCCACTTTGTAAGAGCTTGTTGCAGCAATGCCGAAGTTGTAAGTAAGAGATACTTTGAGTGTATCACCGTTTGCAGAGTACTGCGCTCCGTTTGTGATGATTGCATGCGGCGGAACGATAACGCGGCTCAGGAATTCATTTTCGAAATCAGAAGGATCTGACTCCGGCATACGATCCACAACACCGCTAGGGTAACCTTGGATCAATCCACCGATACCTGCATCATAATGTGTAACCACCATCGGGTCGCCATTGTGAACTGCTACACCAGCCCAGAATCCATCATATGATTCAGCCATATAGTCCATGTACACAGCACCGCGCGGGCACCACTGACACCATGTGCCTGTACCTTCTTCGCCGAGTACTACTTTCCCCGCAGCCGGAACAACAGTGATATTGCTTACGAAAGTTGAGCTGTCATCAGCGTTATCAAGATCCGCACCTTGTGCGTTTACGTTTGAAACTACAAACAGAATAGGATTCGTTCCCGCGATAAGAGTAGCCGGGTTAGTGAATTCAACTGTGTAGCTTGCAAGTGAAGCAATGTTTACACTTGAAATTGTCTGGGTAACAGTGTTGCTGTTGTAAGTGTAAGAAATGTCGAAAGAAGTGATCGCTGAAGTTCCGAGGTTACGAACAGTAGCAGCAAAGCGTTTCTGCTGTCCGACAATTCCCGTGAAAGATGCAGGCTGGCGCGTAGCAGGATGGATTGCACCGGTTGCAATAACAGCACCATTACGCGCAGGAAGCGTGTAAGCAGTGTGATTATATGACACGTTATCAACCCAGAACTCAGATTGACCATTACCACCTACTGTTGTTCCATTGTAAGGGAAAATGTCGATAGATGCAACCTGATTAACTGTATTGGAGAAAGTTCCTTGCAGAACGTTGTCGATGTACAACTCCCAATTATTTGTATTCAGGTTGATATCGAACCGGATAGTGAACCAAGTTGCAGTCGGATATGTCCCCTGAAATAAAGTCCCGTTGGTGTTCGAAAGAATCAGGTCTCCGTTCTGCGGCATGTAGCATTCCATGGCATACAAAGATCCGATGGTAGTCTGTCCCTGGAAATTGAAGTAAGCTCCTTTATTTGCAGTAACGAACATATCCATTTCGTAAGAGAACGTTCCTGTATTATACTGCCCGCCAAACGGGAGTACAACGTCTTGCGGTCCGCCGTTAGCAGCAGTAGACATGAAGTAAGCAGCTTTGGTTCCGCCGAAAGAAGAAGCGTCAACTACTTGAGCATCTTCAGAACCGCCTTCGGTTCCGCTCCAGGTCGTCCACTGAGTTGTTGGTCCGATATACGCATTCAAAGCAAACGCTTCGAAGTCATCGGCGAATGTTGATTGGGCGTTGGCAGCTGTAAACAACATTGCTGCTCCCGCTAACATGTAAATTTGTTTCATTTTGGTCAGGATTGAATTTTGAATTGAGAGCTAAAGTTACTCATTTTTTACGCCGATTTAACGCAAGCCATTTGTTGCAAATCATCGGTTATTATTTGCAAGGTTTTTCGGGCGAAAATTCTTTTCCACAGTTGTTGATAAACATAATCGTGAGTTACTGTCAATTCTCTGAAAAAGGCGCAGGAATCCATTAATTTTACGCTCCGATGGAAAATTTCATTGTATCTGCGAGAAAATACCGCCCGGCTACATTCCGGTCGGTTGTCGGTCAATCTTCGATTACGACAACACTCCAGAATGCAATCCGCAACAACCATTTGGCTCAAGCCTTCCTGTTTTGCGGTCCTCGTGGTGTGGGAAAAACAACTTGCGCCCGGATTCTTGCAAAAACCATTAACTGCGTAAATCTTACGGCTGAAACAGAAGCTTGCAACGAATGTGAATCCTGTAAGTCATTCAACAGCGGACAAGCAATTGATATTTACGAGTTGGATGCGGCTTCGAACAACTCCGTGGATGATATCAGAAATCTTGTTGATACCGTTCGCATTCCGCCTCAATTGAGCGAACACAATCCGAATGCGCGTAAGGTTTATGTAATCGATGAGGTGCACATGCTTTCTGCTTCGGCATTCAACGCATTTCTGAAGACGCTTGAAGAGCCGCCACGTTACGCCATTTTCATTCTGGCAACTACCGAACGTCATAAAATTCTGCCGACAATATTATCTCGTTGTCAGATTTTCAACTTCAACCGTATTCAGGTTGATGACATTGCGGAACATCTTGCTTATATCGCAAAGAGTGAAAATGTAACTGCTGATAATGATGCGTTACATGTAATCGCTCAGAAAGCAGACGGAGCATTGCGTGATGCCTGCTCAATTTTTGATCAGGTTGTAAGTTTCGCAGGAAATAATCTGGATTATAAATCTGTAATCGATAACCTGAACGTTCTCGATTACGATTATTTTTTCCGTGTAACGGATCATATCCTGAAATCGGAAATTCCGCAAACCTTGTTGGTGTATAATGAGATTCTGAATAATGGATTCGACGGACACAATTTCGTTTCCAGCATGGCCGATCATTTCAGAAATCTTCTAGTGTGTAAGGATCAGGCAACTCTCGTTTTGCTTGAAGCAGGACAGAAAATCAAAGAGAAATTCCAAGATCAGTCTTCGCGTTGCGATTCAATGATGTTGCTTCGCGGTCTCAGTTTGATCAACAAGTGTGATACCAGCTATAAGACTGCTCGAAATCCTCGGTTGCAGGTAGAATTCCTGCTCATGCAGCTCTGCGCGTTAAACGGTACTCAGTCCGACGAAAAAAAAAATGACTTGAGGGAACCATTCTCCTCAAATCCGGGTGCAGAAGGATTCCTGAAGCGCTCCGGAGTGCCGATTAATCCTGCA